>DASWCW010000260.1:0-37370 GCA_036395835.1 Xanthobacteraceae bacterium
TGCCGGGCGGGCAGCCGTCGACGACGCAGCCGATCGCCGGCCCGTGGCTCTCGCCGAAGGTCGTGACGCGGAACAGATGGCCGAACGTGTTGAACGACATGGCGGTTGCGCCTCGCCCGTGTCGTAGCTTGCGGCACTGCCGGGGTCAAATAGCCGCTGTAGGCATGGTTGCCATTTGCCATTTCCTGAAGAGCGGAAGTGAACTCTCAGTGAGTCGGCGGCTTCCCGCTCAAATCACCGCGCGCGCCTGTGCGGGAGCCGGCGCGGAAAGCACCTGTACGTTTCCCGGCGCAAGCAGATAAACCACGCCCTGGTCGACGCTCAGGCGCGGCGCGCTTTCCGGCGGCTCGATGCCGAGGTGGACCAGGAGCGCGCGCATCGTGCCGCCATGCGCGGCGACGACGCTGTCGCGGCGCAACGCTTCGTACCATTCGCCCGCGCGGACCGACAGTTGCTGATAGCTCTCTCCGTTGGGCGGCACGAACGCCCATTTGTCGCGCTCGCGCGCGGCAAGCCGCTCCGGGTCGCGCATCGCAACTTCGGCGAGCGTGAGCCCCTCCCAATCGCCGAAACTCATCTCGGCAAGCCGCGGGTCGATCCCATACGCCGTCGGCGACAGCCCGAGCGGCTCGCGCATTCCCTCCATGGTTTCCCGCGCGCGCAGGAGCGGGCTTGCGACATAGTCGAACGTGGCGGGATTTCGGCCGTCGCGGGCGAAGCGGTCGTGCAGGATCTCTCCGCAGCGAACCGCCTGCTTCTTTCCGCGCGCATTGAGCGAGGTGTCGCAACGGCCCTGCAGCCGCCCGGCCAGGTTCCAATCGGTCTCGCCGTGGCGGACGTAATAGAGCAGGGGCTTGGACATGACCGGAGGCGCGCCGCTAGAGCAAGTTGCGGTGAAACTCAATCGCGACAACACGGGTTGCCTGAGCCGCAAACGCGCTTTCCCTCGCCCCTTGTGGGAGAGGGTGCCGAGCTGCCGAAGGCAGCGAGGCGGGTGAGGGGTTGTGGATTTTCCTCGGAATTTGCAAGCTACCCCTCACCCGGCGCCTCACTTCGTTCGGCGCCACCCTCTCCCGCAAGGGGAGAGGGGACGCGAGTATGCGGGTCGGACAAACCGTATCGTAGCGATTCGGTTAGATCGGAAATGCGCTAATCCTGGACGGCGCTGATGTCGGGCGCCTCGGGATGCTTCATGCCGACGATGTGGTAACCGGCGTCGACGTGATGGATCTCGCCGGTGACGGCGCGGGACATGTCGGAGAGCAGATAGACCGCCGTCTCGCCGACTTCGTCGATCGACACCGTGCGCCGCAACGGCGAATTGAGCTCGTTCCATTTCAGGATGTAGCGGAAGTCGCCGATGCCGGAGGCGGCCAGCGTCCTGATCGGGCCCGCCGAAATCGCGTTGACGCGAATGTTGCTCGCGCCGAGGTCGGCGGCGAGATAGCGCACCGAAGCCTCCAGCGCCGCCTTGGCGACGCCCATGACGTTGTAATGCGGGATCCATTTCTCGGCGCCGTAATAGGTCAGCGTGAGCATCGAGCCGCCGCTTCGCATCAGCTTCTCGGCGCGCCGTGCGATCGCCGTGAAGGAATAACAGCTGATCTGCAGGGTCTTGTTGAAATTGTCGGGCGACGTATCGATGTAGCGTCCGTCGAGCTCGCCCTTGTCGGAGAAGGCGATCGCGTGCACGAGGAAATCGAGCGAGCCCCAGGCCTCGGCAAGCGCCGCGAAGACGCGGTCGAGAGAGGCCTCCTCGGTGACGTCGCAATGGCCGGCGACGAGCCCGCCGACCTCGGCCGCGAGCGGCTCGACGCGCTTCTTGAGCGCCTCGCCCTGGTAGGTGAAAGCCAGCTCCGCGCCGTGCGCCCGCGCCGCCTTGGCGATGCCCCAGGCGAGCGACCGGTTGTTGGCGACGCCCAGGATCAATCCGCGCTTGCCCCGCAGCAGACCGCCGGCTTCGACCATGACGCGCCTCGCGCAGCGATGCCGGGATGGCGATCGCGCCGGATCCGGCTCGACGAATGCCATCCTGCCGCTTACATGGAACGCAGAATCTCCGCGGTTCCTGCATCGAACGCGGAGTCTGCGGGTCGGCCTCCTATGGCACAGCGTTCCCGGCCCTTCAAGCACGGCCGGCCCAGCCTGCCGGCCGCGGGAATACCGGGAATCCTCGGGTGTTCTTCACCATGCAGCGATGGCGCCGCGCCGAGGGTCCTGCGAGCGGATCCTCGGCTGGGCCGCTGCCTGGTCGTCGCGACGATGCCGCGCGGGTCGAGGAGAGGCGGATTGAGCGCGTTCGCGAAGGATCTCGAGGCGACGATCCCTGCGCTGCGCCGCTACGCGCGCGCGCTCACCCGCGATGCGGAGATCGCCGACGACCTCGTCCAGGATACGTTGGTGCGGGCGCTGCGCTCGCAGCATTTGTTTCATGGAGGCGACGTGCGCAGCTGGCTCTATACCATTCTGACCAACCTCAACCGCAACCGGCTGCGCTCGCTGGCGCGGCGGCCCGCGCTTTCGCCGCTGGGCGACGCCGACGCGCCGCAGATGGCGGGTCCCGAGGCCGGCGGACGCGACATCGAGCGGGCGCTCGCGGCGCTCGTCGAGGACCAGCGCTCCGCGCTGCTCCTCGTCGTGCTGGAGGGGTTGAGCTATCGCGAAGTGGCCGAAGTGCAAGGCGTGCCGATCGGCACGGTGATGTCGCGCCTCGCACGCGCGCGTGCGCAGATCAAATCCTATCTCGACGGGGAGCGCCCCGCGCTCCGCCGCGTGAAATGAATGAGGACCAATGATGGATCGTGAATCGCCCGTCACCGAAGAGGAGCTCCATGCCTATATCGACGGCAAGCTGCCGGCGGATCGGCAGGCGGCGGTGGAGGCCTGGCTCGCCGCGCATCCGGAGCATGCCGCCCTCGTGAACGCCTGGCGGGCGCAAGCCGAGCTGATCAAGGCGCGCTACGGCGGCATCGCGCTCGAGCCGGTTCCCGCGCGGCTCGACCTCGCGCGCCTACGCCGTCTCGAGCGCCGCTGGACGCGGTCGGCCGTGGCCGCGGCGATCGCCGCGTTTCTCATCGGCGGTCTATTGGGCTGGTTCGGACACGACGCGGTCGAGGGCGGAGCCGTGCTCGGCAAGACGCTGACCACGGACGCCATCGACGCGCACAAGCTTTATGTCGTCGAAGTTCGGCATCCGGTCGAGGTGCCGGGTGCGGAGTCCGCGCACTTGGTGCAATGGCTCTCGAAGCGGCTCGGCTACGATCTGCGCGCGCCCGATCTCGGCGCGATCGGGCTCAAGCTGGTCGGCGGCCGGTTGCTGCCGGGACCGAGCGGAGCCGCCGGATTCCTGATGTACGAGGGCTCCTCGGGCGAGCGCTTCACGCTCTACTGCGCGCGCTGGGATGCGCCGGAGACTGCGCTGCGCTACCGCGACGCCGGCCAGATCGCGGCGTTCTACTGGGTCGACGACAACAAGGCCTATGTGATGAGCGGGCCGGCTGACCGCGACCGGCTGCGCAAGATCGCGCAATTGGCCTACGACCAGCTCGAAAACCGGGGTACGGGCAAAGGCCGCAGCTGACCGGAGACGGACAGCTGCCGCGCCCGGGCTGGTCCGGGTCGTCGCCGCTATCGATGCCGGTGACGATCCATTCCGGGCACTAAAGTTACAGCGTCTTGTATTTGCAATCGAAAGGTGTTCCGTTTGTAAAATGGAATGAGGCAAGCCTCTGGTTTTCCTCGCGAGTTTTATGAACGAAGCGCCGCGAAAGAGGGTGGGCCGGCCATACGGTCTCGGTCTCTCACCGCATTGCCTTGCGCGGATCGTAGGGTTTGGTCTCGCGCCAACGCCGCATCATCTCCTCGAGCTCGGGATCGCTCTTCTCGGGAAGCACGATCCGCGTGGTGACGAAGAGATCGCCGCGGCCGCCTCGGATCGGCAGGCCCTTGCCCTTGAGCCGGAAGGTCCGGCCGGCGTTGATGCCCGGCGGGATCGCCAGTTCCACGGTGCCGTCGAGGGTGGGAACGCGAGCCTTGGTTCCCAAGACCGCCTCGTAGAGCGTGATGGGAAGATCGAGACGCAGGTTCGCGCCCTCGGTCTTGAACAGCGGATGCGGGGCGATCGTGACGCTGATCAAGGCGTCGCCGGCGGGCCCGCCATGCCCAGGCAAGCCCTGGCCTTTCAGTCGGATCTGCCGGCCGTCGATCAATCCGGCCGGGATCCTGACGTCGACGTCCTTGCCAGTCGGCAGCCGCATGCGCTTGGTGGCGCCGCTCGCGGCCTCCTCGAGCGTGATCGTCAACGCGGCCGCAATATCCTGGCCGCGCTGGAGCGCGTCGAAATCCTCCACCTCGACGCCGGCTGACCGCCATCGCCCCGAACCGGCGGCGGTGCTCCCGAACATATCGCCGAGAATATCTTCGAACCGGCCGAACCCGCCGCCGCGGCCCGTCGAGCGGCGAAACCCCTCGGGCCCCCAGGTGAACGTCTCGAAATGGCCTTCGCGCCCGAACCCGCCCGGCCCGCGCCCGGCTCCGGCGGGTTCGAAACCGTGGAACCGCGGCTTGCCTTCGGCATCGATCTCGCCGCGGTCGAACGCCTTGCGCTTCTTCTCGTCGCCCAGCAGCTCGTAGGCGGAGTTGAGCTCGGCAAACTTTGCGGCCGCTTTCGCGTCCTTGTTGGCGTCGGGATGCAGCTTTTTCGCCAGCCGCCGGAAGGCTCGCTTGATGTCCTCCGAACTCGCCGACTTTTGCACCCCCAGGACCTCATAGGGGTCGCGCATCCAATTCTCTCCGATTTTCCGAGAATGCGAGGCTTCAGCCCCCGTTCGGCTTCAATGTGGGGGCGATTCGCGGGCGCCGCAACATGATGCGCCCAGCGTCGATCCGCTGCGCCGCTCGACGAGCGGCGCTACCGACCCGTGCTCAGGAACGCTTCCAGGGTCGCAGGTTGCGGACGTCCCATTTGCCGTCCTGCATGCGGCACGCTTCCCCCTGGAGCCACAACTCGTTCGCCTCGTGCACATAGCTCACGAGAAAGTCCCGGCAGGGAACGCCATCTTGATTAGAAGTCGATGGCAGCGGCGTGACGGTCCCGCGCGCTCCCGTCCCGGGATTTTCCCATGGCACGCTCACGTCCTTGCCGCCCCGGGTCAGGGCCTCGGAGGCGGCCGCCCTGGCGAACGCCAGGTCGCCCTCCGAGGGCAGTCCGGCCGCTTGCGCCTTGCCGGGGTCCGTCCGCGCGCCGGGAGGCGTGGTGGCCGTATAGCCGGGATTCTCCGCTTCCTTGTCCTTGAACAGGGATCCGAGCTTGTAGCTGCAGTCCCCGGCCGCCAGCCCCAGTGCGAGAGCCAACGCGAAGCTGGTCCCTCGCGCGGATCGATGCCATAGGCTCGGCCTTCGACTATAACGAGGCTCGAGCAACGCTCGTGCGGTCACGGGCCGGCCCCAGGGATGCTCCGCGGAATGTCGCAGACGATAGAACGCCCGGCTTGGTTAACGTCCGGTGATTTCATGGCCGCGGACGATCCGTTCGCCCTGCTCGCGGCCTGGCTCGAGGAGGCGACGCAGTCGGAGCCCGCGGACCCCAACGCGATGGCGGTGGCGAGCGTCGACGCCGACGGGCTTCCCAATGTTCGGATGGTGCTGCTCAAGGGTTTCGACCACCGTGGCTTGGTTTTCTATACCAACACTGACAGCCAAAAAGGGCGGGAACTCGACTCCAATCGCAAGGCCGCGCTGGTTTTCTACTGGAAGTCCCTGGCGCGCCAGGTGCGTCTGCGCGGCGCGGCCGAGAGGGTCGAGGATGCGGAAGCCGACGCCTATTTCGCGACCCGGCCGCGGTTGGCCCAGATCGGCGCCTGGGCGAGCAAGCAGTCCGCCCCGCTCGAGAGCCGCCACGCATTCGAAAAGGCGGTGGCGCTCTACACCGCCAAGTTCAACATCGGCGTCATTCCCCGCCCTCCCAATTGGACCGGCTTTCGCGTCGTGCCGCTTGTCATCGAGTTCTGGTGCGAGCGGCCGTTCCGGCTTCACGATCGCCTGGAATTCCGTCGGAGCGGACCGGCCGCGCCGTGGAGCAAGGCATTGCTCTATCCCTGAAGATACTGCGGCACCATATGAGACCCGCATGCCGAACACACCCCGCCGCACCTTGCTGTTGACCGGCGCGAGCCGCGGCATCGGCCACGCGACGGTGAAGCGATTCTCCAGCGCCGGCTGGCGGGTCATCACCTGCTCGCGCCACCCATTCCCGGAGGAATGCCCCTGGGAAGCCGGTCCCGAGGATCACATCCAGGTCGATCTGGCGAATCCGGACAGCACCACGGTCGCCATCGCCGAGATCAAGCGTCGGCTCGAGCACGGTCAACTGCATGCGCTGGTCAACAATGCCGCCATCTCGCCCAAGGCCGATGGCAGCTCTCGCCTGGGCTCGATCGATACGACGCTGGAGGTATGGAACCAGGTATTCCGGGTGAATTTCTTCGCGCCGATCATGCTCGCACGAGGCCTGATCGAGGAGCTCAAGGCGAGCAAGGGATCGGTCGTCAACGTGACTTCGATCGCCGGCTCGCGGGTGCATCCGTTCGCGGGTGCCGCCTATGCCACCTCGAAGGCGGCGCTCGCTGCCTTGACCCGTGAGATGGCATACGACTTCGGCGCGCAGGGGATCCGCGTCAATGCCATCGCGCCCGGCGAGATCGACACCGCGATCCTGTCCCCCGGGACCGAGAAGATCGTCGCGCAAATTCCCCTGCATCGGCTCGGCACGCCGGATGAGGTCGCGAAGATCATTTACGTGCTGTGCACGGAGACTTCGTCGTACCTGAACGGGGCCGAGATTCACATCAATGGCGGCCAACACGTCTGATCCGCGGGCCACGCCGAATACGGGCAGGATCACGCCAGGAAAATCGCGCCGCGGGCCTGGTGGGCAGCGGATGCCTGATGGAACTGAGGTGTGATGCCCCCAGCTGACAGCGCCGTGGATTGCGCCCGCCCGCCTACGAGGTCTCTTGCTCGGCGATCTTGGGCTGCGCGCCGGGATCCGGTACGGCCGGAGCGTAGGCTGGGTTTCGGGCGTCGCCCTGGTAGCGGACTGCTGCGGCAACGGCCGAGATGCCGATTTCCCCATAACGCGCGCCGAGGTCGGTCGGGTCATGGCGGGGCGTCGGACGTTCTTTGCTCATGGCTTTCCTCCGGTTGTGCTTGGGCCCCTGACTGTCCGCGGGCTTGGTGCGTGGCGACTGGGGCGGAAATGGGCACGAAAAAAGCCGCATTCTGGGATTTTTCTGTGTGCTTCAGTGGTGACGTTTCGGTGCCCTTCGGGACGCCGACGAAATGATAGGAAACGTAAGCTAAAGCGTTCTTTACCTCCGCTATGTCAGGCTGCTACGTGCGCGAATGACTGCCGGGAGTGCGGCATTCTTGCAACAGTTCTGGACGCGATGCGGAAGAAGTCCCGGGGGATCTGGCATGGCGACCTCATTTCAGTTAACAAAACCCACCGAAAGGTCGTCGCCTTGATCTCGGTCAAAGGGGGACACGGAAAACCATGATGGGGCGTGGGGTTGGGGTTGTTTTCGTTCTCCTGGGCTTGATCGGCTTGGGGCTCGGCGGATGTGTGGAATCGACGCTGGCTCCGGCCTCGGATGCCAATTTGAAGCCGAGGGACCGGCAATTGCTGGCCAATGCGCCCTATGCACAGGCGGCGATTCCCGAAACCTATCAGCGGCATTTCGTCGGCTATCACCGCAAGGAAGCCCCCGGCACGGTCGTCATCGATAGCGACAATCGGTTCCTCTATTATGTGCTGCCGCAAGGCAAGGCGATCCGCTACGGCGTTACCGTAGGCGAGGAGGCGCTCGCATGGTCGGGCGTGGCCAAGATCGGCCGCATGGAGGAATGGCCGTCGTGGACGCCCACTGCCCAGATCAAGCACCGCCTCGCCAATATTCCGGATTTTGTCAGCCCCGGCCCGCACAACCCGATGGGGGCGCGCGCGTTGTATCTTTACGAAGGCGGCAGGGACACGCTCTACCGGATCCACGGCACGAATCAGCCGGAATATATCGGCCATGCCATCTCGTCGGGCTGCATCCGCATGACCAACGAGGACGTGATCGATCTCTACAATCGGGTGAAGGTCGGTGCGCCGGTGGTCGTGCTCGCGCCGGGGCACGGAGATTCCCCGCTCGCACCCGGCGATAGCCCGCGCGTCGCCTACCACGACAGCCCCAACAGCTGAGCTCGGACCCGCAGCGCTCGTTCAGGCTGCGAGCAGCCTCTCGGTTTTTGCCCAATCGAGCGTCCGATCGAGTGCCCGGGTGAGGCGATCGAACAGCTCATCGATCTCCTGCGGCTGAATGATGAGCGGCGGACAGATCGACACCACGTCGCCCGCGATCGATCGAACGATCAGCCCGTTTTCCTCGGCGAAGCGCACGCAGCGTGCTCCCACGCCGCAAGCCGGCTCGAATGCCCGCTTCGTCCGCCTGTCCGCGACCAGCTCGACCCCGCCGATCAACCCGATGCCGCGCGCTTCTCCGACCAGGGGATGCTCGCCGAGCGCGCGCAACCGGGCTTGGAATTGCGGCGCCTTCGCCGCGGCCTGCTCGATCATGTGATCGCGGGCATAGATCTCCAGCGTCTTGAGTGCCACGGCGGCGGCGACCGGATGTCCGGAGTAGGTGAAGCCGTGTCCGAACGTGCCGATCTTGCGGCTTTCGGTCAGCAACGCTTCGTACATGCGTTCGGGAACCAGCACGGCGGCGATCGGCACGTATCCCGAGGACAAGGCCTTGGCGAGCGAGATGCCGTCCGGGCGGAAGCCGAGCGCCTGCGATCCGAACAGCGTCCCCAGGCGCCCGAACCCGCAGATCACCTCGTCGGCAATCATGTAGACGTCGTGTTTGGCGCAGACCGCCGCTATGTTTTCGAAATAGCTCTGCGGCGGGACGATCACCCCGCCGGCGCCCATGACCGGTTCGGCGATGAATGCCGCCACGGTTTCCGGATCCTCGCGCACGATCAGGTGATCGAGCTCGTCCGCCAGTCGGACGGCGAATTCCTCCTCGCTCTCGCCATCGGCGGCGAAGCGATAGTGATGCGGGCAGCCGGCGTGAAGGATGCCGGGAATCGGCAAGTCGAAATCCGCATGATTGTTGGGCAGGCCGGTGAGCGAAGCGGCCGCGATCGTGACGCCGTGGTAGGCCTTGATGCGACTGACGATCTTCTTTTTCTTCGGCCGACCGAGCGCGTTGTTCATGTACCAGACGAGCTTGATCTGGGTATCGTTGGCCTCCGAGCCGGAAGCGCAGAAGAATACCTTGGAGGTCGGAACCGGCGCGATTTCCTTCAGCCGTTCCGCCAGCTCGATCGCCGGGTCGTGGCTCTTCCCGGTGAACAGGTGGCCGAAGGAAAGCTTGCGCATCTGGGCGGCGGCGGCCTCGACCAGCTCTTCATTGCCGTAGCCGAGCGCCGTGCACCATAGCCCCGCCATGCCTTCGAGATAGGCCTTGCCGCGGTTGTCATAGACGAATACGCCTTTTCCCCGCTCGATGACCAGCGGCCCGCTCTCGCGAAACAGCGCAAGATTGGTGTAGGGGTGAACCAACGTCTCGATGTCGCGAACGGCGAGGTTGCTGAGCATGGTGCGATCTTCTATGCGGATGGCAGCCGGCTATTGTGGCCGCACCCGAACGAAGCACGAGACTACGATGGGAGCAATCGCCAAGGCTTTCGCTGCCGATGCGGCACCTCGCGCGCCTCCTCGCGAGGTGCTTGCGCTATACTCGCGCGGGTCGCCGGCTCGGCCCCGCCGGCAAGTCTTGCCCCGGAGCCGTTCACCCGTACCATGGAGACGGGAACAGGCCGCCCCTTGGGAGGAAACATCATGCTGGGATTGATGCAGGATTGGCCGCTGCTGTGCCATCGGGTCATCGACCACGCCGCCATCAACCATGCCGACCGGCAAGTAATCTCGCGTTCGGTCGAGGGCGAGATCCACGCCACGACCTACCCGCAGGTGCGGGCCCGGGCGCTGCGGGTGGCGCAGCGGCTCGCCCGCGACGGCATCGGGATGGGCGATCGCGTGGCGACGCTCGCCTGGAATACGTGGCGGCACCTTGAGGCGTGGTACGGCATTGTCGGCATCGGCGCGATCTATCACACGGTCAATCCGCGCTTGTTCACCGATCAGATCGTCTGGATCGTCAATCACGCCGAAGACCGGGTGATGATGACGGATCTCAGCTTCGTGCCGCTGCTGGAGAAGCTCGCGGATCGGCTCGAGTCGGTCGAGCGCTACGTGATTTTGACCGATGCCGCCCATATGCCGAAGACTGCCTTGCGCAACGCGGTGGCCTACGAGGATTGGATCGCGGAGGTCGACGGCGATTTCACCTGGGCCAAGTTCGACGAAAATACCGCCGCCGGCATGTGCTACACGTCGGGCACGACGGGAAATCCCAAGGGCGTCGTCTATTCGCACCGCTCGAATGTCCTGCATTCGATGACGGCGATATCCCTGGATTGCATCGGGCTTTCCTCGCGCGAAATCGTCATGCCGGTGGTTCCCATGTTCCATGCCAATGGCTGGTCGCTGGCATTGAGCGCGCCCATGACGGGCGCCGCGATGGTCATGCCCGGTCCCAAGCTCGATGGGGAATCCATCTATCAACTTCTGGATCGATACCGGGTCAGCTGCACCGCGGCGGTTCCCACGGTGTGGCTCATGCTGCTCCAGCACCTCGAGGCGACCGGCGCCAAGCTGCCGTATCTGAAGAAAGTGGTGATCGGCGGGTCCGCCTGCCCGCGGGAGATGACGCGCAAGTTCCAGGACATCTACGGCGTCGAAGTATTTCATGCCTGGGGCATGACGGAGATGAGCCCGCTGGGCACCGTGTGCACGCTCAAGCCCGCCTACGCGGATCTTTCCGGCGAAACCCGGCTCGACATCCAGCAGAAGCAGGGCCACACGCCGTTCACCGTCGAGATGAAGATCACCAACGACGCCGGTCGAGAGCTACCCTGGAACGGCAAGACCTTCGGTCGTCTCAAGGTTCGCGGCCCCGCCGTCGCCAAGGCGTATTTCAAGGGCGAGGGCGGCGAGATCCTCGATGCGGACGGTTTTTTCGACACCGGCGACGTCGCCACGATCGACAGTTACGGATACATGCAGATCACCGACCGCTCCAAGGATATCATCAAGTCGGGCGGCGAATGGATCTCCTCGATCGATCTGGAGAATTTGGCGATCGCGCATCCCAAGGTGGCGGAGGCGGCGGTGATCGGCGTCAAACATCCCAAATGGGATGAGCGGCCGCTGCTCATCATCGTGCTCAAGCCGGGCCAATCGTCCGACAAGTCGGAAATCCTGGCGTTTTTGGAAGGCAAGATCGCCAAATGGTGGATGCCGGACGACGTGGTTTTCGTCGACGAGATCCCCCATACGGCCACCGGCAAGATCCAGAAGATCACGCTGCGCGAGCGGTTCGGCGATTACGTGCTGCCCACCGCAGCCGCGGCGGAATGAGCGGATGGCTCGACGCAAAGCCGGTTCGGCTCGGATCCGGTTCGCTGTCGCGGCGTGCCGCTCATGATCCGCTCGCGCCTTCCCGAGGAGCCGCTGTCCCGACTCGCGGTTTGGTCGCGGCGGGTCGCCGTGTTCTCGATTCCGGTGGTGCTGCTGGCGGTCACGATCGTGCGCTCGGGGCTGTTGGAGCTGGTGCCGGCCCTGGCGACGTTCGGCGGCGCGCTGGCTCTGGCGCTCGTCGCGATCCTGCTGGCGTTGGGCGCCTTCATCGTGATCTGGAGGGAGGGTCTGAGGGGGGGCGGCCATGCGATCCTGGCGCTGCTGATCGGGATCGGGATCTTGGCCTATCCGGCTTATCTCGGCACGCGCGCCTATCGCCTGCCGGTCATCAACGACGTCACCACCGACCCGATCGATCCGCCTCGCTTCGAGGCGATCGCGCGGCTGCGCTCACGCGAGTCCAATCCAATCACCTATGCCGGCCTGCGCGCGGCCGAGTTGCAGCGTGGCGCCTATCCGGACATCGAGCCGCTGCTGCTCAATGTGACTCCGCAGGAAGCCTACGATGCCGCGCTCGCGGTGATCACCCGGCGCAAGTGGCGCATCGTCGACGCGCGCCCGCCGCAGCCTGGACGCCGCGACGGCCTGATCGAGGCGGTGGCGCGCACGCCGATCATGGGGTTTCGTGACGATGTCGCCCTGCGCATCCGCCCCGCCCGGGAAGGGGCGCGCGTCGACATCCGTTCGGCTTCGCGCTACGGCCGCAGCGATCTCGGCGCCAATGCCTCCCGGGTTCGCGCCCTCATCGAGGACATCGACGACGCCGCCGGAACCGAGGAGCAGAAGACCAAAAAAGCCGCTCCGGCCAAGGCCCCGCCGCCAAAGAAAGCTCAGGCGCCGACCAGACGATAGACGCCTCGGAGCGAGGGTTCGCCGTCCGTCGCAACCAGCCCGCGCGCAAACAGATCCTCGAGATGCGCGAGCACCGAGAGCCCGGCCGCGCCGACGAGGCGCGGATCCAGTCCGATATAGACCGCCCGCACGATCGTCGGGATATCGGCCGTACCTTTGGCGAGCCGACGCAAAATCGAGGCTTCGCGCGCCTGTCGGTGTCGAATGTAATGCTGAACGAAAAGAGGAGCGTCGCGAACCGCGCCGCCATGCCCCGGAAAGTACGTGGTCTCCGGGCGCGCGGCGAGCTTGTGCAAGGATGCCATGTAGTCGCCCATGGCGCCGTCCGGAGGCGCCACCACGGGCGTCGACCATGCCATCACATGGTCGCCGGAGAACAGCAGGCGGCCTTCCTTATAGGCATATGCCATGTGGTTGGCGGTATGGCCCGGGGTCGCGACGGCCTCTAAGGTCCATCCGGCGCCGGTCACGCTTTCTCCATCGGGAACGGCGAGGTCGGGCCGGAACGCGAGATCGGCGCTGGCCTCTAGCCGCTGACTTTCGCCGAGCTGTAACGCTCGCGCGGCGCGATGCGGGCCTTCGGCCACGACCGTGGCGCCGGTCGCCGCCTTGATGGGGGCCGCGGCCGGGGAATGGTCGCGATGTGTGTGAGACACGAACACGTGCGTCACCGTCTCGCCGCGGACGGCGTCGAGCAGCCGCGTTATGTGCTGGTCGTCTTCGGGCCCCGGATCGAGGATCGCAACCCGGCCGCGCCCAATGATGTAGCTCACGGTGCCTTTGAACGTGAACGGGCTCGGATTGTCGGCCAGCAGCCGACGCAGGCCCGGCATGATCTCCTCGACCTGGCCCGCCGCTAGGTCAAAGCTTTTGTCGAAAGCAATGTCGTCGCCCATTGGGCAAAGCTCCGCAGGCGATCTGCTCGAGCCGATCTATGCTTGCTGATCCCGAGCGCTCGCTGGCGACGCGCCGCCCTGCGGCGTCTCGTTCGCCATCACGGCCGGCACCGCTTCGCAGCCGAGCGCTGCGTTTCCGGGTTTGAACGGGAAGGACGCGCGACACGCCGCTTTCACCGCGGGTCACGGCGCAACGAACTTTGCAAATGGCCGGCGGCTGCCAAACAAACAAGCCCGACATCCACGGCGGGCTTGTTGCTCGCCATCACTTTCTGCGCTTGCGGCGGGCACGAGTCCTGGAATTGAAGGACACTCCCTCCGCATAGGCTTTTTGCCGTACGGCTCCCTCGGTCCGGCCGAGCTTTCGCCCGATCTCGCGTGCAGGCGTGCGTGCGCGCGCCATCGACTTCAGCTCGCGAACGTCTTTGCTCGTCCATCCTCGCCGCTTTGCTCGCTTCTTGGCCACGGGAAATCTCCGATCTGAGTTGAAACGCAAATTTGAGCTTATCACCGCTTACGGCGGTCAAACAAGAACAAGCATCATGTCCCGAGAATTTGCTTTATGCAAGCTTCGATAGGTTCCATGCGAGCTTCGATAGGTTCCGAAGCCGGACAATACAATGACCGCGGTTCTTCAGCATTGCTGGATGCGGCGGATCGACAAGGGACATGTGCACACCGCAGCCACGCCGCCCGCTGCAGTTCGAGGCAAAAACATCAAATGCTTGCTTTGGGGAACATTTGAAGTCGTCAAGGCCGATTTCGGCATCCTGCTTGCATGCCGTAGACGCACGTCGGCGTGCGGGGCGAGCCAAGTTGGCGGCAAACCAAGCTGACAGGCAGGCGGTCGAATCGCGTGACGAAGGTCAAGCCGCAAGTCGTTGCGGTTTTCGCCCGTTAGCCGATCAACAGCCGCAATGCCGATCCCAACGTAAGAAGGCCGCCCCAAGTGAGAAACACGATGCGAACCCAGGAGGTGGAACCCTCGGAGGAATCTCGCTCGCCGGCGCGGCTGACGGCGCTGGTCGATACTTGGGCGCTGGTCTCAGCGCGAGCGATCGCAGGCGATTGCGGATCGGCAGCCGGAGCGACTTCGACCGGAACGACCTCGTCCACCGCGTTGCGCACGGCCGGGCGTTCCGGGTTCGCGGCCGGGCCGCCCGAGCCGCTCGCTTCCCGATCGATGCCGTCGACCAGAGGATAGGCAGTTTGGCCGGAGAATTCCGATACGTTCATTCTGGGCTTGCGCAGTTCCTCGACCGGATTGCCCGCCAGCAACCGCGGGCTCACGAACTCGCTGAAGCGCCGCGCCGCGGGCGAGCTCTCTTGCGGCACGACCGATGGCGCGACACTGGTTTCCGCCGCGTGCCGAGCCGGCCTTGCCGACTGGGCGTGTCTGACGCTGGGACGATGCCGCGCCGTGCGGCGCGAACGAGAGGCCGTTGCAGCGCGTTGGGTGCTCGTTGCCTTTGGCGCTTCCCGGTTGGTTTGCGCAGCTGCCGGCTTGCAGGTCCGCGGAAAACGTTGGTCGCAGGCCTGAACCGCGGGAGCGGCGGATGAGACCAGCATGCCTCCAACCAGAACTGTGCACACAGCACCGAAGCGAACGCCGATCATTGCGCCCTCCTGCCATGCGGATTTGCAGGAATATCCCCGGAGCACCATGGCTGCAAATTGACCCTAAGGCGGCATTTTTGGCGCAATCATGGCAGGAATCAGCAATTGGATCGACCGGGTCCGGAAGTTCACAACTTCAATCTCGATTTAATCATCGATCAAACGATCCCGGTGCGCCGATCCGCACCGGCGATCATCGAGGCTCGGCCGCAGACCGGCGGCAGCCGTTGATTCGGCCGCGATGTCTTGGATATCGATTGGGGGCCGCCGACCCGCCGCGGCGCCGCGTGCCGAGCCGGCAATTGAGTCGATCGAGCTAAAGATAAGCCGCGCGAGCGAGCCGCGGGCTTCAGACCAGACCTATTTGGACATTGCCGGATTTGCGGTTGACGCGGAGCGACACCCTGCCGTCGGTTTCCCGATGGACGGCGAGGTCGACGCTGGAATCTCCGAGCCTGAGGTTCGAGAGCGCGACCTCCTGCAGAAACGACGGCAGGCAAGGATTGCGCAGGCGGATCTCGTTTCGGGCAACGTCGAACTCGAGGCCGAGCGAGGCCTGCAGCATCAGGAACGGCGCGCCGCCCGCCCACGCCTGCGGCGAACAGGCGACGGGATAGAGCGTGGGGCCACGCCCGCGCCGCCGCTGGAACCCGCAAAACAGTTCGGGCAAGCGCCGCAGATCCATATAGGCGGCCGCCTCGAACAGCGCGGTGAATACCTGCGCGACGCCGCTCTTGAGCTCATAGCGGCCGAACCCGAGCGCGATCAGCGCATTGTCGTGCGGCCAGATCGATCCATTGTGATAGGACATCGGGTTGTAGCGGCGCTCTCCGGTGGACACCGTGCGAATGCCCCAGCCGGAGAAGAATTGCGGACGCAGCAGTCCTTCCGCCACCTTGATGGCGCGGTCGGGCCGAACGATGCCGGTGAACAGCAGCTGTCCGGCGTTCGAGCTGTACACCTCGCACGGCTGCTTCGAGCCGTCGAGCGCCAGCGCATAGGTCTCCAGGCCCGGGCGCCAGAATGCCGCCTCGAATTTTTTCTGAAGCCGCGCCGCCTGCGCTTCGAGCGCCGCGGCCTTATCCAGATTCCCCAATCGCCTCGCGCATTCGGCGGCGAGATATTTGGCGGCGTAAACGTAGCCTTGCACCTCGGCGAGGGCGATCGGTCCTTCCGCGAGCCGGCCGTCGGCGTGGAACACGGCGTCATACGAATCTTTCCAGCCCTGATTGGCAAGCCCCTGCTCGGTCGCGCGGTAATACTCGACGAAGCCGTCGCCATCGAGATCTCCCGGGCCGTCGATCCACGCCAGCGCGGCTTCGATCGCCGGCCACAACTCGCGCAGGGTCTCGAGATCTCCGGTGCGCTCGGCGTACAGCCCGGCGAGCAGCACGAACAGCGGGGTCGAGTCGACGCTGCCGTAATAGAGCCCGAACGGCACTTCGCGCAGGGCGGCCATCTCGCCGCCGCGCATCTCGTGCAGAATCTTGCCCGGCTGCGCGTCGTTGTCGGGGTCGTCGCGCTTGGCCTGATACGCGGCGAGGCGCCGCAGGACCCCACGCGCGATCGCGGGGTCGATCCACAGCATCTCCAGCGCGGTGATCAAGCCGTCTCGGCCGAACGTGGTCGAATACCAGGGAATGCCGGCATAGGGATAAGGTCCTTGCGGCGTATCGGTGATCAGCATGTAAAGATCGGCCATCGCCCGGCACAGGACCTCATTGAAGACGTCGTTCGAAGTTTGAATTGTCGCGCTGTGTCGGGTCGCTGCTTTGAGCGCGCGATGGCTGGCGACCATTGCCGGGAAGAACCGTGGGCGTCTGCTGACCTTCGCAGGATTGCATTCGACCCTCACGAAGATCGCCAAGCTGTGCTTGGAGCCGAGGGTGAGCCGATACGAAGCCGCGCGGTCGGAGAGCCGCGTCGGCGCCGGATCGAACAGCACCCGGGTGCTCCGCAGCTCGTTGTCGAGACCCTTGTAGTGCAGCAAAACCTCGCCCGCATCGACGGCAAGGCATCGAGATTTGCCGCGGCGCTGGCGGCGCTTGCCGCGCACTTCGAACAGATCGGCGAAATCGTTTCCGAAGCCGACGGCCAGGTGGATGGAGATCGGGCGGTCGCCGTGGTTCTTTATGCCGAGCCGTTGATAAGCGGTCGCGTGCCAAAGAAAGGTGGTGCGGACGATGTGGAGCGTGTCCTTCTCCAATACAATGCGATCGTTTTCATAAATATCCGGATTGGTCAGATCGACGCTGAAAACGGTGTTGTCGTCGCGCATGGTCGAGCCCAGCAGCAGCGGCGCCATGCCTTGGACGCGCAACTCGAGATTCGACAGGAAGCGGGTGTCGCAATGGAACAGCCCGTCGGTGCCTCCCGCCGTCGCGCCGATATCGCCGTGGCTGTCGAGCACGACGAAACTGTCGCCATGCTTCAGGATCCGGCGCGGCCGCGACGTGAGCGCGGTGGCGGGGATGTAGAACGGATCCTCGGCGACGGCTTCGACGAGCGCTAGGTTTGCCTTGGCGGCAGTTTCGGTGGACATCTCCTCCCCTCAAGCTTCGCGGATCGGGCTCGAGCACATCCGACGCGAGAACGCCGCCGGCCATGGATATGGCAGAGGAACGCTGCGAACGCCGCCGTATGCCCGTGGAGGAACCGAATTTTCGCGCGTCGCGCCGTCACCGACTCAGCCGTCACCGACTCAGTAGCCCTGGTGCCGCGGTATTAAGCAGCCTGACGCGGCAGACGCAACACCTCGCGCCTCACCAATTCGCGATAGACGCCGTCTCCCCGCATCAGCTTCTCCGGCGGCCCGTCCTGGACGACTTTGCCCGCCATCAGCACGACGATTCTTTCGAAATTGCGCAAGGTGGACAGCCGATGCGCGATGGCGATCACGGTGCGGCCGCGCATCAGGCGATCCAGCGCCTCGCGGATCGCCTCCTCCGACTCGCTGTCCAGCGCCGATGTTGCCTCGTCGAGCAGCAGGAGCGGCGCGTCTTTCAGGAAAGCGCGCGCTATGGCAATGCGCTGCCGCTGCCCGCCGGAGAGCTTCACGCCGCGGTCTCCGACGATGGTTGCCGGCCCGTTCGGCAGCGCCTCGATGAAGGTGTCGCAGCGCGCCGCGATCGCCGCGTTCATCACCTCCTGGTCCGATGCGTCCTGCCGGCCGTAGCGGATATTCTCCAGGATCGAGCGATGGAATAGCGAGATATCCTGGGGCACGACCGCGATCGCCTCGCGCAGGCTCTCCTGGGTGACCCGCGAAATGTCCTGGCCGTCGAGCAGGACGCGTCCGCGCTGCACGTCGTAGAGCCGCTGCAGCAGCGTGAACAACGTCGATTTTCCGCTGCCGGAGGGTCCCACCAAGCCCACGCGCTGACCGCGCTGCAGCGCGAGGCTGAAATTCTCGAACACCTTGCGGCCGTCCGGATATTTGAATCCGACGTTCTCGAACGTGACGTCGGCGCCTTTGTGAACCAATGGCGTCGCCTGCGGGTCGTCGCGCAGCTCGTGCGGCACCAGCAGCGTCGCGAGCGCTTCGGAGAGCCGGGCCATGTGCTGGGTCACATCCACCAGGGCTACCGCCAGATCCCGGGTGGCATGCAGGATCGACAGGCCCAGCGTGCAGACCAGCACGACCTCTCCGGTGGTCGCGCTCCCGCGCTCCCACAGCACGAGCGCCCAGGCCACCAGAGCCACCGTCAGCACCACGGTGATCACCGCATGAAATAGGCGTACCTTCTCCAGATAGAGCAGGCTGCGCCGCCGCGCGCCCATTTCGCGCCCCACCGTAGCGTCGAATCTGCGGTATTCGCGCTTGAGCCCGCCGAACGCCCACACCAGCGGCATGTTGCCGACGACGTCCACCATCTCGCCGTCGACCGCCGCGGCTTTGTCGGCAAAGTCGTGGTGCAGCGGCCTGCCGGCAGCCGCGAGGCGGAACATCGCCAGCACGAGAACGGCCGCGATCAGCGTCAGCCCCGCGGCCATCTGCCAGCTCACCGTGGCGAGGAACATGATCGCGCCCGCGGTCGCCACGCACGGCGGCAGCACGTTCCAGATGAACATGTTCTCCACCGTGAACACGGCATTGGAGGTCGCGGTGATGCGGCTCGTGAGCATTCCGGGCAGGCGCTCGGTGAAATAGCTCGGCGCGTGTCCGGTGAGGTGCCGGAACAGATCGCTGCGGATGTCGCCGGTGACCGCCACGAACGTGTAGCTCGCGATCCAGCTCGCCAGGCGCCACAGCAGGTTGTCAGCCGCGATCAGGGAGAGCAGCAGCGCGAACGCGACCCATATGTTCTGTGAGCCGCCGCCTCTGCCGGACAGCGTGTCCACCAGGAACTTGACGCCGTACTGCGTGCTCACCGAGCACATCACCGCGGCGAGCACCGCGGCCAGGATCACCGAGTGCGAGACCGGCCGCAAGTGAATGTAGCGCAGGAAAAAGGCCACCGGCCGATGAGCGTAAGCGCAGAGCGATTGCATCGTACCCCGACTCCGTCACGTGCGCGCCGACGTTGGATCCGGGGGCCCTGCGAAGAAGCCCACAGCCCGGTCGAGCTATCCAGTCTCAACGCCACACTGCCGGGTTGGTTGCGCCTCAACGTCACACCCGCGAGGTTGGTTGTCGGAACTTTCGCGGCGTCACCCGGTTAGACATGCGTGGGGGGCAACCCTTCTCGTCCGTGACCGAGTGGCTCGAAGACTGCCCTTGCCGTGCGACAGGAGGCTTTTTGATGCACATCGCCCAGGTAGCGCCACTGACCGAAGCCGTGCCGCCGAAGCTTTATGGCGGTACCGAGCGCGTGGTTCACTGGTTGACGGAGGAACTGGTCGCGCTCGGCCATGACGTGACGTTATTTGCCAGCGGAGATTCGATTACTTCGGGCACGCTGGAGCCGATGTGGCCGAAGGCGTTGCGCCTGGACGGCTCGATCCGCGATCCCAATGCGTTGCACATGATGATGCTCGAACGCGTACGCCAACGCACCGCAGAATTCGATTTTCTGCACTTTCACCTGGACTACTATCCGTTCTCGCTGTTCTCGCGTCAGCCGACCCCGTTCGTGACGACGCTGCACGGGCGGCTCGATCTGCCGGAGCATCAACCGGTTTTCACGACGTTTTCATCGATTCCGGTGATCTCGATTTCCAATGCTCAACGCCGGCCGGTGCCGCAAGCCCGATGGGTCCGCACGGTTCATCACGGCCTGCCGGAGGATCTACTGCGCCCCCGACCCGTAAAACCCAGCTACCTGGCCTTCCTTGGCCGCATAGCTCCGGAAAAACGGGTCGATCGCGCTATCCGCATCGCCGCCCGTTGCGAGATACCGCTGAAAATCGCCGCCAAGGTCGACCGGGTGGACATCGATTATTTCGAGACGGAGATTCGACCGCTGCTGAGCCTGCCCTTCATCGAATATATCGGCGAGATCAGCGACCGGGAAAAAGCCGAGTTCCTCAGCGGCGCGATCGGCTTGATCATGCCGATCAATTGGCCGGAACCGTTCGGCCTGGTCATGATTGAGGCCTTGGCGTGTGGAACGCCGGTCATCGGCTTCAATCGCGGATCCGTCTCGGAAATCATCGAAGACGGTCTGACCGGCTTCGTCGTTGAAGACGAGACGAGCGCCATCGGCGCGGTCAACCGGCTGTCCCAATTGTCCCGGGAGGGGGTGCGCAAGCGTTTCGAGGAGCGATTCACCGCCCGCCGCATGGCAATCGATTACCTTGCGGTCTACCGCAGCCTGATGGAGGAGGCGGCGCCGCGCCCCAAGCTGGTGGCCGTGCAGGGGCTGCACTGAAAGCGCCGCCGCGACGCGCTCCAGGGCCTGAGCGGACAGTCCGAAAACGCCGTCAATCCACCGCGTTCGGCCGCGTCTCCGGCAACAACGCCCAGACCAGCACCAAGCCAGCGAGCCCCAGGCCGGCGAGCCCCAAGAAGGCCGCGCCGCTGCCCAGGTAATCGCTCATGTAGCCGGCGAGCGTCGTGCTGAGCGAAGCTCCGACCCCGACGGCGCTGCCGACGATCCCCTGCGCCAAATTGAAGCGGCCAGTACCGCGGGTCACGTCGGCGACGACGAGCGGGACCAGCACGCCGAGCACCGCGGCGGAAATGCCGTCGAGCAGCTGTACCGTTACCACGAGATAGGGATCGGCTACGACGGCGAACAGCGCGCCCCGAAGCGGCAACGCGGCGAAGCCCAGCAGCAGCAGCGGCCGACGTCCCCATTGCTCGGCGTGCCGTCCGACCCACGGCGCGAACGCCGCGACGACGAGCTGCGGCACGACGATGCACGCGCCGATCAACGCGGTCGCCAAATCGCTCGACCGCATCGTGAGCAGGCTTCCCATCAGCGGCAGCATCGCGGCGTTGGCGAGGTGAAAGAGCAGGGCGCAGGCCGCCAGGATCATCAGCGGGCGGTTCCCGAGGAGGGACAAGAGTCCCTCGCCGAGCTTGCGAAGCCCCATGCCGTGCTTGCCGCCGTGCGCTCGTTCCGGATCGATTTCGCCGGGACGAATCTGGAACAACGCGATGAGGGTGGGCACGATCAGCGCCGCGGTGGCGAAGAAGACGTACTGACTGGAAGTCAGATGCCCGATCGCGCCCATGGCGGCGGCGGCAAGCCCGGTTCCGACCGAGGCGAAGCGGGCGTTGCGCCCGAGCCGCTCGCCGATGCCGGCATGGCCGACCAGCCCGAGGCTGATCGCCGCGATGGCGGGACCCAGCACGCAGCTCGCGACGGCATGCAAGATCCGCCCGAGCAGAACCAGCAGGAAGATAGGCCATGCCGCCAGCGAGATCGCGCTCGCCGCAATCGCAATGACGCCGCAGGCGGCCACGACCCGCTCGGAGCGGGCCGCGTCCACGATTGCGCCGCCGGGCATTTGGCCCGCCAGCGCGACCAGACCGCCCGCCGTGAGCACCAAGCCGATGTCGACCTGGGTCCAAGCCTGCGTGGTCAAATAGACCGAGACGAACGGCCCGAATCCGGTCTGCACATCCGCCAGGAAGAACACGAACCAGTCGAGCCCGCGCTCGCTGGCGCGCGATGGGACGGGGCCGCGGCGGGGCGGGGGCGGAGGCTTCGGCGTGGCGTGGTCCTTGGCCCCGCCGGCATCGAGCCTGTGCACCGGCGGCCTGCCGCAGATTCCGCCTTAGAGGCCCGGCCCCAATGCTCCCAGCACGACGACGGGCTTGCCGGGTTTATATTCGGGGGCCTGTTTGACTTGATTTCGGGTGAGGTCGAGCGAAATGCGGTCCTGCTGATCGGCAGGAGCAAAATGCAGCGCGGCCCAGTCGACCACTACCTTGCGGTTTCCCACGCCCAAGAACCCGCCGAAATCGATCACGGCGGCTCGCACGTGCCCGGTCTGATCCACCAGCACGTCGACGACGCGGCCCATGTGCTCGCCGGCGCTGCTGCGGATCTCTTTCCCCAGCACTGCCTGAACATCCTGATGGGGCAGCACGGTCTTCCAAGTATCGTCCGTGCTGGTCTCGCCGGCTTCCGGCACGCCGGCGATGCGGGCCGACTGGCCTTCGCTGGTGCTACCCGCATAGAGAGCCGGTACGGAAAGCGCGCTCAAGCCCGCCGCGAGAACCGCGGCCGTAATCCAAGTGATGCGCATGGAGCCCTCCCGGAGACCGATCAATATGGCGGCTAAACCCCGATGGCTGGTTCCGGTTCCCGGCCTGGAGGTCCAAATCGCGCCCTCGGCAGGCGCCGGGCCGGGCGCAGCAAGCCCCCCGCGCCGGCGAAACCCGTCGTGCACCAAGACGAGGATCGCTACGCCCGGATCGAGTTGCGGTCGCACGGACGTTCCCCGGCCCAAGCCCGAACGGCACCATGTGCGGTAGATCGACGCCGCAAACCAGCCCGCCGAGCACGACTGCGAGCGGCACCAGTTCGCGAGGTCGCACGAACGCGCGCAACCGGCGCAGTGGGCGATGTGATCACATCATCGTCATTGCCGATGCCCGGCGGCTGCGGACGAAATTCGACCGCGCCCATTCGCCGGCAAAGCCCGTAAATCGAGAGGATCGGGTCGACCGGAGGGATCCGCAACTGGCGGCATGCTGCTCCTTTGAGAGCCGATTTGGAGACGTGCCAGGGACTTAGCCGGGCCTCGCAAAAAACAAAGCCCCGGCCGGTTCACGCTGGAACCGACCAGGGCTGTGCCGGGCGGCGGGGGGACGGGGGATGGGGGGAACCCGCCCGGCACAGGTAGAACGCTCGATGTTGGGACGGGTTCCGGGCCCGATTCGATTTTCTTTCAGGGGCCGGGTGGGGCACGAATCCTCGGCCCGGGCGCCTCACCCGAGCGCGCCCCGCAGCACCGACTGGGTGGTTCGATCCGGCGCGAAATCGTCCACGCTGTCGATCCCCAGCATCTGCGCCAGCCGGGCACGGGCCCGGTGCACTCGACTTTTGATCGTGCCGACGCGGCATCCGCAGATTTCCGCGGCCTCCTCGTAGGAGGCGCCGGAAGCGACCACGAGGATCAGGGTCTCGCGTTGGTCTGAAGGCAATTTGGCCAACGCGCCGCGCAGTTCCTCGAATTCGAGCCGTCCGTTCTGTTCGGGATGCGTGATCATCCTTTCGGCGTAGCTGCCGTCCGCGTCTTCGATCTCACGCCGGTACTTGCGGTAGTTGGAGCGCAGGCTATTGCGCAAGATCGTGAACAGCCAAGCGGCCATGTTGGTCCCGCGTTGGAACTGGTCGATATGAGCCCAGGCCCGCAGCAGCGTCTCCTGCACGAAATCGTCCGCCTGGTCCAAATTTCCGCATAACGAAATCGCGAACGCGCGCAGCTTGGGGACTTCGGCCAGGATCGCTTCGTGCGCCCATGCGCCGTTCATTGCCGCTGCTGCGGCACGCTCCGGCGCCGGATCAGTCCGCGCAGATTTTCGGGAAGCTCTTGCTTGATCCATGCCGCGTACATGGCTCGCAGCCGCTGGCCGATTTTCGCTCGCACCTCGCGACCGATTCGCGCGCGGTCTCTGTCTTGAACTTGAGAGGTCGTTGTCGAGCAGAATTTCTTCGATCGCTTTCACGTTCCGCGTTTGCCGACTCGGGTCGGCCGTGCCGGATTTCGAACGGCCGCCGGAGGCCTCCCGCTGGGCCTTCGTGGGGCGGCGCAAGGACTTGTTGGCCTGGCGCGCAACAACGCCGGCGCGCGTGCCGGCAGCAGCGTCCGCCGAAGCCGATGCCAGTCGTGGGACAGCCATATGGGATCTCCAGCGGCCATGAGTTCCAGCTGGCCCGCTCGAGGCGAACCATATCGGCGTGGACCAACGCGCAATGATCCCAATAGTTCCGGCCGATGCTTGCTCGACCGGTGAAGTCCTGCGTCGCGCCGAAAGCAACTTCTGGAACTGGTGACGCTCGTTTCGAGTTAATGCTGCCGAGTGCGCGACAGATGATCAGACGTCGGAGGGAGGCGATCATCTGGATTACGTCGCGCGTAATGGAGCAACGAGCGATGATCTCCGAAAGCTGTCGTCGTCAACTTGCGGGCTTTGGATTGACTACTGCGCATATTCTGTATCGCCGGCCGGATCACCCGTGGCTGCTGCAATCTTATGTATGGCAGGAGTACGATACTTGGCCGGACCTCCCGATCCTGCAGGATTTTCTGGCATTCTGGCGAAGATCGCTCGACGGCGCGCTGCATTCCGTGGTGGTGGCGCACTCGGCGCTGAACCGCCCGGCGGAGATCCGGTCGATCGACAGCATGCTCGGATTGCATTGATCGCGATCCGGCTGTCGTTCTCGCGAAGACACAAGCTTCGCGGTATCGGCGGAGATCAGCGATGAGTTCGGTCCCGCAATTGGTCCCGCAATTCAAGTCACCGGCCTCGCGTCGATCCAAGGTCGAACGGATCGACGACGAGAATCGGCGTGCGCGCGAGCGCGCGCTGGAACGAGGCTTGGAGGAGACGTTTCCGGCGTCCGATCCGGTTGCGATCATTCAACCGTCAGCCGTCGCCGGCCCCGGGGACGCATTCGAAGCGGCGCGACATCGCTGCGCCCCTTCACCACCGCGCTATGCTTGATCGTTTCCGGCGAGGATGGCCCGGGTCGCCAGATCCGGGCCGAAGTCATCCATGCTCTCGATCGAGAGCAGCTCGGCGAGCCGACCGCGCGCGCGATTGACGCGGCTCTTGATGGTGCCCACGGCACAATCGCAGATCTCGGCGGCTTCCTCGTAGGAAAATCCGGATGCACCCACGAGGATGAGGGCTTCGCGTTGATCGGCCGGCAGCTTGGCGAGCGCAGCGCGGAACTCCATGAATTCCACTCTTCCGGTTTGCTCCGGTTGCGACTTCAATCGTTCGGCATAGCTGCCGTCGGTATCTTCGACTTCACGCCGGCGCTTGCGATATTCGGAGCGAAACAGATTGCGTAGAATGGTGAACAGCCACGCCGACATGTTGGTGCCGCGCTGGAACGAGTCGATATTGGCGAGGGCGCGCAACAGGGTTTCCTGCACGAGGTCGTCGGCGCGGTCGACATTCCCGCTGAGCGAGATGGCGAACGCCCGCAGATTCGGAACCGCCGCCAGGACGGCCTCACGCACCGATGGATCGAGATTCACGAGCTGGTCCTTTGCCGGCCGTTATGAGCTTCTGTCGTCCCGCTTTTCGAGACGGTCCAGGAGATCGACAAAACGCGCCGGAACGCCCTGGCTGACCACTTCGTCGTACATGGCCCGCAGCTGTTGGCCGATTTTGCTCTGAATGTCCCGCCCGAGGCTGGGTTCGGCCGGGACGGCCCCGTCCTGCATCCGCGCCTCCGGCCGCGCCATTTTCGGATTCTTCATTTCAATCCTCGCCACCCGCCCTATAATACTGTGATATGACAGTCGCTCCGCGGGGTCCCCATACGTCAACCCCGAACGCCCACGGTGCCGATTGGTTCCCGGCTATCGGAACTTTATTCCAAGGCCTGCGTTGGCCCGGCAGCTCGGCCAGTTTCGGGAGGGTTTCGTGTCCACATCGCAAGCAGTCGCTCAGCATCTGCCCTACCTTCGCCGTTACGCCCGGGCCCTGACCGGCAACCAGAGTTCCGGCGATGCCTATGTGGCGGCCACGCTCGAAGCCTTGATCGAAGATCCCTCGGTCCTCGAGAAGGCCATCGGCGCCCGGGTAGCACTCTATCGGTTGTTTACCAAGATATGGAATTCGGTCGGCGTCAATGGCGCCGTCGAGCCGGCGGAGCAAGGCCTGCCGGTGGAACAGCGGCTCGCTCACATCACGCCGCGTGCACGCCAAGCGTTCCTGCTGATCGCGCTCGAAGGCTTTTCCGAGGACGATGCCGCGCTGGTTCTGGACACGGATGTGCCGACGCTGCGGGCGCTGGTCGAAGAGTCCGGCCGCGAGCTGGCGGCCGAGATCGCCACCGATGTGCTCATCATCGAGGACGAGACCTTCATCGCCATGGATCTCGAAGGCCTGGTCGAAAGTCTGGGCCACCGCACCGTCGGAGTGGCTCGCACCCATACCGAAGCGGTCACGCTCGCCAAGGCAAAGCGTCCCGGCCTCATTCTTGCGGACATCAAGCTTGCCGACGGCAGCTCAGGTCTCGACGCGGTGAACGAGCTGATCCAATCCGTCCAGGTGCCCGTCATCTTCGTGACCGCCTATCCCGAACGCTTCCTCACCGGCGAGCGCCCCGAACCGGCTTTCCTGATTGCCAAGCCGTTCCAGCCCGCCACGGTCTCCGCCGTGATCAGCCAGGCCTTGTTTTTCGAGCGCAAAGCCAAGCCACGCGAACGTCGGGCGACCGCCTGAGCGGCGCCCGGCAACGCCCGCGCGCGCCCGCAGGCACGCCGCCGCCGGCGCCTGCCGGAGGTGAGTGAGCAACGGGTGAGGCCCTAGCCGTCCCCATCGTTGGTTTTTGGCCATATTCGCAGTTTGCTCAGCAGGTCCCGCGAGCGCTGGATCATTCCCCTTGCCTGCTTCAGGTCGGTTTCAAGCTCAACGCGCTGGCGTCGGGCGAGCTCGACGAGACGCCGCGTGTGCTCGACCAGCCTGTCGTCCAAGTCGTAGTTTTTCATGATCGGACAATGCGGTGGGTCCAAGTTTGGTTTGCTTCCGAACCAAACTGACGCACCCTCGCCCAGATCTCTGGCCGGCCGCTCCGCGCGACAAACCTCATGTTGCGCTGCGACTTGCCCCGGTTCGCCCGCGCACAAATCTCGCGGGACCGTGCCTATATTTGTTTGCTCATAACGCGAGCTTATGCAGGCGCCAGCCGGCGGCACGGCTCATTGCTCATGACGATCGGCTCAGGTCAGATTTCGCAACCAGCTGTCGATTTGCCGCTCGGCTTCATCCCGCTGTATGCCGTAACGCTCCTGGATCCGGCCGACGAGCTCGGTGCGCTTGCCTTCGACCAGATTGAGATCGTCATTGGTGAGCTTGCCCCATTGCTGCTGCACTTTGCCTTTCATTTGCTTCCAGTTTCCTTCAACTCGATCCCAGTTCATCGTCGT
This sequence comes from Xanthobacteraceae bacterium, assembly GCA_036395835.1. Lineage (GTDB taxonomy): Bacteria > Pseudomonadota > Alphaproteobacteria > Rhizobiales > Xanthobacteraceae > AP-16. The sequence continues at coordinate 27,466 of DASWCW010000260.1, forward strand.
CTCCTGCTTGGGCTGGCGCCATCGCGGCGCACACAAAAGTAGGACGTAGCCGGCAAAAATCCGGCTACGTCCAGGATGGCCGGCCGAGCACGAGGGGAGGGGGATGCGGCCGGTCGTATCTATAAGCGTCCAATGAAAAATAGGTTCCGGGGCTGGTCCGCGCACCGTGTCGGGCGGCCTGTCCTCCGGCTCGGACATCGATTCGTAACGGAAACGATTCGATTCGCTTCTGCGTTTCCTTTGGGAGACCTTGATTGCGTGAGTGGTCCGGCATTGGACTTGGAGCGCGAGCTCGCCCGGCCAGCCTGTACTGTCGGACGTCGAATCGTTGCGGTATTTGCATCTCGTAGCGAGCATGCGATCTGATCCTCTCCGAGGGCTCGAGGCTTGCTGATGAGCGCCGTTTTGGATTGGTTGTTTGGGCCCGACGGTGGAACCCCGCTCGAAGGCGATATGCTACGACGGCCGGAGAGTCTCGTTCCGCAGATCGCCGCCGACCTGATCCTCGCCGCAGGCTATCTTGGCATTCTCGCCGCGCTGATCTGGTTTTTTCGCCGCCGCCCCGACCTCGTCCGCGACCATCGGCTCCTGGCGTATCTGATCGGTGGTTTCCTTGCGCTCAGCGCCATCGTCCAGCTCGCGGATGCGGTCTCGGTCTGGCGTCCCGTCGCCGGAATGCTGGTGCTTAGCAAGGCCGCGGCGGCGGTCTTCTTCGCGGCCGCGATCATCGCAATGGTGCCGCTGCTGCCCAATCTGCTGCGACTGCCATCGGGTCGCCAGCTGCACGAATCCAACGAACGGCTGCGCAGCGAGGTCGCGGCCCACGAATCCACCTTGCTGGAGCTGGAAATCGCGCGCCGGGATCTGGAGGGCCGAGTCGCGGAACGCACCAAGGATCTTGGCCTGGTCACGGCGCGGTTCAAAACCGCGCTACGCGGCTCCAAGGTCTACGTCTCTTCCCAGGACCGTAACTTGCGCTACATAGCCATCACCGAGCCGATGCTCGGACTGCAGCTCGGCGACATCGTCGGCCGCACGGACGAGGACATTCTCCCGCCGGAAAGTCGCGAGGAAATCCTCGCATTGAAGCGCCGAGCCCTCGACAGCGGACTGCCGGCCGACGCCGAGGTGAGCATCGGCACGGGCCCGACGGCACTGTGGTACGACTTTCACGTCGAGCCGCTGCTGGATTCCGCCGGAGCCGTGGTCGGCCTGACTTGCGCGGCCGTCGACATCACCGAGCGCCGCAGGGGAGAGGACCACCTGCGCCTGTTGTTGCGCGAGCTCACTCATCGCTCCAAGAACCTGCTCGCGGTGATCCAGGCGATGGCGCGGCAGACCGCGCGGCATGCGGGTTCCATCGAAGCTTTCCTGGACCAGTTCGGCGCTCGGCTGCAGGCGCTGGCGACCTCGCACGATCTCCTGATCCAGGAGAGCTGGCACGGCGTGTCGCTGGACGAGCTCGTTCGTTCCCAGCTCGGTTCCTATCTCGATCGCACCACGCCCCAGGTCCTCATTGCCGGCGATGGCGTGTTGTTGAAGCCCGACGTCGCGCAGAGCCTCGGGCTGGCGCTGCATGAGCTTGCGAGCAATGCGGAGAAATTCGGCGCGCTCTCGGTCCCGAACGGCCGGGTCTCGATCGCCTGGCGGCGCGTGCCGCAAAGCGACGGGGAGGCCGTGGAGCTGCTATGGGCCGAGAGCGGCGGCCCGGACGTCGGCCCGCCGGCGCGCCGCGGCTTCGGCACCTTGGTCATCGAAGGCAACCTGCCGCGCTCGCTGGACGCCCGGGTTGACCTGGCGTTCGCCGCCCAGGGTGTGCGCTGCAAGATCATGATTCCGGCCAGCCGACTTTCGCCGCCGGCCGAGGGCGGCACGCGCGTCGTCTGATTTCACTGAAATCCAAGGGAACCAATGCTTGCCGGCCGCGTTTTGTCGCCGGACACATCGGGGGAGGGGTTTCAAGCACAATCGAGAAATCCCATGTACGGTTTGGCTCCCTACGTTGCCGGCGGGCTTGCCGCCGTGCTGATGGTCGATCATCTGGCAATGCCCTCCATCGGATCGGCGGTGACCGATTGGCTCGGGGGCCCCGGGATTGCGGTGAACGCCGTCGACCGCGCCCATAAATCCGATCGGCTGATGCCCGCCCGTGCGGCGGCAAGGCAGGGACCGGCGATTACCGCGGTGGAGGTGGTCGGCTTGCGCAATACGGCGGTCGTCTACCGGGATCGCGAGGGCCGCGTCCTGTTCCGTACCGACCCCCTGAGCAACGCCACCTTGGTTGCCAAGGACGTGGTTCTCCCCGAAATCACCATCCGGGATAGCGGGCGCAGCACCGTCAACCCGGTGCCGATCGAAGTCCCTGCCCGCGCGCCGGAGCGCCCGAAGCTGCCCCCCGGGTGCGATTCGGCGTTCAGCCCCCTGACGTTGCCATCGCTTTCGCGCATGCCGAGCCGCTGTATCGCCGAAAATGAACGCCCGGCGACGCTTGCAGGCTTGCGGGGCTAGGATTTTCGGAGATCTGCGGCGTCGTCATGGCTGCGCGTCGGTTTCGGGCCGGGTAGGGTCATTTGGCCGTCGCGCGTGCCGGCCTGCCAGCCTGCGTGCCCGCCGACGACTGCGCCGAGCCGATCGAGCCGGCGCTCGACACGAACAGGATCGAACGCCGCGATTTCTCCAGAACGGCAGCCGCCACGTTGCCGAAAAACAGCGTATCGCCGGGGCGACGGTTGACCCCCATCACGATCAGGGTGTTGCGGTTGGCGTTCGCATGCCTCAGGATCGCGTCATCGGCCGCAACGTCGATTTCAACGTCGGTTCGAACATCGATGTTGTAGCGCTCGGCCATCTCCACCACGTCTCTGAGGATCGCCTCGTGCTGCCGGCGCGAGCGCAGAGCGTTGCGAAGACTTCGCGCCGCCTTCCTGGATCTTCCGGTGGAAACGTACAGCGCGGTCACCGGCGCCCCCACCGCTTGGGCAATGGTGATCCCGATCTCGGCGGCCCGGCGCGAGGCCTCGGTTCCGGTGACCGGGACCAGGATGTTCAGCGCGCTTTGTAACGGCCGCTCGACATGGATGCCGCGGGCGGCGACGATGGCCAAGGGGCCTTCAAATTCCGCCGCGATCCGGTTGACGTTTTCGTGAAACTCGGCGTTGCGGGCGACGTTCTCGATGCCGATGACCAACAGGTCGTAGCCCTTGCGCGCTTCGCTGGCGACGGTTTCCTCCGCCGGCGCGTCGCCGGTTCGCGTGATCACGCTCACCTTTGCCGGCGCGCCGCTTTCCTGCTCGGCCTCCATCACCCGTGCCGCCTCGGCGGCGACTTGAATTGCATGCTCGCTGCTGACGTGACCGGACTGTTTTGGTGCGGAGCCGTCGGCAGGCTGCGCATGAATGACAGTGGCGGGCATTCCCTTGGACCCGGCGATGAGCCCGGCGAGGCGCGATGCGAATTTGCCGTTGGCGCTTTCGTCGATCGTGATCAGCAGGCGTTCCATGTTCGAGACGAAGCCTTTGGCCTCGGATTCCTCCCGCTCGAGCCGCCGCCTCTCTTCCTCGCCGAGCGGCAATCGGCCGAGCGCCCACCGTAACGTCGGCGGCATCGCGGTGGTGGTGACCACCGCCATGGCGACGATCAGGGTGAACAGGCTGTGGCTGAGCATGCCCAGCGACAGGCCGATGGTCGCGATGATGACTTCGGTCTGACCCCGCGCGTTCATTCCGCAACCGAGCGCCAGCGACTCGCGAAACGTCAGCCCGCCGAGCCTGCCGCCGACGAACGCGCCCCCGAACTTGCCGGCACTGGCGATCACGATCAGCCCCAGCATCAGCCAGACCAGAGACGGGTCCCTCAGGACCGACAGATCGGTGCCGAGTCCTGCCAGCCCGAAGAATACCGGCGCGAACAGCGCGGTAATCAGCCCGCGCAACTGTTCGCCGATGTGGCGCGTCAGGATCGGCGATTCGCCCACCAGGATTCCCGCCACGAACGCGCCGAGCACGGTGTGAACGCCCAGCAGGTGCGTGGTGAGCGCCATTGCGCCCATGATCACCAGGATGGCGGTGAGGACCGGGACTTCGCTGACGAAATTGTCGTTGGTCCAGCGGATCAGACTGGACACGATGCGTCGCCCGACAGTCAGGCTCAGGGTGAGGAAAAGCGCCGTTCCGAGCACGCTGCGGGCGAGCGTCCCTAAATCGATGGCACCGTGCTCCGCCAGGCCGAAGGTGATGGCAATAATGATCCACCCGATCGAGTCGTCGATGATCGCCGAGGCCACGATGATCTGGCCGACGTTGCGGCGCATGAAGTTCATCTCGCGCACGACCATGGCGACGATCTTGATGGAGGAGATCGACAGTGCAGTGCCGAGAAACAGCGACGTGATCAACCGCTGGTCGGGCTTGGGCAGCATGGCATCGGGCAGGAATTCCCCCAGTGCAAATCCGCACAGGAACGGCAGCGAGATGCCGGCGAGCGAAACGCTTGCGGCCGCGCGGCCGACCTTCCTGACCAGGCGCAGGTCGATTTCCATTCCGGTGAGCAGCAGCAGCATGAGGATGCCGAGCTGCGAGACCGCATCGATCATGCTCTTCTGCGCGCCACTGGCCGGAAAGATCGCGTGCTGCGCCTCCGGCCAGATCACGCCGAACACCGACGGACCGAGCAGAATGCCGGCCACAAGCTGACCGATCACCGCCGGCTGGCCGATGCGCTGCATCGCCTCTCCGAGTAGGCGGCCGATGAGAAGCAGCAGAACGACTTCGGCGAGAAAGACGACTTCCGAAGCGCTGGATGACGTGGTCGCCGGCTCGGCGCCCCATGCCGCGGAGGCGGCGAACAAGAGCAGCCACCCGCACGCCGCGCGGCTTGCGAAGCAGCGCAGCGGTCGCGTCCAGCTGAACCGTGCGGGATGGACGGGCATCGGTCAGCCGATTGCGGCGGCCTAGTCCGCAGCCGCGATCGGGCGCGTCGACGTTCTCAGCGCGCCCATCGTCGCCGCATGCGTGCGTGGAAACGCCGCGGAATGTCCATGCATCGAGAGTTCCCCACGATTGGACCGGACAACGCCCGGCGTTCCGCTCTGTTCCTGGATCGCGAGATATGCCGCACGTAAATACCAGCCATCCCTTCGGCGAATCGCGATCCAACGGCGGAACACCGCCCGATTTGCCCGGTTTGCGCCTCAACCCAGCTCATTCACGAGGGGCAGGATTGATCATGCGTCGAGGCGTGCTGTTGGCAGCCATTCTGGCTGTGCTGTCGTTCGGGATCGACGAAGTGTTGGCTGAGCAAAGCGGGATCGCGGCCGTCTATTCCTACCGCGGCGGGAGAACCTCCAGCGGAGAGCATTCCAATCCCAGCGGACTGACCGCGGCGCATCGCTCGCTCCCGTTCGGCACGAAAGTGCGCGTCACCCATCGGCGCAACGGCCGCAGCGTGGTGGTGCGGATCAATGACCGGGGTCCGTTCACCCGCGGGAGGATCATCGATCTGACGCCCGCTGCCGCGAGCCAGCTCGGGTTCAGCGGCTTGGCGCCGGTGAGCCTGTCTCCGATCAGCCGTTGAGCTGGCCCGGTCAAGTGGCCCGCGTCGCGGAGTTTTGCGTGCACTCCCCGCCCGCGACAAAGCGCAGCAGGTCGGAACGGAAGCTCCGTTCGTGCCTTTTCAGGTCGTGCCGGGCGGGTCCCCCAGCCCCCTGTCCCCACACCGCTCGGCATAGCCCCGGTCGGTTCGGTCCAGCCCGGCCGGGGTACTTTTTTGTGCACTACACCGGAGGCTCGCGCCGATGCTCACCGACGCTCTCGTGAATCGCCTGCTTGCAAGCCGGCTGGTGCCGAGCGAAGCGAAGCTGGCGGCGATCGAAAGCTGGCGCCGGGAGCTCGCATCGGCGGCCTGGCGCGGGCCCTTGCACGGTCGCCTCGAGCGGCGGCTCGCCGAGGCAAGCCGCTTGCTGGCCGGCGCGCGACATGCGGCGAGGTGCTGACGTTGTACTGCCGAAGCATCCGAGCAGCAGGCAAATTGCGGCGCAAAGGATCACCATAGGCGTGTCAAATCTTTGATTCGGTGCTATCGCGGAGCCCGTCCTGCTGGTCGCAAACGGGAGCCGTAGCATGCTCGACCTTCGGACGATCTGGTCGCAATCGCAGTCACTTCTGGCGTGGGCGCCCGGCTGGCTTGCCGGAATCCTGGTCTTGGTTGCTTCCGCGATCGCGGCGCTGTTGGCGCACGTTGTGCTGATGGCAATCGTGCGCCGCGTCGTGGGAAAACGTCACTTCTTCCTCGGAGCCCTGCTGGTGCGGACGAGCGCGGCGACCCGGCTCGCGCTCGTTGTCTTCGTCATGAGCGGCGCGTTGCAGGCGGCGCCGTTCGACCCCGCCGCTGGCGCTTCGATCGGCCACCTGCTGCTGATCGCTTTCATCCTGCTGGTCGGCTGGTTCGCGATCATCGCCGTGCATCTCGCCGCCGAAACCTATCTGCGGCGCTTCCAGCTCGACACTGCGGACAACCTGCTGGCCCGCAAGCACATCACCCAGGTGCGCATCCTGCAGCGTTCGGCCGATACTCTGGTGTTCGTGATCACGCTCGCTGCCGCGCTGGTGACGTTCGAATCGGTTCGCCAGTACGGCGTGAGCCTGTTCGCGTCGGCAGGCGTGGTCGGGCTCGCCGTCGGGCTCGCGGCGCGGCCGGTGTTGAGCAACCTGATCGCCGGCGTGCAGATCGCCATGACCCAGCCGATCCGGCTCGAAGATGCGGTTATCGTCGAGAATGAATTCGGCTGGATCGAGGAGATCGCCGCGGCCTATGTCGTGGTCCGCGTCTGGGACCAGCGCCGCCTGATCGTCCCGCTGAGCTATTTCATCGAAAAACCGTTTCAGAATTGGACACGTCAGAACCCGGAGCTGATCGGAACCGTCGACCTCCATCTCGACTATGCGGCGCCGATCGATCGCATCCGGGAAAGGCTCAAAGCCATCGTCTCGTCGTCGCCGCTATGGGACCGCCGCGTCGCCAATTTGCAGGTCGCCGACGCCAAGGAGGCGACGATCGTGGTGCGGGCTCTCGTCAGTGCGAAAAGCGCCGGGGCGCTCGGGGATCTGCGCAACGAGGTTCGCGAGAAGCTGTTGGCGTTTCTGCGCGACGAGCACCCGGCAGCACTGCCGCGGCATCGCGCCGACGTCGACTTGAGCGCGGCGGCGCGCAGCGCGATGGAAGCCGCCGCGCCGGACGCCTCGGCCGCGCGGGAAACCAAGCGGCTCGCCGGCGGGTGATGCTCGCGTCAGGCCGCGTGCCTGTCGATGTGCGGCAGGGTCTCGAACTGATGGAACGGCGGCGGCGAAGGCAGCGTCCATTCGAGCGTGGTCGCTCCGACGCCCCACGGATTGGCGCCGGCGCTTTCCTTGCGCGCGAACGCGAGCGCGATATTGACGAGAAACACCATCAGCCCGGCGATCGAAACATAAGCGCCGATCGAGGAGATGTAGTTCCAGCCGGCGAATGCGACGGGGTAATCGACGATGCGGCGCGGCATGCCGGCGAGCCCCAAAAAATGCTGCGGAAAGAACGTGACGTTCACGCCGACGAAGGTGAGCCAGAAATGCAGCTTGCCGAGCGTTTCGTCGTAGCGGTAGCCGGTCATCTTCGGGAACCAATAGTACCAGCCCGCGAAGATCGCAAACACCGCGCCGAGCGAGAGCACGTAATGGAAATGCGCCACCACGTAATAGGTATCCTGCAGCAGGCGGTCGACGCCGGGATTGGCCAGCACCACGCCGGTGACGCCGCCGATGGTGAACAGAAAAATGAAGCCGATCGCCCACAGCATCGGCGTCTTGAACTCGACCGAGCCGCGCCACATGGTGGCGATCCATGAGAACACCTTGACGCCCGTCGGCACCGCGATGACCATGCTGGCGACGGCGAAATAGACTTGGCTCGCCGTCGAGATGCCGACCGTGTACGTGTGGTGCGCCCACACCACCATGCCGATCGCGCTGATGGCCAGGATCGCGTAGACCATGCCGAGATAGCCGAACACCGGCTTGCGGCTGAAAGTCGCCACGACCTGGCTGATGATGCCGAAGCCCGGCAAGATCATCACGTAGACCTCGGGGTGGCCGAAGAACCAGAACAAATGTTGGAACAGCAGCGGATCGCCGCCGCCTTCGGGGCTGAAGAAGGTAGTGCCGAAATTGCGGTCGGTCAGCAGCATGGTGATGGCGCCGGCGAGCACGGGAAGCACGAGCAGCAGCAGCCCCGCGGTGACCAGGATCGACCACACGAACAGCGGCATTTTGTGCATGGTCATCCCGGGTGCGCGCATGTTGAAGATGGTAGTGATGAAATTGATCGCGCCCAGAATGGAGGAGGCGCCGGCGATATGGATCGACAGGATGACGAAATCCACCGCAGGGCCGGGGTGCCCGGTGGTCGACAGCGGGGCGTAGAGCGTCCATCCGGTTCCAGCGCCGCCGGCGCCCGGCTCCCCTTCGAAGAAGATCGAGGCGATCAGCAGCGAGAACGACGCGGGCAGCAGCCAGAACGAGATGTTGTTCATGCGCGGGAACGCCATGTCCGGCGCACCGATCATCAGCGGTATCATCCAATTGCCGAAGCCGCCGATCATCGCCGGCATGACCATGAAGAAAATCATGATCAGGCCGTGCGCCGTCGTGAAGACGTTGAACATGTGGGAGTCGTGGAAGAACTGCAACCCCGGATGCATCAGCTCGAGTCGCATGCCGATCGACAGCACGCCGCCCACCAATCCGCCGAGCAAGGCGAACACGAGATACATCGTGCCGATGTCTTTGTGGTTGGTCGAATAGAGGTAACGCCGCCAACCATGCGGGTGATCGGGCAGGTCCTCGCCGTGAGCTTTCGCCATCGTAGCCATGACTCAAGTCCTTCGAGTTGTCGCCCGCGAACTATCCGCGTCTGCGCGCGGCATCATCGGGGCGTCGATTGTGCCGCCGCGACCGTGGTCGGCGGCAGTGCTTCATCGCGAGCGTATTTCTTCTTTGCCTCTTCAACCCAGGCGGAGAATGCCTGCTCGCTCACCACATGGACTGCGATCGGCATGAAGGCGTGATCCTTGCCGCACAGCTCCGAGCACTGACCGTAGTAGACACCCTCCCGCGTTGCTGTGAACCAGGTCTCGTTGATGCGCCCGGGAACGGCGTCGATCTTGATGCCGAATGACGGTACCGCGAACGAATGAATGACGTCGGAGCCCGTGGTGATCACGCGCACAGTCTTGTTTACCGGCACTACCATTTCATTGTCGACCGCAAGCAGTCGCGGCTGGCCTTCCTTGCGCTCACCCTCTTTGAGCATCAACGAATCGAACTCGAACTGGCCGTTGTCGGGATAGCTGTAGCTCCAGTACCACTGCTTGCCGGTCGCCTTCACCGTGAGGTCGGCGGCCGGGACGTTGAGTTGGAGGAACAGAAGCTTGAATGAAGGGACCGCAATAAACATCAGAATCACGATCGGAATGAGCGTCCACGCGATCTCGATGAACGTGTTGTGCGTGGTCCGCGACGGAATCGGATTGGTGCGGGCATTGAAGCGCACCATGACGACGACCAGCAAAACCAGCACGAAACCGGCGATAACGGTGATGATGTAGAGCAGGAAATCGTGGAACCAGATGATGTTGTCCATAACCGGAGACGCCGATTGCTGCAGCCCTACCTGCCAAGGCGAAGGCTGCCCGAGCCCGGCCAGAGCCGCCTCCGCGCCGGTCAGGATGGCGACCACCGTTATCGCCAATACGGTCAACCGCTTGAGCACCAACATCGTCGGCATTGCTCCTTCGAATGAGGTTCCAAGGCGCGCTCCACCGCTCGGAGTCGCTGCCCGCATTGAGCGCGACACTCCTCGGTGGGCTCCTCGGCGCG
>DASWCW010000261.1:0-29598 GCA_036395835.1 Xanthobacteraceae bacterium
TCCGGATCGTCCAAGCGCTTCGCCATGTCTTCGATCGAATCGAACACCACGGCGCGTCCGGTGTGCTGCATCAGGTGCGGCGAAGCCGCAGATTGTTTGATCATTGCGCCGCGCGGCGCGAGGTTCCCGCCGAGCACGCACATGGCCCCATCGGCGCTGACCGGATTCTCGCGCGTGCGGATCACGGTCTGACCGGGCACCGGCTCGGCCACCGCGATCGCGTCGCCGATCGTGCCGGCGACCGTCGGCGCCTCGAGCGCGAGCAGATCCTTGATCTCCGCCATCAACCGCGGCAGGCCGCCGGCCTCGTGGAAATGCTCCATGTAGCCGGCGCCGGACGGCTTGAGATCGACCAGCACCGGCACCTCGCGGCCGAGCCGGTCGAATTCCTGATAATCGATCGTCTGCCCGACGCGCCCGGCGATGGCGGCCAAATGAATGATGCCGTTGGTCGAGCCGCCAATCGCCTGCAGCACCACCATGGCGTTGCGAAACGCCGCGCGTGTCAGCACCTCGCTCGGTCGCGGACCGCGATTCTTCGCCATTTCGGCGGCGCGCCGCCCCGTCGCCTCGGCAGAGCGCACGCGCTCGGCATGGGCCGCCGGGATGGTGGCGCTGCCGGGCAGCGAAAATCCCAGCGCCTCGATGACGCACGCCATCGTGCTCGCTGTCCCCATCACCATGCAGGTACCGACCGACGGCGCGAGCCGCGCGTTCACGGTTTCGATCTCTTGCGCGTCCATGTTGCCGGCGCGAAAGCTCGCCCACAGCCGCCGGCAATCGGTGCAGGCGCCGAGCATCTCGCCCTTGTAATGGCCGACCAGCATCGGGCCGGTCGGCAGCACGATCGCCGGCAGATCGACGCTGGCGGCCGCCATCATCTGCGCCGGCAGCGTCTTGTCGCAGCCGCCGATCAGCACCACGGCGTCCATCGGCTGCGCCCGGATCATCTCCTCGGTGTCCATCGCCATCAGGTTGCGCAAGAACATGCTGGTCGGATGCGCGAAGGATTCGTGGATCGAGATGGTGGGGAACTCCATGGGCAGGCCGCCCGCCAGCATGACCCCGCGTTTCACCGCTTCCATGAGCTGCGGGACGTTGCCGTGGCAGGGATTGAAATCGCTGAAGGTGTTGGTGATGCCGACGATCGGCCGCTCGAGCGCATCGTCGGAATAGCCCTTGGCCTTGATGAAGGCCTTGCGCAGGAACAGCGAGAACGCCTCGTCGCCGTAGCTGGTCAGGCCTTTGCGCAACCCGCTGCTCACCGCTTGCTCCTTCAGCCTTCGGCCGTGTTAACTTGCACGGCCAATACACGATCGAGGACACGGGAGGAAGCGCATGCCGACGCCGTTCGATCTCACCGATCAGGTCGCCGTCATCACCGGATCGAGCCGCGGCATCGGCCGCTCCATCGCCGAGACCATGGCATCGCTCGGCGCCAAGGTGGTGGTCTCGAGCCGCAAGTCCGAGCCGTGCGAGGAGGTCGCGGCCGGCATCCGCAAAAAAGGCGGCGAGGCGATCGTCATTCCCTGCAACATTTCGCGAAAACCCGAGGTCGAGGCCCTGGTCTCCGGAACCCTGAAAGCCTTCGGCAAGATCGACATCCTGGTCTGCAACGCCGCCGTCAACCCGGTGTTCGGACCGCTCACCAAGCTCAGCGACGAGGCGTTCGACAAGATCATGGGCGCCAACGTCAAGAGCAACCTGTGGCTCTGCAATCTGGTGATCCCGGGCATGGCGGCGCGCGGCGGCGGCGCGGTCGTGATCATCTCCTCGATCGGCGGCATGCGCGGGAGCGAGATGCTCGGCGCCTATGCGATCTCCAAATCCGCGGATTTCGCGCTGGCGCGCTGCCTCGCGGTCGAATGGGGACCGAAGAACGTGCGGGTCAATTGCGTGGCGCCCGGCCTCGTCAAGACCGATTTCGCCCGCGCGCTATGGGAGGACGAAGCCCGCGTCGCGCAACGCAACGAGCGCACGCCGTTGCGCCGCATCGGCATGCCCGACGAGATCGGCCCGGTCGCCGCCTTCCTCGCCTCGCGCGGCGCGAGCTTCATCACCGGCCAGATCCTGGTAGCCGACGGCGGCGTGACCATCACGTAAGGCCGTGACGATTGCGCCACAACCAACTCTGAGGCCAAGCCACACGCGCGCTTCCCCTCTCCCCTTGCGGGAGAGGGCGGCTCGTTGCGAGTGAAACGAGCAACGAGCCGGGTGAGGGGTATGGCTTTTGTGAAATAATGAAATAACAAGAACCCCTCACCCGGCTCGCATCTCGCAATGGCTCGGTGCTCGCCACCCTCTCCCGCAAGGGGAGAGGGTACCCGCGCCAGCCTCACATCTCGTGAATTACTTCACCTCGACCAGGCCGCCAGCGCGGCCGACTTCGGCGAGGTGATGGTCGGCGTCGCCGAACATCGCGTCGATCGCGGTGACGCGCTTGAAATAATGCCCGACCTTGTACTCCATGGTCATGCCGATGCCGCCGTGAAGCTGTACCGCCTGCTGGCCGACCAGCCGGCCGGAGCGCCCGATCTGCACCTTGGCGGCGGCGATGGTCTTGTGGCGCTCCGCCTCATCCGGCTCCGCGACCATCATGGTGGCGAGCATCGCCATGCTGCGCGCCTGCTCGAGCGCGATCAGCATGTCGACGGAGCGATGCTGCAGCACCTGGAACGTGCCGATCGGCACGCCGAACTGCCGCCGCGTCTTCAGGTAGTCGACGGTGAGCTCGTGCATCGCCGCCATGGCGCCGACCGCTTCCGCGCACAACGCGGCGATGGCTTCATCGACCACGCGCCGGATCAGCCCGAATGCGTCGCCGGGCTCGCCGATCATCCCCTCGGGTCCGACCGCGACCTTCGCCAGCGTCACTTCCGCGGCGCGCTGGCCGTCGATCGTCTGATATCCGCGCCGCGAGACGCCCTGCGCGGCGGCATCGACCAGGAACAGGCCGATGCCGTGCGCATCCCGGCGCTCGCCCGAAACGCGGGCGCTGACCAAAAGCTTGTCGGCGCAATCCCCGTGCAGCACCAAGGTCTTGGCGCCGTCGAGCACGAAGCCCCCGCCGTCGCGGCGCGCCGTGGTGCCGACATCGGCGAGATGGTAGCGCGACTGGCGCTCGCTGTGCGCGAACGCCAGCAACAGGCTGCCGTCGCCGATTTTCGGCAACAGTGCCGCGCGCTGCTCGTCGCTGGCGCCGTGGCGCAAGAGCCCGCCGCCGAGCACCACGGTCGCGAGAAACGGTTCGAGCGCCAGCGCGCGCCCGAACGCCTCGGCGACGATCATGGTCTCGACCGGGCCGCCGCCGAAGCCGCCGAAGCGCTCCTCGAACGGCAACCCGAGCAGGCCGAGCTCGGCATATTGGTCCCACAGCTTGCGGCTGAAGCCTTCCGGCGCCTCCATGTAGGCCTTGCGCGCCTCGAACTCGTAATGATCGGCCAGCAGCCGCTCGACGCTGTCCTTGAGCAGCCGCTGCTCCTCGCTCAGCTCGAAATCCATCTCGTCAGAATCCCAGGATCGCCTTGGCGATGATGTTGTGCTGGATTTCGTTGGAGCCGCCGTAGATCGAGACCTTGCGGTAGTTGAAATAGGCGGGCGCCAGCGCCGCGCCCCATTCCGGGCCGACCGGCGGCTCGTTCCAGCGCTCGTCCTCGAGGTATTCCGGCTGATAGGGCAGGGCGTAGGGGCCGACCAGCTCCAGCAGCAGCTCGGTGATCGCCTGCTGGATCTCGGAGCCCTTGATTTTCAGGATCGAGGATTTGGGATCCGGCTTGTTGCCGTTGCGGCGCGCCTCGGCGACGACGCGCAGCTGCGTCATCTCCAGCGCCTTGAGCTCGACCTCGACCGCGGCGAGCTTGGCGCGGAACCGCTCGTCCTCGATCAACGGCTTGTCGCCGTCGCGCTCCATCGCCGCGAGCTCTTTCAGCCGCCGGATGCGCTCCTTCGACATGCCGACCCGCGCGATCCCGGTGCGCTCGTTGCCGAGCAGGAATTTCGCGTAATCCCAGCCCTTGTTCTCCTCGCCGACCAGATTCTCCACCGGCACTCGCACGTCGTCGAAGAACACCTCGTTGACCTCGCGCCCGCCGTCGATGGTCACGATCGGCCGCACGGTGATGCCCGGGGTCTTCATGTCGATCAGCAGGAACGAGATCCCGCTCTGTTTCTTCGCCGCCGGATCTGTGCGCACCAGGCAGAAAATCCAGTCGGCGTATTGCGCCAGCGTCGTCCAGGTTTTCTGGCCGTTGACGATGTAATGATCGCCTTGGCGCTTGGCCGAGGTTTTCAGCGAGGCGAGATCGGAGCCGGCGCCGGGCTCGGAAAAGCCCTGGCACCACCAATCGTCGATGTTGGCGCAACGCGGCAGGAATTTCTTCTTCTGCGCCTCGTTGCCGAACGCCGCGATCACCGGCCCGACCATGCTGACGTTGAACGGCAGCGGCGAAGGCGCCGGCGCCTGCTGCAGCTCGTCGAGCCAGATGTATTGCTGCACCGGGCTCCAGTCCTGACCGCCCCATTCCACCGGCCAGTTCGGCACCGCCCAGCCTTTGGCGTTGAGGATGCGTTGCCAGGTGACGATGTCGTCCTTGTCGAGATGCCGTCCCCCGATGATCTTGTTCCGGGTTTTTTCCGGCAGCTTGGTGCGCATGAAGTCGCGCACCTCGTCGCGGAACGCGAGCTCTTCGTCGGTAAAGCGCAGATCCATGACGGTCTCCTGGTGAATGCCGACCCCTCGGCGCTTCCCCCCGGTTCGACGACGCCCCGATGCTTTGGCGGCTCTATTGCAGCGCGAGCGGATCGGCCTCGTCGAGGAAGCCGGCCGCCTCGCGGAAGAACTGCATCCGGTTCTTCTCCATGATGATGGTGTGCGTGCCCTCGCCCAATTCCACGAACCGCTTGTAGGGAGCGTTGGCCAACTTGGCGAAATAGGCGTGGGCCTGATAGCTCGGCAGATCGGCATCCCACTCGGCGTGGATCAGCAGGGTCGGGACCTTGATGTTGGCCGGGTCGTATTGCGGCTTGCCCACCAGCCAATATGCGCGCAAGTCGGCGAGCACGCCGTTCGGTGCGCGCAGGATCGGCGGATTGTGCTTCGTGCTTTCGGGATCGCTCGCCCAGGTGGCGTCGGCCCATTGCTCGAACCAGCCGGCGGGAATGAGATCCGCCTTCTTGTCCTCGGCGACGCCCTTGAGCCACCGGTCGCGCGCGGAATCCTTCGAGACCGTCCGATAGGCGCCGAGCGGTCCGTCGCCGCCGATCAGCGGCGCCGTGTTGAAGAGCCACAGCGGAGCATAGAGCACCAGCCGGTTGACCTTGTCGTTGTGCTCCGACGTGTACATTCCCATGATCGCCGTGCCCCAGGACCAGCCCATCAGATTGATCTTGGAGACCTTGCGTTTCTGCAGGATGTGATCGACCGCTGCGGCGACATCCTTCACCGCAACCGGCGTGTCGACGATCGGCTTGTTCTCCTGCGGAGGCTTGTCCATCTCCGGGGGACGCGTCGAGCCGCCGTATCCCCTCACGTCCACCAGATACACGTCCCAGCCGCGCCTCGCGATGTAGTCCATCATCGACAGGCCGTTGAGCGGCAGATCGAACGCGGTCTCCGCCGGGTAGGTCGCGCCGTGGACGAACAGGAGGATTTTCTCCCCGGGGAAGCTCGTGACTCCCGCCGGATGCTTGTTGCGGATGAACAGCTCGATTCCCGCATCGGCCGCCGGGATCCGGTAGTTCTCGGTTTCGAGCTTGGGTGCGTCGCCCGCCGCCGCGATCGAAGCCAGCGAGAACCATAGAGCGGCGGTTGCGAGCGCGCATGCGCTCCGGAAATTCCGCAGAAGTCCCGCCTGCATGACTCTCCTCCTTGTTCGCTGCACGTGTTCGGCTCGGCATTGCATGCCGCATTCAACCACAAACCGGGCGCCGCCAACAGCGATGCCGCGGGGCAAGGCCGATGCCCGCCGTGTTGCTTCAGGTCGGGGCGCCGCGCCTCACTGCCGGGGCGCCTTCTTGGATTCCACAAGCGAGGCGAATCCGCGGCGATCGTCGGCGAGTCGCGCCAGCATCGGGGCCGGCTCGAGCCGCTCGTCTTTGGAATGCGCCGCCATTTCGCCGAGCCGATCCCGGATCGAGGCCAGGCCGACGCGGTCGGCGTAGAACATCGGGCCGCCGCGCCACACCGGCCAGCCGTAGCCGTAGATCCAGATCACGTCGATGTCGCTAGGTCGCGCCGCGATGCCCTCCTCGAGGATGCGCGCGCCCTCGTTGATCATCGGATAGATCAGCCGCTCCACGATTTCCTGCTTGTCGATCGGCCGACGCGCGACGCCGTGCCGCGCCGACGTCTCGACGATGAGGTTCTCCACGTCCGGGTCCGGCCGCGGGGTACGGGAGCCGGCCTCGTAGAGATAGAAGCCTTTGCCGGTCTTTTGTCCGAACCGTCCGGCCTCGCACAATTGATCGGCGATCTCGGATTTCAGCCCCTGCGCCTTGCGCATGCGCCAGCTCACGTCGAGGCCGGCGAGATCGCCCATCGCGAACGGTCCCATCGGGAAGCCGAACTCGACGATGGCGCCGTCGACCTCCTGGGGCAGCGCGCCTTCGAGCAGCATGCGTTCCGCCTCGATCGAGCGGGCGCGCAGCATCCGGTTGCCGACGAAACCGTGACATACGCCGACCACGACCGGCACCTTGCCGATGCGCCTGCCGATGCCGATCGCGGTGGCGAGCACGTCGGGCGCGGTCTGCTCGCCGCGAACCACTTCGAGCAGGCGCATGACGTTGGCGGGGCTGAAGAAGTGCATGCCGAGCACGGACTGCGGCCGCTTCGTCGATTGCCCGATGGCATCGACGTCGAGATAGGAGGTGTTGGTCGCCAGCACCGCGTTGGGCTTGGCGATGCGATCGAGCTCGCCGAACACGCGTTTCTTCAGCTCCATCTCTTCGAATACGGCTTCGACGACGATATCGGCCTCCGCCACCCGCTCGAATTCGGTCGAGCCCGCGATCAGCCCCAGCCGGCGCTCCATCTCGTCCGCGGCCAAGCCGCCGCGCTTGACCGTGTTGCGATAGTTCTTGGCGATGGTGTCGAGCCCGCGGGCGAGCGGTTCCTGTCCGGTCTCGATGAGGCTCACCGGGATGCCGGCATTGGCGAACGACATCGCGATGCCGCCGCCCATGGTGCCGGCGCCGATCACCGCCGCGCGGGCGACCTCACGCGGCCGGGTTGCGGGCGAAACATCCGGCACTTTCGCGGCCTCGCGCTCGGCGAAAAAGATGTAGCGCTGGGCCTTCGACTGCTCGCCTTGGCGGAGCTCCTGGAAGGCGCTGCGCACGCGCCGCTCCGCCTCGTCGAACGGCACCTGCAGCGACCAGCGCACCGCCTCGATCGCCGCCGCGGGCGCATGCAGCCCGCGCGTGCGTTTGCTCGAGCTTGCGGCGAGCTCGTCGAACTTGGCGGGGTCTTCCCGCATCGGCGCGAGCTTTTCGTCGAGGTCGCGCACCCGCCGCAGCGGCCATTTTTCCCTGACCACGCGCCGGGCGAACTCGACTGCGGCAGGCGTGAGCTCGCCCTCCAGGATCGAGTCGATTGCGCCGTATTGCAGCGCCGCCTTTGCCGGGATCGGATCGCCGCTGAGAATCATCGGCAGCGCCTTCTCGACGCCGATCAGCCGCGGCAGGCGCTGGGTGCCGCCGGCGCCGGGAAGGAGGCCGAGCTTGATCTCGGGAAGACCGACCCGCGCCCCCGGCGCCGCTACGCGAAAATGGCAGCCGAGCGCGATCTCGAACCCGCCGCCGAGTGCCGTCCCGTGGATCGCGGCGACGATGGGCTTGCCGATCGACTCCATCAAGGCGATCACTTCGGAGAGATGCGGCGCCTTCGGCGGCTTGTCGAACTCGGTGATGTCCGCCCCGGCGATGAAAGTCCGGCCCGCGCAGGCGAGCACGATGGCGGCCACGGCCGAGTCGTCTCGCGCCTGCGAGAACGCATCCGTCAGGCCCACCCTGACCTCGTGCTTGAGGGCATTGACCGGCGGATTGTCGACGAGAACGACGGCGATCTCGTCCTCGCGGCAAAGCTCTACGACGCTCACGGCGAAATTCCTCCCGCGGCCCCGGTGTTCATCATCCGCGCAACCGGCTGTGCGCGCGCCCGTCCGGTGGATTGACCCGGACGCTAGGAAGTGGTGCCATCGCTGTCAATCATCGGTACGCCGTTTTCATCCGCGAAGGATGAGCTGGAAACCTGGGTCCGCGCCGGCGACCGCTGCGATCTGATTGGAACGCCAAGCCCGCCTGAACGGCAGAACGCCGCCGGGCATCGTCTGGATGGGGAACGCCGGCATGGGTCGATTGCGTCGGACCGGACCGCGTCGACATCGGTGCGGCCGATTACGCCCGACGGCTCTTGCGCCATGGCGGCGGATGCGGCCGTGACCGAAGCCGCGCTCGAAGCCCGGATCGATTCGTCCGCTCGACTTGCCGAGCCTTTGCTCGAAGTCAGGGACGTCAGCGTCCGGTTCGGCGGCATCGTGGCGCTCGACGGCGTCTCCTTCGCGGTTTCCCGGCGGCAGATGCTGGGTCTGATCGGGCCGAACGGCGCCGGCAAGACCACGTTGTTCAATTGCCTGAGCCGGCTCTATACGCCCGGCAGCGGCGATATCCGGTTCGAGGGACGCAGCATCCTCGATAGCCCGCCGCACCGGATCGTCGAAATCGGCATCAGCCGCACGTTTCAGAATCTCGCCCTGTTCGGGCGCATGTCGGTGCTCGACAACGTGCAGGTCGGCGCCCATCGGCGCGGCCGCAGCGATTTCCTCAGCGACGCGCTGCATCTTCCCCGGGTGGTCCGCCAGGATCGCGCGCTCGAGCAGACCGCCTGGGACCTCCTGGACTATCTTGCCCTGCGCGAGGTCGCGCATCAGCGGGTGATCGATCTGCCGTTCGGCGTGCAGAAACGGGTCGAGTTGGCGCGCGCGCTCGCCGCCGATCCCAAGCTCCTGCTGCTCGACGAGCCGGCCGGCGGCCTCAATCATCACGAAGTCGAGCAGCTCGGCGGCCTGATCCGCCGCATCCGCGACGAGCGCCACGTCGCGGTGCTGCTGGTCGAACATCACATGAACCTGGTCATGTCGATCAGCGACAAGGTCGTTGCACTCGACTTCGGCCGGAAGATCGCCGAGGGCACGCCTGACGAGGTGCGCGGCGATCCCGAAGTCATCCGCGCCTATCTCGGGACCACGTCATGAGCGCCCTGCTCGAGATCCGGGAGCTGTGCGCGTTCTACGGCCGCACCCAGGTCCTGTTCGGGCTCGATCTCGACGTGGCGGAAGGCG
The DNA here is from genome assembly GCA_036395835.1 of Xanthobacteraceae bacterium. Taxonomy (GTDB): domain Bacteria; phylum Pseudomonadota; class Alphaproteobacteria; order Rhizobiales; family Xanthobacteraceae; genus AP-16. The sequence goes on from DASWCW010000261.1 coordinate 9,339, forward strand.
GCGTCACCACGCTGCTCGGCGCCAACGGCGCCGGCAAGACCACCACGCTTCGTGCGGTTTCGGGCATGCTGCACATGACCGGCGAAATCCGCTTCGCCGGAGAGCGCATCGCCGGGCGCGCGATCGAGGACGTCGTGCGCTGCGGCATCGCCCACGTGCCGGAGGGCCGCGGCACGTTCGTGCGCCAGACCGTCGAGGAGAACCTGCAGATCGGCGCGATGGCGCGCCGCGATCGCGCCGCGATCGCCGCCGACACCGAGCGCGTCTACGGCTATTTCCCCCGGCTCAAGGAGCGCCGGCACCAGCAGGCGGGGACGCTGAGCGGCGGCGAGCAGCAGATGCTCGCGGTCGGCCGCGCGCTGATGCTGCGGCCGAAGCTGATGCTGCTCGACGAGCCCTCGTTTGGCCTCGCACCGCTGATCGTCCGCGAGCTGTTCGAGATCTTTCGCGTGCTCAATCGCGACGAGAAGGTCAGCATGCTGCTGGTCGAGCAGAACGCCTCGTTGGCGCTCGATTTCGCCGACGATGTGTATCTGATCGAGACCGGCCGTCTGGTCATGACCGGGCCGGCGCACGAGCTGCGCCGCGACGAGACCATCCGCCGCTCATATCTCGGCTATTAGGGGAGCACGATGGAACTGCTGCTGCACCAGGTGCTGGCCGGGCTGGCCACGGGCGGCATCTACGCTTGCCTGGCGCTTGCCTTGGTGATGATCTACCAGGCCATCGACCACCTCAATTTCGCCCAGGGCGAGATGGCGATGTTCTCGACCTTCATCGCCTGGCAGTTCATCGAGCTCGGCACGCCGTACTGGATCGCCTTCATCGCCACCCTGGTGATCTCGTTTGTCGCCGGCGTGCTGATCGAGCGCGTGCTGTTCCGCCCCATCCACAACGCGCCGGTGCTCAGCCACATCGTGGTGTTCATCGCGCTGTTCGGCATTCTCAACAGCCTGGCCGGGTTCATCTGGGACTTCAACGTCAAGAATTTTCCCACCCCGTTCGGCTCGCGGCCGCTGCTGGGTACCGGCCTGATCAGCTCGCACGATGCCGGGATGATCGGCGTGACGATCCTGCTGCTGGTGTTTCTCTATGTCTTCTTCCGTCACACCCGGATCGGGCTTGCCATGCGCGCCGCCGCCGCCAACCCGCAATCGGCGCGGCTGAGCGGCATCCGGGTCGGCTGGATGATCGCGCTCGGCTGGGGCATGGCGGCGGCGATCGGGGCCGTCGCCGGCATGCTGATCGCGCCGGTGGTATTCCTCGAGCCCAACATGATGACCAGCGTGCTGCTCTACGGCTTTGCCGCCGCGGTGGTCGGCGGGCTCACCAGCCCGGGCGGCGCGGTGATCGGCGGCTTCGCGGTCGGCATCATCGAGAATCTCGCCGGCACCTTCATTCCCTATGTCGGCCGCGAGCTCAAGCTCACCATCGCGCTGTTCCTGATCGTCGCCGTGCTGCTGGTCAAGCCGAGCGGGCTGTTCGGGCGCCGAGTGGTCAGCCGGGTGTAGGCCGTGAAGCAGGATCTTGCACCGATCCGGGAACTCCCCGCACGGCGCCCGCCGTTCACCAATCTGGTCGCTGGCTGGCGTTTGCCGGCGATCGCGGCCGGCCTGGTCCTGATCGTGCTGCTGCCGTTCGTGGCCAAGAACTTCCTCATCTTCCAGCTGACGATGGCGCTGATCTACGCCATCGCCATTCTCGGCCTGAACCTGCTCACCGGCTTCAACGGGCAGTTCTCGCTCGGGCACAGCGCATTCTACGCCATCGGCGCCTATACGGCGGCGATCCTGATGGACCAGGCGGACGTTCCCTATTACTGGACCCTGCCGGCTGCCGGTATCGTCTGCCTCGTCAGCGGGTTCCTGTTCGGCCTGCCGGCGCTGCGGCTCGAAGGCATCTATCTCGCGCTCGCGACCTTTGCGCTCGCGGTGGCGATCCCGCAGCTTCTCAAATCGACGCCGCTGGAGCCCTGGACTGGCGGAGTGCAAGGCGTGGTGATCATCAAGCCGGACGCCCCGTTCGGACTGCCGATCAATTCCGACCAATGGCTGTATTTCTTCACGGCCGCGGTGGCGATCGTGCTCTACGCGTGCGCGATCAACCTGGTGCGCAGCCGCACCGGGCGCGCCATCATCGCCATCCGCGAGAACCCGATCGCGGCGAGCGCGATGGGCATCAACGTCTCGCTCTACAAATCGCTGACCTTCGGGGTGAGCGCGCTCTATACCGGCATCGCCGGCGCGCTCGGGGCGATCGCGGTGCAGTTCGTTGCCCCCGACAGCTTCACGTTCTTTCTCTCGATTGCGCTGTTCGTCGGCCTCATCATCGGCGGCGTCGGCTCGATCGCCGGCACGCTGGTCGGCGGCTTGTTTGTTCTATTCGTGCCCAACATCGCCGAACAGGTGTCCAAGGGCTTGGCCGGGGCCGTATACGGCGTTATCCTGATCCTGGTGATCTACGTCATGCCGAGCGGGGCCGCAGGCCTGGCGCGGCTCGTGGTCGGGCAGCTTGCCCGGTTGCGCAAATAACATGTGTCAATGGGAGGAATGAATGAAGATGCACAAATCCTGGCTGCTCGCCGCCGCGCTCTTGGGCGGCGCGGCACTCGCGACCTCGCCCGCCGCGGCGCAGAAGAAATACGATACCGGCGCCAGCGACACCGAGATCAAGGTCGGCAACACCAATCCGTACAGCGGGCCGGCCTCGGCCTACGGCGTGATCGGCAAGACCATCGCCGCCTATTTCAACAAGATCAACGCCGAGGGCGGCGTCAACGGCCGCAAGATCAATTTCGTCAGCTACGACGACGGCTACAGCCCGCCCAAGACTGTCGAGCAGGTGCGCAAGCTGGTCGAGAGCGACGAGGTGCTGCTGCTGTTCCAGACGCTGGGTACGCCCCCCAATACGGCGATCCAGAAATACTTGAACGCCAAGAAGGTGCCGCAGCTGTTCGTCGCCACCGGCGCCACCAAGTGGAACGACCCCAAGAATCATCCCTGGACCATCGGCTGGCAGCCGAACTACCAGAGCGAGGGACACATCTACGCGCAATATCTGCTCAAGAACCACCCGGGCGGCAAGGTGGGAATTCTCTATCAGAACGACGATTACGGGAAGGACTACGTCAAGGGGCTCAAGGACGGGCTCAACGGTAAGCTGCCGGTCGTCGCCGAGCTGCCCTATGAGACCTCCGACCCGACGATCGATTCCCAGATCATCAACCTGAAGGCTTCCGGTGCCGACGTTTTCTACAACGTGACGACGCCGAAATTCGCCGCCCAGGCGATCAAGAAGATGGCCGAGATCGAGTGGAAGCCGATCCATCTGCTGAACAATGTCTCGAACTCCGTGGGCGCGGTGCTCAAGCCTGCCGGCCTGGACAACTCGAAAGGGATCTTTTCGACGCAATATCTGAAAGATCCGACCGATCCGGCCTGGAAGGAGGACCCGGCGTACAAGGAATGGACCGCCTTCATGGACAAATATTATCCGGAGGGAGACAGGACCAGCACGTTCACGGTCTACGGCTATCTGGCGGCGCAGACGTTCGTCCAGACCATCAAGCAGTGCGGCGACGATCTCACCCGCGAGAACGTGATGAAGCAGGCGGCGAACCTCAAGGACCTCCAGCTCGGGATGCTGCTGCCGGGCATCACCATCAACACCAGCGCGACGGACTTCGCGCCCATCAAGCAGATGCAGATGGAGCGCTTCACCGGCGAGAAATGGGAGCTGTTCGGACCGGTGCTGACCGGACAGGGCGGCGCGAGCTGATCGTTTGCCACACCTCCCACCTCCCCCTGGAGGGGGAGGCATAGGCGGCCTTGCGGCCGCCGTTTGAACAACGCCGATGCGAAACATCGGCTATGGAGCGTCGAAAGACGCGAGCCGGGTGGGGGTGAAGCTCAATCACCCGCCCGGCAGCTCGCAGTATGCTCGCTGCCGACCCTCCCCCTCGATCGACATCGGACGTTTCCGATGTCGACCAATTCATGATTGCCGAACCCGGGAACATCCGGGTTCGGGAGGGAGGGTGAAGAGCGCGAGTGGAACGGCAGCGACTCGATCAGGAGAAAACGTGTTTGCTTCCTCGCCCAATTGCCTGACCCGAGTTGTCATCCCGACGTGCGGTCGCCCTGGAAGACCGGATCGGCGTCGACGCGGACCACCCAGCCTTCGAGCCCGGTCTTGGCCGCCGGATAGCGCGCCAGGACCTGCGGGTCGTGACCGGGCACGATGTGGTCCATGGAAGTCGCGAGCTTCTTGAGCGTCTCGTAGCCGTCGATCACCTCGCCGGCGCTGTAGACGATGGGAAAAACCCGGCCCTGCTCGATATGGGCGTAGAGGTGAGTCGAATCCGAGGCGAGCACGACGAAGCCGCGCCGGGTCTTGACGCGCACGCACTGCAGCCCCTTGGAGTGCCCGCCGATCCGGTGCACGCTGATGCCCGGCGCGACCTCCGAAGCGCCGTCGTGGAAGCTGACGCGCCCGGCGAACACTTTTCGCACCATCGCGATCACGTCGTCGAGCTCGAACGGCAGGCGCGGATAGGCGTGGCACATGTGCCGCCCGGTGGCATACGCCATCTCGAAGTCCTGCAGGTGATAGCGCGCGCGCGGGAAGAGATCGTAATTGCCGGTGTGGTCGTAGTGCAGATGGCTCACGATCACGTCTTCGACGCTGTCCGGCTCGATGCCGAGCGCTTTGAGCCCGGCGCCGACCGGATTGAGGATGCTGCGCTGGCGTTTTCTCGCCATCGCCTCGTCGAAGCCGGTGTCGACCACGAACGTGCCGTGCGGCCCGCGGATCGCCCACACGAAGAAATCCAGCGGCTGCGGCACGTCGTGCGGATCCCCGCCGATGAAATTCTCGCTCGAGCGGCGCTCGTGATGGCCGTAGCGGACGGCGTAGACCTCGTGGACGTCGTCGCTCATGGGTTCCTCCCTGCATTCTTGTTTGCAGCCAACGTGAGGCCCGTGAGCCGGGCCGGCATCGGTTCCCTCCCCCCTTGTGGGGAGGGATAGGGAGGGGGGTACGCTGGGTGCTCTAAGAAGAGCATCCCCCTCCCGGCGCGCGCGCTTCGCGCGAGCCGACCTCCCCCCACAAGGGGGGAGGTGTCCCGAGCAAGTTTACAAGCTAGCGTAGCCTACCGTTTCGCCTGCTCCGCGAACACCTCGCGGGCGCAGCGGAACGCCACGACGGCGGCCGGCACGCCGGCGTAGATCCCGAGCTGGATGAACACTTCGCGGATCTCCTCCTTGCTCACCCCGTTGCGCAGCGCGCCGCCGATATGCAGCTTGAGCTCGTGCTCTTTGTTGAGAGCGCCGAGCATGGCGAGGTTGAGCAGGCTGCGGGTCTTTTTCGGCAGCTCCTCGCGACCCCACACCGCGCCCCAGCAATATTCCGTCATGAATTCCTGGAACGGCCGACTGAACTCGTCGGCGCTCTTGAGCGCATTCTCCACGTATTCCTTGCCCAGAACCGTCTTGCGGATCTCCAGTCCTTTTTCGAACGTCTGCTTGTCCATGATGCTCCCTCGCTGGTTCGTGGCCCGCATGGAGCGCAGCGGAATGCGGGAACGGCGGCCGGCGGCCCCGGATTTCGCTGCGCTCCATCCGGGCTACGGAATTCATCGATCCGAGGAACGAAAGGTCTACTCCGCGGCGGCGCGCGAGGGCGCTTGCGCGGCGGCGATCAGATAATCCATCGCGGCCTGCACGCCGCCCTTGCGGTGCGGCACCGACGCGAGCGCGAGCGTCATCTCCACGCTCGCCAGCGCCCCCAGGATGGTGAGATCGTTGGTATCGCCGAGATGCCCGATGCGGAAATATTTGCCGGTGAACTTGCCGAAGCTCGTCCCGAACGCGATGTCGAAGCGATCGAGCGCGAGCTCGCGGAAAGCGTCGGCGTCATGGCCCTCCGGCAGCAGCACGCCGGTGATGGTCGGGGAGTAATATTTCGGATCGCGGCAGAGAATCTCGAGCCCCCAGGCGCGCACCGCCCGACGCGTCGCCTCGGCGTGGCGATCGTGGCGCGCGAACACGTTGTCCAGGCCCTCCTCGTGCAGCATGTCGAGGGATTCGGAAAGCCCGTGAAGCATGTTGGTCGCCGGCGTATAGGGAAAGAATCCGCTGCGATTGGCGGCGAGCATGTCGTCCCAGGCGAAGAACGATTTCGGCAGCTGCGCGTCCTTGGACGCCTCGAGCGCCTTGGGGCCGATCGCGTTGAACGACATGCCGGGCGGCAGCATCAGGCCTTTTTGCGCGCCGCCGATCGACACGTCGATGCCCCATTCGTCGTGGCGGTACTCGGTCGAGGCGAGCGAGGAGACGGTGTCGACCAGGAACAGCGCCGGGTGCTTGGCGGCGTCGATCGCCTCGCGGATCTCGGTGATCGGCGAGAGGCAGCCGGTCGAAGTCTCGTTGTGGAGCACGCACACCGCCTTGATCTTGTGCTGCGTGTCCTTGCGCAGATGCGCCTCGATCAGCTTGGGATCGGCGCCGATGCGCCAGTCCGTGTCGATGAATTCCGGCTCGAGCCCGAGCCGCTTCGCCATGTTCCGCCACAGCGTGGCGAAATGGCCGGTGTTGCACATCAGCACGCGGTCGCCTGGCGAGAGCGTGTTGACGAGCGCGCCTTCCCAGGCTCCCGTCCCGGTCGCGGTGTAGATCACGACCGGGCCGGAGCACTTGAAAATCCACTTGACGCCGTCGAGCACCCGTTTTGCGAGCTTTTGGAATTCCGGGCCGCGATGGTCGATAATGGGCCGGTCCATCGCGCGCAGGATGCGGTCCGGAACCGGCGCCGGTCCGGGAATCTGCAGAAAATGCCGGCCGGCAATGCGCGTCGTATTCTGAGCCATGGGGTATTCCTGGGAGTTCGCAGGTGGAAATTCTGATGGATTTGGCACTGCCGCAAGCCATCCGCCGCGGCGCCGCGATCGAGTTCCGGGTCATCAAGGACGATTGGGAACGTCAGTCAAGCCTATTCCCGAAACGCGCGCCCGGCGGGTTGCGGCTGTGAAAGGGGCCGGCAAATGGTGACCCGGCACATGCCCGGCCTGGAGCGGCGGCTCAAAGCCGAGATCGGCGGCGGCGTGCTGTTCGACGCCTTCAGCCGCGGCCGCTATGCGACCGATGCCTCGCATTATCAGATGCTGCCGGTCGGCATCGTGCTGCCGAAAACTGTCGCGGAGGCCGAGCGCGCGATTGCGATCGCGCGTGCGGAGGGCGTCAGCGTGCTCGCGCGCGGCGGCGGCACCTCGCAATCCGGGCAGACAGTCAACGAATCGCTGGTGATCGACTGCTCGCGCCATCTCGACCGCATCCTCGAGCTCGACGTTAACGGCCGGTGCTGCGCGGTCGAGCCCGGCATCGTGCTCGACGATCTCAACCGCGCGCTGAAATCCCACGGCCTGTGGTTCCCGGTCGATATTTCCACCGCGTCGCGCGCCACCATCGGCGGCATGGCGGCCAACAATTCCTGCGGCGCGCGCTCGCTGCGCTACGGCACCATGCGCGACAACGTGCTTTCGATCGATGCCGTGCTCGCCGACGGCACGGCGGCGCATTTCGGACCGATTGCGCCGGATCTCTCCGATGTGCCGGCGGCGTTGCGGGATCTCGCGAAACATCTCCTCGCGCTCGGCGCCCGCGAGGCGGCCGAGATCGACGCGCGGTTCCCGAAGGTGCAGCGCCGGGTCGGCGGCTACAACCTCGATGCGCTGCTCTCCAACGCGCCGAATCTTGCGCATCTCCTGGTCGGCTCGGAGGGCACGCTCGCGTTCTCGACCCGGATCGAGCTGAAGCTGTGGCCGCTGCTCGGCCGCCGCGCGGTCGGTGCCTGCCATTTCGGCGGCTTCCACCAGGCGATGGAAGCCGCCCAGCATATCGTCGAGCTCGGCCCCATCGCGGTCGAACTCCTCGACCGCACCATGATCGAGCTCGCGGGCGACATCGCCATGTTCCGCCCGACGCTCGAGCGCTTCGTGCGCGGCGACCCCGCCGCCATCCTGCTGGTCGAGTTCGGCGAGGACGATTTCGAGGAGAACCGCCGGCGTCTCGCGCGCCTGCACGATCTCATGGGCGATCTCGGCTTCGGCTGGGACCAGCCCGGCGCCCATTATGGCGGGGTCGTCAACGTGCTCGAGGGAGCGCTGCAGACCGCGATCGCCGACCTGCGCACCGCCGGCCTCAACGTGATGATGTCGATGAAGGAGGCCGGCAAGCCGGTATCCTTCGTCGAGGATTGCGCGGTGCCGCTCGAGCATCTCGCCGAATACACCGAGCGCCTCACGCAGCTCTTCGAGCGCCACGGTACCCGCGGCACCTGGTACGCGCACGCTTCGGTCGGCTGCCTGCACGTGCGCCCGGTGCTCAACCTGCGGCTCGACAAGGACGTGAAAGCGATGCGCGCCATCGCCGAGCAGGCCTTCGCGATGGTGGGCGCCTACAAGGGCTCGCACTCGGGCGAGCACGGCGACGGCATCGTTCGCTCCGAGTTCCACGAGCAGATGTTCGGGCCGCGGCTCGTGCGCGCGTTCGAGGAGGTCAAGGGCCGCTTCGATCCCTCGGGCCTGTTCAACCCGGGCAAGATCGTGCACGCACCGAAATTCGACGATCGGCGGCTGTTTCGCTACGGCCCGGACTATCGCGGCGCGGAGTTTTCGACCGCGCTCGACTGGTCGATCTATCCGGGCGCGAGCGGCGGATTCCTGGGCGCGGTCGAGATGTGCAACAACAACGGCGCCTGCCGCAAATCGCTCGGCGGCGCCATGTGCCCCAGCTTCCGCGTCACCCGCGAGGAGCGCGACGTGACCCGCGGCCGCGCCAATACGCTGCGTCTGGCGCTCACCGGCCAGCTCGGACCCGACGCTTTCACGTCCGACCACATGGCGGCGACGCTGCAGCTTTGCGTTTCCTGCAAGGCATGCCGGCGCGAATGCCCGACCGGCGTCGACATGGCCCGCATGAAGATCGAGGTGCTGGCGGCCCGGGCTGAGAAACGCAGCCTATCGCTGCACGATCGCCTGGTCGGCTTTTTGCCGCGCTATGCACCGGCGGCGGCAAAAATGCCGTGGCTGCTCAATCTGCGCGACGCGTTGCCGGGCGCGGCCGCGCTCTCCGAACTGCTCGCGGGATTTTCCGCCCGTCGGCCGCTGCCGCGCTGGCGCCCGGATTTTTTCCGCGATGCCGAGGCCCCGGTCGCGGCCGGGAACGGCGCCGAGGTCATGCTTTTCGTCGACACCTTCAACCGCTATTTCGAGCGCGAGAACATCGATGCGGCGCTCGCGGTGCTCGGCGCGGCGGGCTACCGGGTTGAGATCGCTAGGCCGGCGAAGAACGGCGGCGCGCGTCCGTTGTGCTGCGGCCGCACGTTCCTTTCCGTCGGCAAGGTCGAGGCGGCACGGCGCGAGGCCGAGCGGGTGGTCGACGCGATCCAGCCGTCGATCGATCGCGGCGTGCCGGTCGTGGGCCTCGAGCCGAGCTGCCTGTTCGGGTTCCGCGACGAGATTCCCGCGCTGCTTAAGAGCGACGCCGCCAAGCGGCTTGCGGAGCAAACATTCACGTTTGAGGAATTCTTGGCCGCGGAAGCGGGCGCGGGTCGGCTCCACTTGCCGCTCGGGCGCGCGGAGCGCCCCGCGCTCCTGCACGGCCATTGTCACCAGAAATCGTTCGGTGTCATGCCGGCGGTCGAGCGCGTGCTCCGCCTCGTGCCGGGGCTCGGGGTCGAGACCGTGGAATCGAGCTGCTGCGGCATGGCCGGCGCGTTCGGCTACGGCCGCGACACGATCGACGTCTCGTGCGCCATGGGCGAGCTGAGCCTGCTGCCCGCGGTGCGCAACGCGAGCCCGGACACGCTGATCGTTGCCGACGGCACCTCGTGCCGCCAGCAGATCCGCGACGGCACCGGCCGCGAGGCGCTGCATGTGGCGAGGGTATTGGCCGCCAGCCTGGATGCTGAGTCACGACGGATGGCGGTGAGGTAGGTCGTGCACGCACCCCTCATCCGGCCGCCCTGCGGGCGGCCACCTTCTCCCACAAGGGGAGAAGGGAAACGAGTGTGCGGCCCCACTGGAGCGCAGCCTTACAGGAAAAAGCGCCGCCCAACATTACAAGGGGCCGTGCAGCAAAACGTTCTTCCCCTCTCCCCTTGTGGGAGAGGGTGGCTGAGCGCCGAAGGCGGGAAGCCGGGTGAGGGTGAAATCGATACTAACAAATTTTGACTCGTCCTACTCAGCGCGGCCGTGCGAGCGCCTCCCACTCGGCCTCGACCTTGAGGTTGTCCACGTCGCGATAGATCGAGGCGACGGCCAGCACCTTGCCGTCGCGGCGATAGCGCACGAGGCAATCGCGCGCGTCGATGTCGCCGTCGATCTCGATCGCGTCCCATTTTTCGGCGTGCCCGATATAGTTGATCGGCACGTCGTAATGCTGACTCCAGAAGAACGGCACGTCGGCGAAGCGCACGTTGGCGCCGAGCATGTTTCTGGCCGCGGCCTGGCCCTGCCGCTCGGCCACCACCCAGTGCTCGACCCGGATCGGCGCGCCGCTGTGCGGGTCGGGCCAGCGCGCGATGTCGCCGGCCGCGAAAATGTCGGGCGCGCTCGTCCGCAGATATTCGTCGACCACGACCCCGCGGTCGAGCTTGAGGCCGGCGCGCTCGGCAAGGCTCGTCCTCGGCCTCACCCCGACGCCCGCAACCACGAGGTCGGCGTCGAGCGATTTCCCGCTCTTGAGCACGACGCGTTGCTTCTCGATCGCGCTCGCGGTGTCCTCGAGGTGGAACACCACGCCGTGCTCTTCATGCAGCTTTTTCACGAAGGCGCCGAACTGCGGGCCGAGCACGCGCTCCATCACCACGCGCTCCGGCCCGACCACGTGCACCTCGAGCTTGCGGGCGCGCAGCGAGGCGGCGACCTCGAGGCCGATGAAGCTCGCCCCGAGCACGACGGCGCGGCGCGCGTCTTTGGTCGCCGCGATGATGGCGCGGCTATCCGCGAGCGAGCGCAGGACGTACACGTGGGCCGCATCCGCGCCCGGAATCGACAGGCGAACCGGCTCGGCCCCGGTGGCGAGCAGGAGCTTGTCGAACCGGATGCTGCGTCCGCCCGCGACCCTGACCTCGCGGGATTTCGCATCGATCGCCTCGACTTCGGCGCGCAGCTGAAGATCGATCTCGGCCTCCCGATAGAATTCCGGCGGACGTAGGGGAATCCAATCCTCCGGCGCATTGCCGGCCAGATAGTCCTTGGACAGATTGGGCCGGTCGCAGGGCGCGGCTTCATCGGAGCTGAGCATGGTCAGGCTGCCCTCGAAGCCTTCCCGGCGCAGCATCTCGGCGGCCGCAAACCCTGCCGCGCCGCCACCGACGATGACGATCCGCCCCGGCTTTGCCGCCGGAGCCTTCTTCGCCTGAGGCCGATCGGTCTTCTCGCGCACGCACAGCTTTCCGTCGCGCTGCTCGACCCTCCAGCACGATACGGGGTTGAGGGCCGGTGCCCCGAGCGCTTCGCCGGTGCGCAGGCTGAAGCAGGCATGGTGCCACGGGCAGCGCACGGTCTCGCCGACCAGGAGCCCCTCCGCGAGCGGTCCGCCGTAATGGGTGCAGGTGGCGCCGATCGCAAAGAACTGGTCGCCGCGCCGGACGAGGAGCACCGCGTCGTTGCCGACATGGCCGGCCAGCATGCCGCCGTCCGGAACATCGCCGGGCGGGATGCCCTCGGCGAGATCGGGACCGGATGGCGTATCTTGCGCTGTACCCATCATGCCCTCCCGGGCTTGGCCGTTCACGGACGGCCCGGATGCTTGGTCATTGGATACCGGGACGGGCCAAACGTTCCCGGCAGGGTCATCTCCTGTGCGGGAGGATCCTCGTCCGCGCTCTGAGCCCGCCGGACCAGCTTAGAATCGTTACAGCTTGCTGTTTTTCTTTTGCAATCGCCCGCGAAGTCACTTAGATCGTGCCCGTCCTGCCAAGAACAGTCACCATGATCATTTGTTCCTGCAACGTGTTGAGCGACGACGAGGTGCGGACCGCGCTCGTCGGATCGGACCTGGCGCCGCGCACGGCCGGCCAGGTCTACGGCTGCCTGGGCTGCAGTCCGCAATGCGGGCGCTGCGCGCGGACCATCAGGCGCATCATGGACGAGGCGCTCGGCGGCTGCCCCGATGCCTGCAGGGGATGCTCCTAGGGGGGCGGCACCAAGGCGGTCGGCGCCGACGATTTCGCCGCCCTGCATCGAATCCAAGGCCCTGCATCGTGAAGCGGCACCCGGGGTTGGATCAACTCCCGCCGCGTGGCACATTCCCGGGCCGGAACTCGGCCCGGAACGGCCCCGTTTGGCTGATCAACAGGAGCGCACGCCATGAAAGGCGATTCCCGCGTCATCGAATATCTCAACAAGGGGCTCCGGCACGAGCTTACCGCCGTCAATCAATATTGGCTGCATTACCGGCTGCTCGACAATTGGGGCTACAAGCTGCTGGCCAAGAAATGGCGCAAGGAATCCATCGAGGAAATGCAGCACGCCGACAAGTTGACCACGCGGATCATTTTCTTGGACGGGTTTCCCAACATGCAGGTGATCGATCCGCTGCATATCGGCCAGACCGTCAAGGAAGTGCTGGACTCGGACCTGGGGGCGGAACTCTCGGCGCGGGAATTGTATCAGGAAGCCTCGACCTATTGTCACTCGGTCAAGGACTATGTCTCGCGCGATCTGTTCGAAGAGCTGATGGCCGACGAGGAAGAGCACATCGATTACCTGGAGACGCAGCTCGATCTCGTCGCCAAGCTCGGCCTCGAGCTCTACGCGCAGCATCACATCGGCGAGCCGGACGGGGACGAGTGATTTGGAGAGTGAGCCATGCGGATCGTCGGCTTCGAGACGGACGGCGGCCTGAGGCTGGGCGTCGTCGACGGCGATGCCGTCATCGACCTGCAGGCGGTTGATCCACGCGTGCCGGCCGATCTCGGCGACTGGCTCCGGGCGAACGACGGCGATCTCGCACCGCTTCAAGATCTTGCCCGGCGAGCGCCCGCCTCGGCACGCCGGCCGCTGGCGCAGCTTCGCTTCGGCTTGCCGGTGCCGCGGCCCGGAAAGATCCTTTGCCTCGGCCTCAATTATCTCGAGCACGCAAAAGAGTGCGGGCACGCGCGTCCGCAATTCCCCTCCGTCTTCCTGCGCTGCCTCACCTCGCTGGTCCCGCACCAATCTGCGATGCTGCGTCCTTCGGCATCTGAGACCCTCGATTACGAGGCCGAACTCCTCGTCGTGATCGGCCGCAGGGCAAAGCACGTAACAGCCGCCGACGCGCTCGACTGCGTGGCCGGTTATGCCTGTTTCAACGACGGCTCGATCCGGGAGTTTCAGCGCCGGACCAGCCAGTGGGACATGGGCAAGAATTTCGACCGCACCGGCGGCTTCGGGCCCTGGATGGTGAGCGCCGACGAATTGCCGGCCGGCGCCAAGGGCCTCCGCATCGAGAGCCGCCTCAACGGCAAGGTGCTGCAGTCGGACAATACCGCGAACATGATGTTTCCGGTCGCCGAAACGATCGCCGATCTCACCCAGGGCATCACGCTCGAGCCGGGGGATCTCGTCGCGACCGGCACGCCGTCCGGCGTCGGTCACGCGCGCAAACCCCCGCTGTGGATGCGCCCCGGCGACGTTTGCGAGATCGAGATCGAGGGCATCGGCGTGCTGCGCAATCCGATCGCGGACGAGATCGCGGCCCGCGCCGCCGCGGAGTAGCCTCCCTGTCACGTCATTCCGGAAGCCGCGAAGCGGCGGTCCGGAATCCATGACCACAGTCGCTCCCGTATCGAATGACCAGTGGTCATGGGTTCCGGGCTCGCACCTTCGGCGCGCCCCGGAATGACTGCCGAAATGTTTGCGCCGTGCGTGCGCTCGGGCGAGGGTGTCGCATGGCTTCGCTCGATGCGGTCAGCATCACGATTCTGCTCGGCGCCGTGCTGGTGCTGGCGGGAATCCTTTCGAGCCTGATCGCGCTTCGCTTCGGCGCGCCGCTCCTCCTCCTCTTCCTGATCATCGGCATGGCGGCGGGCGAGAGCGGGCCCGGCGGAATCCGCTTCGACGATGTACGCGCCGCCTACATGGTGGGCTCGATCGCGCTCGCACTGATCCTGTTCGACGGCGGCCTGCGCACCCGGCTGCAGACCTTTCGCAGCGTGCTGGCGCCGGCCGGATTGCTGGCGACGCTCGGTGTCCTGGTGACCGCGGCTTTAACCGCACCTCTCGCCAGGCTCGGCTTGGGCATCGGCTGGACCGAGAGCCTGCTGGTCGGCGCCATGGTCGGCTCGACCGATGCCGCGGCGGTGTTCCTGCTGATCCATGCCGGCGGCTTGCGACTGCGGCCGCGGGTGGCGGCGACGCTCGAGGTGGAATCCGCCACGAACGATCCGTTCGCGGTGTTTCTCGCCATCGTGCTCGTGGAGATTCTCCTGGTCGGCGACCGGCCGTGGCCGGTGATCGGCTGGACCCTGGCCGAGCAGGCGCTGGTGGGGGCTGTGGTCGGAATTCTCGGCGGCAGGGCGATGGTGCTCGTCCTCAACCGGCTCGATCTGCCGCAAGGCCTGCATGCGCCGTTCGTCGCCACCGCGGCGCTCGTCACGTTCGGCGTCGCGGCGGCGGTCCACGGTTCGGGCTTTCTCGCCGCGTATCTGGCCGGCCTGATCGTCGGCAACCGGCCGACCCGTGCCCACCGCACGATCGTCGTTTTCCTCGACGCGATCACCTGGCTCGCCCAGATCGTCATGTTCGTGCTGCTCGGCCTTCTGGTCGACCCCGGTCGGCTACCCTCGAGCGCCGGCGCGGCGCTGCTGATTGCGGCGGGCCTGATGGTCCTTGCCCGTCCGGCCGCGGTGTTCCTGTGCCTGGCGCCGTTTCGTTTCTCCCGGCGCGAAAAGTTGTTCATCTCCTGGGTCGGCTTGCGCGGCGCCGTGGGCATTTTTCTCGCCTCGATCCCGCTCCTGGTCGGCATGAAAGAGGCGCAGCTGTATTTCGACGTGGTTTTCGTCGTGGTGCTGGTTTCACTGCTGGTGCAGGGCTGGACGCTTGCAGCCGCGGCGCGTCGGCTCGGGGTCGCGTTCGCGCGGCCCGATCCGGTTGCGCACCGGGTCGAGCTCGACCTCCCGGGCCAAATGGCCCAGGAGCTCGTCGGTTATGCGGTCGAAGCCGACAGCCCGTATCTGCGCCGCGGCATCACGCCGGCGTGGGCCAAGCCCACGCTCGTCGTCCGCGACGAGCACGTGCTCACGGCGGCGGAGGCCGGCCCGGTTCGTCCCGGGGATTACGTCTACCTGCTGGCGCCGCCCGGAAAGGCGGCCGCGCTCGATCGATTCTTCGTCGACATGCCGCCGCCGTCCTCGCCCGACCCGCGGCTGCTCGGCGATTTCTTCGTCTCGGCCGACGCGACGCTCGGCGCGCTCGCCGAGATCTACGGCCTCGCGCTCGATCCGGCGCAGGCCGGGACTTCGCTCGCCGATCATTTCGCGCGCGAGCTCGGGCGCCCGACGCGGCAGGGCGATGTGCTCCGGCTCGGCGACGTGCTCCTGATCGCCCATAAGGTCGTGGCCGGACGCCTGACGCAAGTGGGGCTGCAGCTCGCCGAACCCGATACGCCGGCGAAGAGGCCCGCAAAGCCGGTCGGACGGCTGAGATCCGCGCTGCGGCGCGGCCTCGCCTTCGTGATCGGCCGCTCGTGAAACATTGCAGCACGAGACCGCGCCCGATGCGCGCGCCAGCAAGTCCGTTCACGGCTGGGCGGGCCCGGTTGTCGCGCTCCATTCCTCGATGATGCCGACGAGCGCATCGAGCCCGTCGGTCAGGGCCGCCGGTCCGGGCTGCAGGATCAGCGTCGACTTGATCTCGCGCAGAAAGCCGGACCGCACCGCCGGAATCTCGCAAAAACCCGGGCGCCGAACAACTTTCGCCGGAGCGAACTTCTTGCCGCACCACGAGCCGATGATGATGTCGGGCGCGGCCGCAATGACTTCTTCGGGCGCGGCAATGCGGTCCTTGGCGCTCTTGTTGGCGGCGCGCTCGGCAAAGACATCGAGCCCGCCCGCCGCCGCGATCAGCTCGGAGACCCAACCGATGCCGCTGATCATCGGCTCGTCCCATTCCTCGAAATAGACGCGCGGCTGGCGCTCGCGCCGCTCGGCCGCGCCGCGCACGGATCGCAGCCGCGCCTCGAGATCCGCGCACAGGCGCTCGGCCTTCTCGCCCGCGCCGACGAGGGCGCCGAGCGTGCGGATCATGGCGAAAATGCCGGCAAGGTCGCGCTGATTGAATGCATGGACCGCGACGCCGCGCCGGATCAGCGCGGCGACGATGTCGGCCTGCAGGTCGGAGAAGGTCAGGACCAGGTCGGGATCGAGCGCGAGGATCTTGTCGATGTCCGCGGAAATGAACGCGGAGACCCGCGGCTTTTCCCGGCGCACCTGCGGCGGCCGCACCGCATAACCGGACACGCCGACGATGCGGCGGTCCTCGCCGAGCAGATAGAGCGTCTCGACGGTCTCTTCGGTCAGGCAGACGATGCGCTCGGGCGGAAACATGCGGGATAATAACCCGAAATGGGTCGTAGCTGGGGCGCGTAAATCGAGCTTGATTGGTCCGGCTTAGTCGATGTCCGCTTTGCTCCGATAGCGACCAAATTCCACAGCGCAGCGAAATGACGCGATGTGCCAACAGCGGCCATTCCCCCTTGATTCTTCGGTGTGATGCGAAGCACAGTTCCAGGGGCTATGCTTCGCGTCGAACGCGGTGGTCCGCGGCCCTGGGGAGAAACATGCGGCGGCGGGAATTCATCTCGCTTCTCGGCGGTGCGGCGGCCACAGTGCCGTTCGCCGCGCGCGCGCAACAGCCGGCGACGCCAGTAATCGGATTTCTCAGCGGCCGGTCGCCGGGCGAGTCGGCGTCCGTTGTCGCCGCGTTCCACCGGGGCCTGGCGGAGACCGGCTTTATCGAGGGCAAGAGCGTCACCGTCGAATATCGCTGGGCGGATGGGAGGTACGACCAGCTGCCGGCGCTGGCGGCTGAGCTGGTTGGCCGTCATGTGGCGGTGATCGCTGCGACCGGCGGCAGCGTTTCGGGGCTGGCAGCCAAGGCCGCGACGGCGACGATCCCGATCGTGTTTTCGAGCGGGGGCGACGCGGTCAAGCTCGGACTCGTGGCCAGCCTCAACCGGCCGGGCGGCAATGTGACGGGCGCGAACCTGAGCTTCGGTGCGCTCGGGGCGAAGCGGCTGGAGCTGCTGCGCGAGGTCATCCCCAAGGCCACCGCGATCGCCATGCTCGTCAATCTGAACTATCCGAGCGCCTCGACCGAGGTGCATGATGTGCAAGTCGGCGCGCGCACTCTCGGGCTGCAGATCAATATCCTCAACGTCGGTGCCGCAAACGAGTTCGAGCCGGCCTTTGCAGCCATCGCCGGCCAAAAAATGGCGGCCCTTCTCGTCGGTGATGACCCGTTCCTACAAAGCCAACGCGACCAGCTCGTGCGGCTCGCGGCGCGCCATGCTGTCCCCGCGATCTATTTTTCACGGGATTTCGTCGATGCCGGCGGCCTGATTAGCTACGGACCTAGCATTATCGATGCTTATCGCCTGGTCGGCGTCTACACCGGTCGCATCCTCAAGGGCGAGAAGCCGGCTGACCTTCCGGTGCAAGCGCCGACCAAGTACGATCTGGTGATCAACCTCAAGACCGCGAAGGCGCTCGGTCTCGACATTCCACCGACGCTGCTCGCCCGCGCCGACGAGGTGATCGAATAAGGGGCCGCTGAGAGTCCGCTCCGGTCATTCGCCACCTGGTCGAGCCAGCAGCAAGCCCGGCCAAGTCCGCTATGCCCCGAAAGCGCAAGTTGCGAGGTGACACACATCGCCTTTACTTCGGGCACCTCGCGGGCTGTTTTGACCCGTCGAAACATCAGGCGGGGAGATCGCAGGGCAGGCCCGAGATTCACCGCACCGCATCCGCATCCGGGGTGTCCAGCAGCTCGAGGCCGCCGATCGCTTTGACTTGGCCGGCTTCGATGCGCACCACCGAGGCGGCGATGCGGCGGATATCCGCGGCCTGATGACTGACGTAGATCATCGGCACGCCCTCCTCGCGCAGCCGCTCGAGGTACGGCATGATTTCCGCCTTGCGGGCGCCGTCGAGCGAAGCCAGCGGCTCGTCGAGCAGGAGGAGTTGCGGCCGCATCAACAGCGCCCGGCCGATGGCGACGCGCTGACGCTCGCCGCCCGAAAGCTGGCCGGGGCGTCGCTCCAGCAGGTGGCCGATATCGAGCATCTTGACGACGCGCCGCATCTCGGCGCCGTCGGTCTTGAGCCGGCGCATGCGCCGGCCGAAATCGAGATTGCGCTCCACGGTGAGATGCGGAAACAGCCGTCCGTCCTGGAACACGTAGCCGAACCCGCGCCGATGCGTGGGCAGGTTCACGCCGCCGTCGGCATCGAACAGCAGCCGGCCGCGGTGGAGCAGCCGGCCCCGATCCGGCACGGCAAGGCCGGCGATGATGTTGACGATCGTGGTCTTGCCCGATCCGGACGGGCCGAACAGCGCGGTCGCGGCGCTCACCGTCTCGAATTTGGCGCGGAGCACGAAATCGCCGAGCCGCTTTTCCACGTCGAGGGCGAGCATGCTCAGATCCCGTGCAGGCGCGCATTGGCGCGGCGTGCCAGCCATTCGGAGAGGACCAGCGCAACGAGCGAGATCACGACGGCAACCGCGGCGAGCCGCAGCGCCGGCGCGTCGGCGCCGGGCACTTGCAGGAAGCTGTAGATCGCCGCGGAAATCGTCTGGGTCTCGCCGGGAATGTTCGACACGAACGTGATGGTGGCGCCGAACTCGCCGAGCGCGCGTGCAAATGCGAGCACTCCTCCGGCTATGATCCCCGGCATGGCGAGCGGCAGCGTGATGGTCAGGAAGGTGCGCGCGGGACCCGCGCCGAGCGTTGCGGCGGCGGCTTCCAGGCGGCGGTCGACGGCCTCGAACGACAGCCGGATCGCGCGCACCATCAGCGGAAACGCCATGATGCCGCAGGACAGCACCGCACCCGTCCAGCGGAACGCCAGCACGATGCCGAACTGGGCGAGCGGGGCTCCGAGCGCGCCGTTGCGGCCGAACAGGATCAAGAGGAAGTACCCGGTCACGACCGGGGGCAGCACGAGCGGCAGCAGGACGAGACCGTCGAGCAGCGCCTTGCCCCAGAACGATTTGCGCGCGAGCACGTAGGCGAGCGCGATGCCGATCGGCAGCGACAGCACCGTCGCCCAGAATGCGACTTTGAGCGACAGCGCGACCGCAGTCCATTCCTCGGGGCTCAGAACGGGCACGCGAAATCCTGCGTCAGGCCAAAGCGCCGGTCGGCCACAGCGTGGGGTGAAAGGGAGCGGGACCGCCGTCCCGGGTTTTGGCGGCGCGCGGGCGGCGCGACGACCGTCCGCGAGACTAGCCAGTGCGGCCGCGAGTGTCACCCATGCGGCCGTCGTTCCGGGGCGCCGCGAAGCGGCGAGCCCGGCCCCCATGAACACCGCTCGGACCCCGGGACGACGGGCTCTCGCATTGCCAATTCCGCCGAGCAATCCCACACTGGTACTCGTCGGCAGACGAGGATGAACATGGCGCAGCCAACAACGATCGGCGAGTACGACTATATCGTCGTCGGGGCCGGCTCGGCGGGCTGCGTTCTTGCCAACCGGCTGTCCGCGGACCCGCGCAACAAGGTGCTGGTGCTGGAGGCGGGCGGCCGCGACAATTGGATCTGGTTTCACATTCCGTGCGGCTATCTGTTCGCGATCGGCAATCCGCGAGCCGACTGGTGCTTCCGCACCGAGCCGGAGCCTGGGCTCAACGGCCGCAGCCTCGCCTATCCGCGCGGCAAGGTGATCGGCGGCTCATCCGCCATCAACGCCATGATCTACATGCGCGGCCAGGCGGCCGATTACGACCATTGGCGCCAGCTTGGGCTTGCCGGCTGGGGCTGGGACGACGTGCTGAGATATTTCAAGCGGCACGAGGATCATTTTCTAGGCGATGGCCCGGCCCATGCCGCGGGCGGCGAATGGCGGATCGAGCCGCCGCGCGTGCGCTGGGACATCACCGACGCGTTCCGCGAGGCGGCGGCCGAAAGCGGCGTTCCAACGATCGACGATTTCAACACCGGCGACAACGAGGGCTGCTGTTATTTCCACGTCAACCAGAAGCGCGGCCGGCGCTGGTCGGC
>DASWCW010000262.1:0-9736 GCA_036395835.1 Xanthobacteraceae bacterium
GCCCCGAGCGGGAGGTGCGGCCCATGCTGCTCGACGGCCGCGACCGGCAGCACCGCGATCCAGCGCGCCTGATCGGCGCCGGCGAAATCCTCCCAGGTCATCTCGACCCAGTCGCGTTTGGGCAGCACCGAACCGCTCTCCATAATGGTCGCCGGCTAATCCTTCCTAACCGGTTCACGACTTTTTCGTTGAAAAAATCGTGGCGAAGTCCCGGTGCTCGTGGAGCACACGCACGATTTCAACAGCATCGTCTTTCGTACGATAGAACACCGCGTACGGATGAACGAGCAGAGAGCGAAGTCCAGGCGCAACTTCGTCCCGGGAGCGCCCAATAGCGGCGGTTTGCGCAGACGATCGCTTGCGAATTCTATTTCGCTGACCAGGTTATCGGCAATATCCCAGGAGGCAACTTTCGAGTAGTAGCGCCAAACATTTCGCAAATCTCGTTTGGCCGCCGCGCCCAGGCGATCCGCCTAGTCGCTGCCATGATCTTTGCGGACTTCTCGGAGAAAATCCTCCAAGTCCAGCTCCTCCCCTTTGCCGTCGTCGAGTTCCTTAAGTCCTACCTCCGACCGCAGCTTGGAAAGCGTGTCGATCCGCTCCAGCAGCTCGCGACCGAGTTGCTCCTGCGCAGCTTCCGGCAATTCCGCAGCCTTCGAGAGCGCCAGTTCAAGTGTCTTGACCATATCCGCATCATACCCCATTCACCGCACCAATTGCATCCAATTCTCCTGGAGAAAGGCGGCGTAGCGTCGTACTGGGCAAATTGGCGGCACTCAAATATTGTCTGCGGCCCAACTCCGGGAGAGGAACGGATGCCGATTGCCAAATTTTTGACCATCCCCATGCTTATCGGAACGGTATTGCTGGGGTCTGTCACACCGGCGTCCGCCCAACAGCTCGACAAGGTCCGGTTCGGCACCAATTGGGTGGCCGAGCCCGAGCACGGCGGCTTCTATCAGGCGCTCGCCGACGGCACCTACCGGCAATACGGGCTCGACGTGACGATCGTGCCGGGCGGCCCGCAGGTCAACAACCGCATCCTGCTGCCGGTCGGCAAGCTCGATTTCTTCATGAGCGCCAATCTGCTGCAGGCGTTCGACGCGGTCGCCCAGAAGGTCCCCACGATTTTGGTGGCGGCGATGTTCCAAAAAGACCCGCAGGTCCTGATCGCGCATCCGGACGCGGGCGTCGAGAAATTCGAGGATCTCAAGAAGCTCACCCTGTTCGCCTCCAAGGAGGGCGTCGCCACCTATTTGCAATGGATGAAATCCGAGTTCGGCTTCAGCGAGGCCAAGGTCAAGCCCTATACCTTCAACCCGCAGCCGTTCCTGGCCGACAAGCATTCGGCGATGCAGGGCTATGTCACGTCGGAGCCCTACGCGATCGAGAAGCAGGGCGGCTTCAAGCCGAAGATCTTCCTCTTGGCGGATTACGGCTTCGACACCTACTCGACGCTGATCGAGACGCGCCGCGACCTGGTCGAGACCAAGCCGGACCTGGTGCGGCGCTTCGTCGAGGCCTCGACCATCGGATGGTACCATTTTCTCTACGCCGACAACGCACCGGCGCGCGCGCTCATCCGCAGGGACAATCCGGAGATGACCGACGAGCTGATCGCCTATTCGGTCGACAAGCTCAAGCGCTACGGCATCGTCGATTCCGGCGACACGCTCGAGCTCGGCATCGGCGCCATGACCGACGCGCGGGTCAAGAGCTTTTTCGACAAGATGGCGCGGGCGGGCGTCGTCGATCGGGCGATCGATTTCCACAAATCCTATACGCTGCAGTTCGTCGGCAAGGGCGTCGGCGTCGATCAGCGGCCGAAGCAATAACATTGCTACGTGCTTCCCATGCGTGAAGCTCCTGCGGCGGCCATCCTCGCGCTTCGCCGCGTCGGGAAGACATTCCCGAATTCGGTCGTCGCGCTCGACGAGCTCGACCTCGAGGTGCGCGAGGGCGAGTTTTTGTCGCTGCTCGGCCCCTCCGGTTGCGGCAAGTCGACCGCGCTGCGCCTGATCGCCTCGTTGTCCGAGCCGAGCCGCGGCGAGGTCGTCTGGAGCAGCGACGCGCGCGAGCCGGGCCGCAATTCCCATGCGATCGGCTTCGTGTTCCAGGAGCCGACCCTGATGCCGTGGGCGACGGTGTTCGCCAATGTGTTTCTGCCGCTGCGGCTCGAGGGCATCGACGAACGCACCGCGACGCTGCGCATTGCCCGCGTGCTCGACCGCGTCGGCCTTGCCGATTTTGCCGGAACCTATCCGCGCGAGCTCTCCGGCGGCATGCGCATGCGCGTCTCGTTGGCGCGCGCGCTCGTGACCGATCCCGAGCTTCTGCTGATGGACGAGCCGTTCGCGGCGCTCGACGAGATCACCCGGTTCCGACTCAACAACGATCTGCTCTCGCTGTGGCGGGCGCTCGGCAAGACCGTGGTGTTCGTCACGCATTCGGTGTTCGAATCGGTGTATTTGTCGAACCGCATCGTAGTGATGACGCCGCGGCCCGGGCGGGTGTTCGCCGAGATTGCGATCGACGCCCCCTATCCGCGCGACGAATCCTTCCGCACCTCGGCCGAATACGCCGGCTACTGCCGCAAGACCTCGCAGGCGCTCGCCGCCGCCATGGGTGAGGGAGTGCGCGCATGAACGGCTCCGCCGCCTGGATGGCTCGGCCGGAGGCGGTGCTGCGCATTGCCCTGCCGCTCGTCATGCTCGCGCTCGGGATCCTCGCCTGGCACCTCGTCGTCGAGATCAACGGCATTCCGCCCTATGTCCTGCCGGGACCGGCGCTGGTGGCGCACACGCTGGTGGCCGATTGGCCGGTGCTGTCCGCCTCGCTCGCCGTCACATTGCTGACGACCTTGCAGGGCCTGGCGCTCGCCGCCGGCGGCGGCATCGCGCTGGCCATCCTGTTCAACCAGTCGCGGCTCGTCGAATATTCGCTTTATCCCTATGCGGTGATCCTGCAGGTGACGCCGATCGTGGCGATCGCCCCGCTGCTGCTGATCTATCTGCCGCAGCCGGCGGCCGTGCTCGCCTGCGCGTGGATCGTCGCGTTCTTTCCCGTGCTCGCCAACACCACGCTCGGGCTCAATTCGGTCGATCACAATCTGGCGGACCTGTTCCGGCTCTACCGCGCCTCGCGCTGGCAGACGCTGCGGCACCTCAAGCTGCCGGCGGCGCTACCCTATATGCTCGGCGGCCTGCGCATCGCGGGCGGGCTTTCGCTGATCGGCGCGGTCGTCGCCGAGATCGCCGCCGGCTCCGCCGGCGCCGGCTCGGGCCTCGCCTACCGGATCGCCGAATCCGGGTACCGGCTCGACATTCCCCGCATGTTCGCGGCACTCGTGCTGCTGGCGGTGACCGGCATCGTCATCTATTTCGCCACGTCGCTCGCCTCGCATCTCGTACTGCGGCGCTGGCACGAAAGCGCGATCGCCCGGGAGCCGTGAGTCTCCCCAGTGCTCTGCCGGCAACCGCGCGGCCTGCATGTCTCGCTTGCGGACCGCGATGTTGACCTCGCCTGCAAGGGCTGGCTTGGTCCGCCGGGGAGGTGCATGGAGTGGATGGGGATCCCATGAGCAATCGCATCGATCTCGACGGCCGCGTCGCGGTGGTCACCGGCGGCGCCCAGGGCATCGGCCGGGCGATCGTCGAGCGATTTCTTCGCTCCGGCGCCACGGTGTCGATCTGGGACCGCGACCATGCGCTCGCCGCACAGACCGCGAGCGAGCTCGCCAATTCCGGTCGCGTCGAAACCTGCGCGGTCGACGTGACCCGGCTCGAAGAGGTCGAGCGCGCCTGCGAGCGCACGCTCACCGGCTTCGAGCGCATCGACATTCTCGTCAACAATGCCGGCATCGCCGGCCCGAACCAGAAGACCTGGGACTATCCGCCCGAGGCGTGGGACGCGGTGATGGCGGTCAACCTCGACGGCCCCTTCCACTGCTGCCGCACGCTCGTTCCGCACATGATCGCGCAGAACTACGGGCGCATCGTCAACATCGCGTCGATCGCCGGCAAGGAAGGCAATCCGAATGCCTCCGCCTATTCGGCTTCGAAGGCCGCGCTCATCGCCTTGACCAAATCCTTGGGAAAAGAGCTTGCCGAATACGATATCGCGGTGAATTGCATCACGCCCGCCGCCGCCCGGACGGCGATCTTTTCGCAAATGAGCGAGGAGCACATCGCCTACATGCTGGCCAAGATCCCGCGCGCCCGCTTCGTCGAGGTCGAGGAGGTCGCGGCGCTCGCGGCATTCTGTGCCTCGGCGGAATGCTCCTTCACCACCGGGGCCGTGTTCGACATTTCCGGGGGCCGGGCGACCTATTGATGGAACGGTCGCGCGAGCCAGGCGCCGACGCGCTCAACGAACGGCGGCGGCGATTGCGGGCGATTGCGCTGATGTGCGGCGCCTGCGCGTGCTTCGCCTGCCTCGACGCGTCGGCGAAATTCCTCAACGGCCATCTCGACACGCTGCAGGTGGTGTGGGCGCGCTACGCCAGCGCGTTCGCGCTCACGTTCCTGGTCTCGAACCCGCTCACCCGCCCGGGCCTCGTGGTGACCACGCGGCCGGTGCTGCAGATCGGCCGTTCGCTGCTGCTGCTGTTCTCGACCCTGCTCAACGTTCTGGCGCTGCGCTATCTGCAGCTCGACCAGACGGTATCGATCCTGTTCTCGACGCCGTTTTTCGTCGCGCTGCTGTCCGGCTTCGTGCTCGGCGAATGGGCCGGCTGGCGGCGCTGGACCGCGATCGCGATCGGGTTTTCGGGCGTGCTGCTCATCGCCCGCCCCGGCATGGGCGGCATGCATCCGGCCGCGCTGCTCTGCGTCGCCGGCGCGATCTGCTATGCCGTCTACAACATCTCGACCCGGGTGCTCGCCCGCACCGATTCCAACGAGACGACGCTGTTCTATTCGAATTTCGTCGGGAGCGTGGCGGCGCTGCCGGCGTTGCCGTTCGTATGGACGACGCCGCATGACCCGGTCGTGATCGTGCTCATGGTCCTGATCGGCGCACTGGGCAGCTTCGGCCATTACCTGTTGATCGCCGCGCACCGGCTCGCCTCGGCTTCGGTGCTGGCGCCCTTCATCTACAGCCAGCTGATTTGGGCGATCGCGGCGGGCTATCTGGTGTTCGGGCAATTGCCGAGCGAATGGACGCTCGCGGGCGCGGCAATCGTGATCGCATCGGGGCTTTACATTCTATACCGCGAGCACAAGCTAAGGGGCTGAACGAGCCGTCATTCCGGCCGAGCGCAAGCGAGAGCCGGTATCCATGATCATCACCGTTTCCATATCCCGATCGGTGTTCATGGTCCCGGTACACGCTCGCTTCGCTCGCGCGACCGCAATGACGGGGAAGCACCAAATCCAGGACCAACCCCATGTACGACAATCTTCTCGCGAACGTGCCGACCGAGCTTTACATCGGCGGCAAATGGCGGCCGGCGGCCGACAAGGGGCGATTCGACGTCATCGATCCGGCCACGGAGGCGACGATCGCCTCGGTCGCGAGCGCCGGCGTCGCGGACGCCAAGGCCGCGGTCGATGCGGCGAGCGATGCGTTCCCGGGCTGGGCCGCGCGCAAGCCGCGCGAGCGCGGCGAGATTCTGCGCAAGGCGTTCGAGCTCATCCTGCAGCACAGCGAGCGCTTCGCCCGCCTGATCACGCTCGAGAACGGCAAGGCGCTTTCGGATTCGCGGGCCGAGGTCGCGTATTCGGCCGAGTTCTTCCGCTGGTACGCCGAGGAAGCGGTGCGCAACATCGGCGAGGTTTCGCGCGCGCCGACCTCGGGTGCCCGCATCCTGGTGCAGCACAAGCCGGCGGGCGTTGCCGTGCTGGTCACGCCGTGGAATTTCCCGGCCGCGATGGCGACGCGAAAGATCGGCCCGGCGCTGGCGGCGGGCTGCACCGTCGTGCTGAAACCCGCTTCCGAGACGCCGCTCACCATGCTGGCGCTGATGCCCCTGCTGGAAGAGGCCGGTGTCCCCGGCGGCGCGGTCAACGTCATTCCCTCGCGCAGCTCCGGGCCCGTGGTCGGCGCCATGCTGGCCGATCCGCGCGTGCGGGTGATCTCGTTCACCGGCTCGACCGAGACCGGGCGCAAGCTGCTGCACGGCGCGGCCGACCACGTGGTCAAGCCGGCGATGGAGCTCGGCGGCAATGCGCCGTTCATCGTGTTCGAGGACGCCGATATCGATGCGGCAATCGAGGGCGCGATGATCGCCAAGATGCGCAACATCGGCGAGGCCTGCACGGCCGCGAACCGGTTCTACGTGCAGGAGAAGGTTCACGACGAGTTCGCGAAAAAGCTCTCCGCGCGCATGAGCGCGCTCAAGATGGGCAACGGGCTCGAGGACGGCGTCGCCGTGGGCCCGCTGGTCAACGCCGATACCCGCAACAAGGTCGTGAGCCTCGTCGAGGATGCGGTCGGCAAGGGCGCGCAAGTGCTGATCGGCGGCAAGCCGACGAACGGAAAGGGCTTCTTCTATCCGGCGACGGTCATCACCAAGGTGCCGGACAATGCCCAGCTGCTGCGCGAGGAGATCTTCGGCCCGGTGGCGGCAATCCAGACCTTCAAGTCCGAGGACGACGTGGTCGCGCGCGCGAACGACACCGAATACGGCCTCGTCGCCTATCTCTACACACGCGACATCGGCCGCGGCCTGCGCGTGTCCGAGCGGCTCGAATACGGCATGGTCGGGCTCAACCGCGGCCTCGTGTCGGACCCGGCGGCGCCGTTCGGCGGCATGAAGCAGAGCGGCATCGGGCGCGAAGGCGCGCACGAGGGCCTGATGGAGTTCATGGAGACGCAGTACATCTCCGTGAGCTGGTAGACTTTTCCCTCCCCGAAGGGGAGGGTCGGTGTCGAGCGCAGCGAGACACCGGGGTGGGGTTCGGCTTGCCCCACCCGAGCGCAGCGAGACACCGGGGTGGGGTTCGGCTTGCCCCACCCGATCGCGCTTACGCGCGATCGACCGCCCCTCCGGGGAGGTAGAAGAGCGCATCCCATTGACTCCCCCGTCATCATGCCGAGAGTCGCGGGTCCTTTGCCGATACGGCTGCGGGACGCGGAGAACGGGATGGCTGCCGAGAAGCTCGATGTCTTGATGGTTGGGCCGGTGATGCCGCTGATCGAGCAGGGCATCGGGCGCGCGTTCACCCTGCACAAGCTGTGGGAAGCGCCCGATCGCGAGGCGCTGATCGCACGGCTTGCGCCAGGGCTGCGCGCCATGGCGGCGGGCGGCGGCAAGCACGAGCCGATGGGCCCCGAGTTTCTCGGCCGCTTCCCGAAACTGGAGATCATCTCGAACTTCGGGGTGGGCTACGATCATGTCGATGCCAAATGGGCGGCGGCCCGCGGGATCGTCGTCACCAACACGCCCGACGTGCTCACCGAGGAGGTCGCCGATACGGCGCTCGGCCTCCTGCTGTGCACGGTGCGCGAGCTGCCGCAGGCCGAGCGCTATTTGCGCGCCGGCAAGTGGCTGCACGGCGATTACCCGCTGACCAGGGCGACGCTGCGCGATCGCACCGTCGGCATCGTCGGGCTTGGCCGCATCGGCAAGGCGATCGCGCGCCGGCTCGATGCGTTTGGCGTCCCCGTCGTCTATCACGGCCGCCATGCGCAGCTTGGAGTGCCGTATCGGCACTATGCGAATCTGATCGACATGGCGCGCGCCGTCGACGTGCTGATGGTCGTCACGCCGGGCGGCCCCGCGACCAGGAACATGATCGACGCGAACGTGCTCGAGGCGCTCGGACCCGACGGAATCTTGATCAACATGTCGCGCGGCTCCGTGGTGGACGAGCCGGCGCTCATCGCCGCGCTCGAGACCGGCAGCATTCTCTCCGCCGGCCTCGACGTGTTCGCCAACGAGCCGCAGGTGCCGCCCGAGCTGGTGGAAATGCACAACGTGGTGCTGTTTCCCCATGTCGGCTCCGCGTCGGTCTACACCCGCGACGCCATGGGACAGCTCGTGGTCGACAATTTGCTGTCCTGGTTCGCCGGCAAGGGCGCGCTCACGCCGGTTCCGGAATGCCAGGGGATCGCAGGTCAGAAGTCGGAAATCGGCAGGTGACATGGGAGGGAAGCGCGCGATTTCATACTTTGGCCACTTCTGACCACTGACCTATGAGCACCGACCCTGGAACGGCAATGACTCCTACGCAATTCACCGCCGCGCTTCTGATCGCCTCGATCGCCAGCATGGGCATCGCGCCGCTCGCCCGCGCCCAAGGCGATACCGGCACGCCGATGATCGGCGCCTGGGAACTCTCCAATGCCGATCGCGACAAGACCTGCATCATCAACTTCAAGCTCGATGCGGCCGGTCCCGGACGCGCGCTCGAATTCCAGAAGGGCTGCGCCGAGGCCTTTCCCGAGACCCGCGACATCGTCGCCTGGGCGATCGACAAGGACGACACGCTGCGTCTGATGAACGCCAAGGGCAAAGCCATTTTCGAGCTCACCGAAGTCGAGAACGGCCTGTTCGAGCCGCTGCGTCCGGGAGAAAATCTGGTTTTTCTGCAGACGCAGGCGGCCGCCGAGGGGCGCGAGCGCACCGCCGACTTCATGTTCGGCGACTGGGCCTTGATGCGTGGCGGCGGAAAGCCGATTTGTCAGATCAGTCTGCTCGACGTCGCGCACGACACCGAGAACTTCGACATGAAGGTGAAGCCCGGCTGCGACAGCGCGGTGACCAATTTCGCGCCGAAATCCTGGCGGATGGACCGCGGGCTGCTCCTCGTGCTCTCCGAGCGCAACGACCCGTGGCGGTTCGAGGAGGAGGAATCCGGCACCTGGCACCGCATTCCGCAAGGGCGTCAGCCGCTGCTGCTGGTGCGGCAGTAAACTCCTATTCTTCCGGCTCGGTCGTGAACAGCAGCGGATAGCCCTTGCTGCGGCCGGCTTCCGTGGCTCTCGTCGCCTTGCTCTCGGCAACGTCCTTCGCGAACACCGCGACCACGCAGGCGCCGCGCTTGTGCGCCGTGATCATCACCCGATAGGCCTGATCCTCGTTCGTGCGGAACTCCGCCTTGAGCACCGCGACGACGAACTCGCGCGGCGTATAATCGTCATTGATGAGAATGACCTTGTGCAGGCGCGGCCGTTCCGTCTTCAGCCGGACTTTGGTGTGCGGTCTGGCGATGTCGCTCATCGGGCGCTACTCCCGACCAAAGTGTAGCTGCTCGAGCAGAGTAAACACCTTTGCGCGTCCGGAGTTGCGCGGAGCGGCGGCCCGCTCAAATCAGCCCCAGCGCCTTGAAGCTCGCGTGGCCCTGGCGGCCGACGATGATGTGGTCGTGCAGGGAAATCCCGAGCGCGCGGGCGGCTTCGACGATCTGCTGGGTCATCTCCACGTCGGCGCGCGAGGGGCTCGGATCGCCGGAGGGATGGTTGTGCACGAGGATGAGCGCGCTCGCCGAGAGCTCGAGCGCGCGCTTGACCACCTCGCGCGGGTAGACCGGCGTGTGGTCGACGGTGCCAACCTGCTGGCGCTCGTCCGCGATCAGCTGGTTGCGCTTGTCGAGATAGAGCACGCGCAGCTCCTCCTTGTCGGCGTACGCCATGGCGGTGCGGCAATAATCGAGCACGGCCGACCAGGACGAGAGCACCGGTTTCTGGCGCAGGCCGCCGCGCAAGAGCTCGTTCGCGGCGGCCTGGACGATCTTCAGATCGGTGATCGCCTCCTCGCCGAGGCCCGCGACTTCCGCCAGCCGCGGCGGCGGGG
>DASWCW010000263.1:0-3124 GCA_036395835.1 Xanthobacteraceae bacterium
GAAGCAGCAAAAGACGGGGAAGGTGTTGTGGATTCCCTTCACATTACCGCTTCAGGCTGCATTCGCGACCTGGGAGCGTCGTCCTGGCTTCATCCTGGTCAAAGCGAATGGCGAGGGTTTCAGCCGCAAGCACTTGTCAAATGACTGGCTCCGTGAGCGCGACACCAACCCCGCCCTGGAGCCGTTGAGGGCATCCCAGGAACGGCACGGCTTAGTCATGCACGGGTTGCGGGCGACAGCCGTAGTGAGGCTTCGACGGGATGGGGCGACGGTCCCGCAAATCTGCGATATGGTGGGGATGTCGAAGGAAACCGTCGAGATTTACTGCCGACATTCCGAGCAGCGCGAGAATGCCTTGGCGGCCGTCCTGCACCTTGACAGAACGGCGCGGGAACAGAGAAAGATGAAGGATCGTTGAACCCGCGGAAACGACCACGTAACCCTTTGATTTTACTTGATGTGACGTAGCTCGGTAATATGTCCAAACCGTGGACCACCGGTCCGCGCGGCGCGAGTGGCAATGTCATGGACGAGAGATCGCCAGCAAAACGCAAGAGCGGGGCGCCGAGCAAGGCGCGGCGTGCCCGCAAGCCGCCGAACGCCAAACCGGCGCAATCGGAGCGGGTGAGCGCGTTCGCGCAGGCCGCGGACGCGGTTGCCGGCGTGCCGAAGCCGCCGCCGTCGCCCGGCGTGCCAGAGCCGGCCCCTTCGCCCGGCGTGACAAGGCCGCCGGCCGGCGCCGCCGCGCCCGCGCAGCCCGGCCCCGCGCCGCCGGCGTCGCGCACAGGCGTGATCGACGTCGAAGCGTTCGCCAACAACCTTGCGCGCCTGATCGAGGAGAGCGGCAAGGCTGCGGCCGCCTACCTCAAGCCGCGGGAGGAAGGCCAGATCAAAGGCGAAGGCGCGCAGATCGTCGAAGTGGTCAGGACGCTGGGCCAGGTCGCGGAATACTGGCTGCGCGACCCCCAGCGAGCGCTCGAGCTGCAGACCAGCATCGGCAGGACCTATCTCGATCTTTGGGCCTCGACGATGCGGCGCATGGCGGGCGAGCCCGCCCAGCCGGTCGCCCAGGCCGATCCGAAGGATCGCCGCTTCGCCGACCCGGAATGGAGCTCGAATCAGTTCTTCGATTTCCTGAAGCAGGCCTATCTGCTCTCCACCAACTGGGCCCAGCAGCTGGTCGAGGACGCGGAAGGGCTCGATCCGCATACCCGCCAGAAGGCGGAATTCTATGTCCGCCAGATCGCCAACGCGGTTTCGCCGTCGAACTTCGTGCTGACCAATCCGGAACTGTTGCGCGAGACGTTGTCGTCGAACGCCGAGAATCTGGTGCGCGGCATGCAGATGCTGGCCGAAGACATCGAGGCCGGCGGCGGGCACCTGAAAATCCGCCAATCCGATTCCTCCCTGTTCGAGGTCGGACGCAATCTCGCAGTGACGCCCGGCAAGGTGATCTATCAGAACGAGCTTATGCAGCTCATTCAGTACACGCCGACGACCAAAACCGTTCTCAAGCGGCCGCTGCTGATCGTGCCGCCCTGGATCAACAAGTATTACATTCTCGATCTCACCCCGGAAAAATCCTTCATCAAATGGGCGGTGGCGCAGGGCCTGACCGTGTTCGTCATCTCCTGGGTCAATCCGGACGCGAAGCTCGCCGGGACCCGCTTCGAGGACTACATGCGCAAGGGCCCGCTCGAGGCCATCGATATCGTCACCAAAGTGACGGGCGAGGACAAGATTCACACGATCGGCTATTGCGTCGGCGGCACGTTGCTGGCGGTCGCGCTCGCCTATATGGCCGCCAAGCGCGACGAGCGCGCGCTGACGGCCACCATGTTCGCCGCCCAGGTCGATTTCACCTATGCGGGCGATCTGCTGGTGTTCATCGACGAGGAGCAGCTGCGCACGCTCGAACGCCAGATGGAGGAGACCGGTTATCTCGAAGGCCAGAAGATGGCCGTCGCCTT
Organism: Xanthobacteraceae bacterium; assembly: GCA_036395835.1. Lineage (GTDB taxonomy): Bacteria > Pseudomonadota > Alphaproteobacteria > Rhizobiales > Xanthobacteraceae > AP-16. The sequence continues at coordinate 1,971 of DASWCW010000263.1, forward strand.
CAATATGATGCGCTCGAACGATCTGATCTGGCCCTATGTCGTCAACAATTATCTCAAGGGCAAGGCGCCCTTCCCGTTCGACCTGCTGTACTGGAACTCGGATGCCACGCGAATGCCGGCGGCCAATCACTCGTTCTATCTGCGCAGTTGCTATCTCGACAACAAGCTGAGCAAGGGCGAGATGGTGATCGGCGGCGAGACGCTCGATCTCGGCAAGATCACCATCCCGATCTACAATCTGGCGACGCGCGAGGATCACATCTCGCCGGCGAAATCCGTGTTCCTGGGATCGAAATTCTTCGGCGGGGAGGTCAAATTCGTGCTGGCGGGATCCGGTCACATCGCCGGCGTCGTCAATCCGCCGGAGCCGGTGAAATATTTCTATTGGAGCGACGGACCGGCGCTCGGCAATCTGGAGAGCTGGATCGCCAAGGCCGAGCAGCGGCCCGGGTCGTGGTGGCCCGATTGGGCGCAATGGCTCAAGGACCAGGATCCCGCCGAGGTCCCGGCGCGGCAGCCCGGCGGCGGCAAGTTCAAGCCGATCGAGGACGCCCCGGGCAGCTACGTCAAGATGCGGGACTGAACCCGAAACGGCCCTCGATAGCCCTTTTTTGGACTCGATTCAAAAAACTGTTGAGCAACATCAAGGCGTTAAGCCCTTTAATTTCGTCAAAAAACATCTTTCGATTGCGCGGTTGCCAAAATGCAAGTCAGAGTATAAGCTTTAGGTAGCCAACTTATCGCGGGTTCCGGGTTCCGGCTTGCGTGCCGCTTGGCTAGTTTAGGCCGCGTCAGCCGCGCAGCAGCACGCCGGTCCAATAGCAGGTACCGGCCTCGCGCGTGATCGCGCCGCCGTCCGCCCACCGGGTCTCGCCGCCGGTGGACATTTCCAGCCCGGGCTTGAACCTCGCGATCGCGCTCGCATCCCGGATGGCGAATTTGTGCACCCCGAGCGCCGGCTTCCATTTGTAGATCTGGGTGGTGGACGGATCGAGGATCGAGAAATTGAACGGACGCCGCACCAGCCGCAGCGAACCGGCCCCGAGTCCATCCAGCGTGTCCCGGAAGCCGAGCAACACAGCGGACCCGCCGATCGTGCCGTTGGACTTCGGCATCCATGCTTGCGGATCGCCGTCGGTCGCCACCACCGGTAT
>DASWCW010000264.1:0-7989 GCA_036395835.1 Xanthobacteraceae bacterium
TCCGTTCTGGTATCTCGTCAAGAAACTGCCGCGCACGCGATTCATCCCGATCGCCTATCGGTTCTTCGCCGCGAATATTCTGCTGTTCGCCGTGATCCTGCATTGGGTCGACGCGCAGGAAATCATCTGGGTCGGGCGCGCCTTCTTCATCTGGATCTCGGTGTTCAACTTGTTCGTCGTGTCGGTGTTCTGGCAGCTGATGGTCGACCTCTTCAGCTCGGAGGACGGCAAGCGGCTGTTCGGCTTCATCGCCGCGGGCGCCACCATCGGCGCGATCGTCGGCTCGGCGGTGACCGCATCGCTCGCCCGCCACGCCCCTACCTCGCTCTTGCTGATCGGTGCGGCACTGTTGCTGGAGGTTGCAGTGTTCAGCGTTCATCGCCTGTCGCGCCAGTCGGCCAAATTTCACAGCCGGTCGGCGGAACAGGCCGCGGAAACCCCGATCGGAGGCAACGTCTTCGCCGGCATCATCCACCCGTTCAAGTCCAGCTACCTGATGAACGTGAGCGCATTCCTGCTGTTGTTCGCGATCACCTCGACGTTTCTCTACTTCCAGCAGGCCGGCATCGTCAGCCGCAGCTTTCAAGATAGAGGCGCGCAGACGGCGTTCTTCGCGACGATCGACCTCGCGGTCAACGCGCTCACGCTGTTGGTTCAGCTGTTCCTCACCGGCCGCATCGTGCGATCGCTCGGCGTCGGGCCGACGCTGGCGTTCCTGCCGGCGCTCACCATCGTCGGCTTCGGAGTTTTGGCGCTGCTGCCGAGCATCGCCGCGCTGGTGACGTTTCAGGTGCTCCGCCGCTCCAGCGATTATGCGATTGCGCGGCCGACCCGCGAGGTCCTCTACACCGTGCTTCCGCGCGAGGACCGCTACAAGGCCAAGAGCTTCATCGACACCGTGGTCTATCGTGCCGGCGATCAGGTCGGGGCGTGGTCGTTCGCATTGTTGTCCGGGCTCGGCCTCAGCGCCAACGAGACCGGTTTCGCGGCCGTGATCCTGTCGGTCATCTGGCTCGCCAACGGGCTTTGGCTCGGCCGCAGGCAGGACTTGATGGCGGCGGAGACCCGGTTGGCGGAAGCGTAGATCGAACATCCGCCCGAGCGCCGTTGGGTCACGCGGCAGCCCTACAGCCGCAGCGATGCCAGCATCGTTGCGCGCAATGCGGCATCGGGTAGCGTGCCGATCCCCGCGGCGGCGTTCTCCCGCATGTGCTCCGGGCGACTCGTGCCCGGAATGACGCAGGTAACGGCCGGATGGCCGAGCACGTATTTGAGCAGGATCTGCGCCCAGCTGCGGCATTCGATCTCGCCCGCCCAATCCGGCAACGGCTTGTTGCGCAAGCTCCGCAACAGGCCGCCGCCCCCGAACGGCAGATTGACCACCACGGCGATGCCGCGATCCGCGGCAAGCGGCAGCAGGCGCCGTTCCGCCGCGCGATCGTCGATCGCATAATTGAGCTGCACGAAATCCAGGGATTCCGCGCGCATGACGGCTTCGAGCTCCTCATAAGCGCTCGATGTGTAATGGGTGACGCCCAAATAGGTAATGCGTCCCTCCCGCTTCCAGCCGCGCAGTGTTCCGAGCTGCGTGCGCCAGTCGACGAGATTGTGGACCTGCATCAGCTCGATGTGGTCGGTGCGCATGAACTGCATCGAGCGCTGCATCTGCGCGATGCCGGCGGCGCGCCCGGTCGTCCACACTTTGGTGGCGATGAAGGCCTTGTCGCGGTCGCCTGCCGCGCTCAGGAGATCGCCGACGACTGCCTCGGCGCGTCCGTACATCGGTGAGCTGTCGATGACCGATCCACCGGCCTCGAACAGGACGCGCAGGACTTGCGCCAGCGCAGCCCGCTCCTTCGCGCCGTCCCCGACGTCGAAGGCGCGCCAGGTGCCGCAGCCGACTACCGCCAGCGCCGCCCCGCTCGAGGGGATTTTGCGCGTATGCATCTTTTCCCCCGCGCCTTGCGCTCGCGCAGGCGCGCCGAGCGCCGAGGCGCACAGCGCTCCGAGCGAGCCGCGCACGAAATCCGCCCGCGTCATGCGGCTCGAAACGATCGGAGGCACGTGGGCGGGCATTTCCAAACCGGGTTCGTATCAGCCCGGACCGCGGAACCGCGCGGTGCCGTCGCGGTCGAGGCGAGGCAGCAGGTCGGTTTCCCAGGTCAGATATTCGGTCATGGCCGCAGTGGCGGCCCGCGGCTGCTCGTAGGGCCGCAGCCACACATCCACCGCTTCGTCCGCCATCCTGTCCTCGCCGGCCGCCAGCGGCAATCCGGCCGCCGACCACGCGGCGTTGCCGCCGGCCAAATAGCGCACCGGAAGATCGGTCAACGCCGAGAGCTCCGGTACCGCCAATCCGGCGAGGATGCCGTCCTCCGACGTGAGCACCCATTTTTCGCGCAGCGGAATGGCGGCGAGCGCGCGCTCGAGGCGCGAGCGGATCGCGAACCAGGCGCCCGGAATGTGCGCGCGCCGGTACGCGCGGCTGAGCGAAAGGTCGATGACGGTCGCCCCCTCGCGCGCCAGCAGCGTGTCGAGCTCGGCAGGCCGGATCTCGAGCTCCGGCCGCGGCGCAAACCCGAGCACCGGAGGCTTCGGGAACTCCGTCTCGCTGCCGCGCTCGGCGAGCACGAACACATCGCGAAAACCCATTTGCCGCAGCCAGGACGCCGTCATCAGCGCCCGCACCTCGGCGTCGTCGACAAGCACGATGCGGGCCCCGAGCGTGCCGATATATTGGTCGGTCGCCTGCACGAGCTGCCCTCCCGGCGCGGAAACCGCGCCCGCGACATGGCCGGCGCGGTACTCATCGGGATCGCGCACGTCGAACAAATAGAGCGTGCGCTCCCGATCCTGCTGCCAGCTCTTCAAGGTCGCGGCATCGATGTGCTCGATCCCGTAACGGCTCGCCACCCGGCTGGCGGCGGACTTCGCCCACGCAAGCCCGCTCGCGGAGATATCCGTGGCCCGCCGGCTGTTCCCGCTTTCGCAGGCAAAGCCCGCAAGCTGCCAGCCCATGGTGCCGTTGCGCAGCGCCACGACCTTGTTCGGCAGCCCGGCGTTGATCAGGGACTGTGCGCCGATGATGCTGCGCGTGCGTCCGGCGCAATTGACCACGACCGTGGTCTCCGGCGAGCGCGCGACATCGCGCGCGCGCAGCACGAGCTCCGCGCCCGGCACATTGATCGCGGTGGGGATCGACATCCGCGCGTATTCTTCGAGCGGCCGGCTGTCGAGCACCACGACATCGGCGCCGGTGTGCAGCCAGCGTTCGAGCTCCTCGGCGGCGATGCTCGGCGTGCCGGCGGCGTGCTCGATGAACTCGCCGAAGGCTTTGCTCGGGACGTTGACGCCGGAGAACAGCTCGAAGCCCGCCTCGGCCCATGCCGCGATGCCGCCGCCGAGACAGAACAGATCGGTGTAGCCGAAACGGCGCAGCCGTTCGGCCGCGCGCTCGACCGGTCCGTTGGCGGCGTCGCACAGCACGATCCGGGTTCCGCGGCGCGGAACGAGACGGGCGACCAATAGCTCGAGGCGGCTCAGCGGCACCGAGCGCGCCCACAACAGATGCGCCCCGGAGAAGATCAGCTCCTCGCGCAGGTCGAGGATGGCCAGCTCCAGCCCGTCGGCGAGCATCGCCTTGAGGCCGCTCGGGCTGACGGCGCGCAGCATCGAGTCGTCGGCAAGCGTCGACGGCTCCGCGCGCATCATGTCGCCTGCTGCGGCGTCATCTGCATCGCCTTGCCGGTCGCCAGATCGAAACGCCGGCGCGGGATGCGATCGAGATTGGTGCCGGTCACGCGAATGAAACGGGCCTTGGCCGGGTAGTCGATCGAGTGAATGACGCCTTCCTGATAGATTCCCGCCTGACCCGGCAGCAGACGGTATTGCTTCTTGGGTTTGAGCGTGGCGCGGTCGGGATCGGCGCCGTCGTCCAGCCGCTCCCATTCGGTCATGTCGGTGTATTGGGCGGCCTGGCCGTAGATCGCCCAGGACGCGCCGTGATCATGCGGCGGCGAAGTCCGCGGCTTTTCGTTTACGTGGGCGAGGATCTGAAACCCGAGCGCGGGGTCTTCGTAGAGCACGTTGAGGCCCTGCGGGGCCTCCTCGCCGCAAACGCGGCGGACGAATTCGCCGTTGGCAAGCAGGCGCTCCAATGCGACGCGAACCTGCTCTCGCCCATTGGGGCCGGGATCGCTCGACAGCGCGGTCCGGCAATCCGCTATGAACGTTTCGAGGTCGTAAGCCATGCCCTTGCTCCGGCGTTGCGACCGCAGAACTTGCCGCATCCCGCACCGACGTGCCAGCGCTATCTTGTGGGTCGATCGACCGGCCCGATACGAGCGGCCCGTGTGCTGAAGGTCCCCGTCGAAACTACCGACGGGTCTTTCGGGTCTTTGGGGCCGGGCCGGCAGGGCCCATCCGCTGACGATCTCCACCGCCGCGGAGCGAGTGGTAAATTTTCGATTTATTTTCTGCTGACGTTCCCGCCGCGTCCCCGAAGCGTTCCTGCGTTTCGGTAACGAGCAACCAGCGAACGAGACGTGAACGATCGTGATCTGGAAATGCAGCGCATGCTCGCCAAAGCGCCACGGCCGGTAGTTCCGAAGATCCGGGCGGGCCGCCGGCCGCCGATCAATTGCTGTTCGCGGACCGCTTGCCGTTGACGATGTCCCAGGCGGCGTTGATCTGCTGGAGCTTCATGGTCCGCAATGGCCTGTCGCCGGCCAAACCGTGGTCGGGATGCCAAGCCTGGCGCAAGCACAGCACGAGCTTTTCCACGACGGGCTTCGGGGTGGCGGGATTGACGTTCAGCACCCGGTGGGCATCGTTGAGGGAACGCGGCAGGAACCCGGGTTCGATGGTTTCGGCGGGCCGCAGCTTCGGCGGCGGATCGTAGCGATAATGAAGGCCTTTCCAGCTGGACACTGCTTTACCTCTCGGCAGGCCGACCGCGTTCCGATCGCCGAGATGTAAATCCCAAATCCTAACGAGGCCTTTCCGGCGGCCCCGCAACGCCGGCGCCGGTCGCATGCTCGCGGCCAAGTCGCTGGACGTGCTTCGAGCCACGATCCCCGACTGCGTCAGTTCCAGCGCAGCAGATACTTTTCCAGCTGTCCCGCAATGCCGAAGATCACCAGGACCACCGCCAGGATGAGGAAGATGATCGCGAACATGAGAGCGGCGTTGTAGGTGCTTTGCGCAAACGACAGCAGATAGCCGAGGCCGCGCGTTGCCGCCACGAACTCGCCCACGCAAGCTCCCGTGAAGGCAAAACCGACCGCGATTTTCAGGTTGCCGAGCACCCAGGCCGCGACCGAGGGCAGATAGACGTGTCGCACCAGCGACCAGCGGTCACCGCCGAGCGTGATCACACGCTCGACGAGGCGGCGGTCGACCTGCCGGATTCCGGTGAACACGGTGAAGAAGATCAGCACCGCCACGAGAATGAACGACAGCGCAATTTTCGAGGCCAATCCGATGCCGAGCCAGATCACGAACAGCGGCGCGAGAATCACCCGCGGGATGGCATTGAGGACCGTCATCACCGGCTCGAGCAGTTCCGCGATGAACCGCACCAGCGCCGCGACGACGCCGAGCAGAATGCCGACGGCGATGCCGAGCGCAAGACCCCCGAGCGCGGCCGTGAAGGTTGCGTCGAGATGCGGCCAGATGCGGCCGTCGGAGAACAACTCGACCAGCGCCGCCCCGATCCTGCTCGGGCTCGGCACGTAAATCGGATTGAGCATGCCGGCACGACCGGCCGCCTCCCACACGGCGAGCAGGACCGCGAATGCCGCGAGCTGGCGTATCCAGGCATAGCGGGGGCCGAGCAGCATCATGCCGCCTCCGCCCGGCGGTCGACTTCGCGGGACAGGTCCGCCCACAGCCGCTCGTAGAGCGGTGCAAAGGCGGGGTGCGTGCGCGAGAGCACCGGATCGCGCGGCCGCGGAATCGGCACCGGGTAATGCTGCGTGATGCGCGCACGCGGCCCCTGGGAGAGCAGGTAGACTTCGTCGGAGAGGCTGAGCGCCTCCTCGAGATCGTGAGTAACCAGGAGAACGCTGATCCTCTCGCGCTCGACCAGCGCCACGACATCGCTCATCACCCGTGCGCGCACGATCGCGTCGAGCGAGGCGAACGGCTCGTCCATCAGCACGAGCCGCGGCTTCATCGCCAGCACTTGCGCAAGCGCGACGCGTTTACGCTGGCCGCCGCTCAGCTGACGGGGAAAGCGGTCGCCGAAGCCCGCAAGATCCAGCCGCTCGAGCCATGCTTCCGCCTCGGCCAGCGCCTTGCGGCGCTCCATGCCGTGGAACGTCAGGCCGAGCGCAACATTGTCGCGCGCCGTCTTCCACGGCAGCAGGGCGTCGTCCTGGAACAGGATGCCGACCTGCGCGCGCGCAAGGTTCGTCTCGACCGTGCCAGAAAGCGGCGGCTGCAGCCCGATGACGGCGCGCAACAGGCTCGATTTGCCCGAGCCGGAAGGGCCGACGAGGCTCACGAACCGGCCGTCGTCGACGGCGAGGCTCACGCCTTCGAGCACCGGCTCGCGGCCGTAGGAAATCGCGAGGTCTCGAACGCGCAGCTTTCAGCCCCCCGCGACGCTGGTGTCGTGCAGCCCGGACATGCTGGCACCCGACTTGATGAGGCCGCCGACGATGAGGCTTCGCTCGACGCGCTTGGCCGCGTCGAGATCGATGCTCACCGTTTCGGGGTACAGCGAATCGCGGTAGCGCACGAGGATGTCGCCGAACTCCTTGAGGTCGAGCCCGGTGGTCATCTCCTTGGGGAGCGCCGCGATCAACTGCTCGCCGGTCATCCCGCGCAGCGTCTTGAGCGCATCCGCCAGCGCCCGCGCCAGCGCCAGCATTTCGGGCCGGCGCTGCTCGATCTCCTTGGCACGCACGGCGACGCCCATGAATTCGAAGGAACCGCCGAGATAGTGCTTGGCGTCCTCGAGGTCCATTGCGTTCACGAGCACGCGCGCGCCCGCGCGCCGCAACAGCGTCAGGGCGGGTTCCTGCACGACACCGACGTCGATCTGACCCTGCCGCAACGCTTCCAGCAGGTTGACGCCCATGGTCGCGAACTGGACTTTGCGGACGTCGGCCCCGGCTTGCTTCAGCAGATAGATCGTCAGGGCGTGATCGGCATTGCCGAGCGCGGAAACGCCGACCGTCCTTCCCTCCAGATCCTTGATAGATTGAATGAGACTTGCGGTCTTGGGCGCGGTGACGACGGCGAACAGGGGAAGCCGTCCCGTGACCGCAAAGCGGCGGATGTCGGCGCCGACATTCGCGTAGGCTTGGATCGCAACGTCCAACGAGGTGGCGGCGTAATCGACCACGCCGCCGATGAGCGCCTGCATCGCAGCGTTGCCGCCTCGAGTATAGACGAGTTGCACGTCAAGCCCATGCGTCTTGAAGGGACCGGCCGAGCGCGCGACTTCGTACGGCACGCCGCACAGAAGCTGGCTGCAATAGGCGAGCGTGATCTGCTTGGTCTGCGCCGCCGAGCGGGCGGGTCGCACCGCCGGAACGACGCTCGCGACCAGCGCCGCGCCCTTGAACAGCGCGCGCCGAGACACGTCTGTGTCGGGTATGCGGGCAGTGGTTTGATCGCAGCAGCTCATCGGGTTTACTCCAAACATCGTCGCGAGGTGCACTCGGTCAGCGGAAATTCCTTGGCCCGACGACCGCGCCGGTTGACGCCACATGCCCGGCGTCGCTTCGCCGCGGTCGGTGGCGCCGATCGAATTCCAACCCCGATGAGGCGCCTCTTGCAGTCGCGAAACCAGAAACTATTAGGGCAGCTCGCACAGCGCCAAGTTGTTCCGCCCTATGGCCGTGAGCGACCCGAGACATAGGTGACACTTCGTACCGGACACATGGGTAACACTTTTCGCCTTTTGGCGGGAGGTGTTGATGCCGTGGAAAGCGAGTTCGGTGATGGAGGAACGCCTGCGCTTTGTCGCCCGCCTGCTGG
>DASWCW010000265.1:0-14771 GCA_036395835.1 Xanthobacteraceae bacterium
TAACTAAACCTGCGGGGTCACGCTAAACTGAAGCTATGACCGCATCACCAACGAATGCTGGCTGCCAGCAACCCGCCGGCCGCGGAGGCTCCCGGAGTGCCCGGCGCCGGGGAAACGATCGCCGTCCTGGTCGGCCGGGAAGCCAACTTATCGGCGGTTGCGCCATGGCTCGCGCGCCCTCACGCCTTGCCACCAGCGAATGCGGTCGGCGGGGGAAGCCCGCCAGCGGTGAGGCTATCGGGGCGAACCCTTACCCGAGCATTTTTTTCGATAGATATGAACGGAGGGTCCTGATGTGTCTTTGGGTGTGCCTGGGACAACGACTTCCGTGAGCACAGGGTCATCACTGGCAATCCCCCGTAAATAGAGCACTACCTTGCCTCGCACGTTGCCACACAAATAGGTTGTAGCTACCGTTTCCTCATTCTCGCGATCACAACAACTCTTAGAAACATTGCCCACTAAACGACATAGTTGTTCGTGCTTGTAATATTTGTTTTTACGCAGAAGTAGAGCACTCATCCTTTACTAATTCCGGGCATCCATCCTCTCTGTCTGTGACCCATAATCCGAAGAATCGATCTGACAGCAAATTCATGCCCCCCGTCTGTTGGGCACTTGCGCAGGTCATTGTGAACATCAATGATCCAAGCAGTATACATTCTCTAAGCAGCATATATATCCTTCCAACGGTACAACTCAAAAGCCCCAATTGCCGTCAGCGACTCGATAGCTTATCGGCGGTCATCTGGCGTATTGTAGCTATCAATAACGTAGATGGGCCCGAGGATATTTTTGAGCTTCTTGTGCCACTTTCCAACGATACGGCAGCCTCCGCCCTCATGGCAGCCGGTGCCGCGAAACGGACTATGTCCAGCGCCTTCCCAATCAAAGAGGCAGATCGCTCCATAGACAGCGGTCGTCGGGTTGTCGTTGACCATAAAGCTGAAGCTTTTGCCCCCGATACCGGTGTCAAAAAGGGGGCCCTCACAGGTGATCGAGCGACTCTGCTGCGCCAGTCCGGCTCCCGTCATGATGGCAAAAACAACCGCGGTGGCCGGTAGCCTCTTCATGGCGAACTCTCAGAAGCGAATTTTCCGAACATTACCGACATTGCACATCTTCGCCGACGCGCTGGCACCGCGTCTTCAATCTCTCGATACAGGTCTCTCCGGCAGCCGTCCCCGGCAAGGACGGCTCGGTGGGTGATCATAGGCCGTTCTTACACCAATCGCGGAGAGATCGTCAGGCTGCCTTCCACCAATTCTAGCGGTCGAGCATCATGCGTGAGGCGGAGCGCAACGATATCGAGCCCCAGGACGCCCACCGATCGCGGAGGCTCCCGGAGTGCCCGCCGCGAGACGAACGCCGCACTTAGCTATTTGACCATGGTATCGGCGCGTAGAGCCCATTTTTGCCGGACTTACCCCAGCGCATGCCGTGATCGGTGAACGTGCTGCCGGGCGCTCCCACTGCCAACGCCACCTTGTCAGGGCTAATTGGATAGCCGGTGTTAGCCCATATCTCACCGCTCGAATGCATGGTCGGCAGCGGATCAACAGACATGTGCAAGATGCCCGGGATTTCCGCGGAACGCTTCTTTCCCTGGACTTGGTACGTGATCGGCACTTTCTTCACCGCGAGAGTCTTGAGCTCGGCGAGCCGATCACGCCGGCGTTCGCGGCGGCGGCCGGGAAGTCGGTAAGTGCCGGGAAGATTTCTCCGCATGTCTCTGCCTACTTGTTTCTTTCTTCTACTGCTCGGTCTCAGTAATGAGGTGCAAACTTCCCGATACTTCCCGGCTTCCCGCCCCACCGCTACGTGCGTCGAACGGTAATGGCGTTGGCATTGGTGGCTGGGTCGTGCCGCACGTTCAGCTGGAAGCCACCGATATGTGCCCCCTTAACCTTGCGCGCCCAATATCCGAACAGCTTTGCGCTGACCCCACCGCGGCTGCCAAGCACGGCGTCTAGCGCCGCGTGCAGGGTCGTTTTCTTCGGGTCCGGGACTGCCTGTTGCAGCGCCGTCCGCTTAGCGTTGGCAACCTCGGTGTAGACCGCGAACACGTCGCTGCTACGAAAAGGGGCGGTCCCGAAGATGCCGTCCAAGGCCGCTAAAAGTGTCGCATCATCCTGGCGGTGGGGATCTTCAGCCTTGTTCTGCTTGAACGCGTCCGCGAGGTCGTACCCGGTCACCCAGTGGACTAGGTCGCGGACCCTACGGGACCAAAGATCAAACGACCCCACTCCGGGCAGCCCCTGGGAGGGCATGCCGGCCACGCGATATGCGCGCATGATGGTGAAGGCGGCGCGGAGGAAATCGTCGCGGCGTCGCCGGATCAAATCGGCGGGCTTGATCTTATAGTGATCCCTTTCTGGGTCTGCCGAACCCCTCCAACGGCCGACGCCACCGGGTGGCGGCAAGCCGTGGTCGCAAACCTGCAAGGAAATGCGTGGGAGGAGCCTGGCCGACGTCGATACGCTGGCGTGGATTGTCGACACGTTGGTGATTGATTTCGTCGGTGGCCTCACGCAGCTGCGCTTTTTGCACGATGGTCTTGATGCCGGCGCGAGTTGCCGCAGCGACTTTCGCCTGGCAAATGAATTAATTGATGCCGTTTGCACGTGCGAGGATCAGAAAACGTTTTTGCGCAAAGAGGCAATGCGTCGCGCGTCCGCTATCGTCGAGAAGAATTGGCCGATCGTCGAGATGCTCGCGTTGCGATTATACGGTGCAGGGAAATTGATCCGCGACCAGATCGTAGATGTGATTCGGTCAGTTCCGGGCGGATATAGGTTCTTGCGAGAGGAGGAGCCGATGCCGTCGCCGTATTGGTTTCAACGTCAGCCGCGCGACAACAAGCGGCCGGCCGACGTGAGTGAGTTGCGATATCGGGACTGGGTGATGCAAGTAGCGCCGGTGCGCGATAAGGAAATGCGTCACCGGCCTGGCACGTTGTCCATGCCGCGACCCGCGATGAGTGCGGAACGGCGGCAAGAAGTGCTGAAAGCCGTGGCCGTGCGCGAGCTTGCGGACGAGGGGATGGAGGCGACAACTTCCAACGTTACGTGGTGGATTAAGGAGATACTCGAAAATGGTCAAGAAGCCAACGAAGCGCGTTAGTCGCGTCAAAGAACACGATCCTACCCTTCGTCAAAATGATGAGGGGCCTAGGCCTGTCGAATCCGTCGTTGATGTTCCGAAGGCCGCCGAAGGTCCGATGACGTATGCTTCTCCCGGCTACGCGACGACCGATCTTGAGAGGCAATATGAGTATGCAATCAGTGAACGGGGCGAGTATTTGATCAAGGATAGTGCCGGCACATTCGCCGTGCGGCGAGCCGTGGACGGTGCCGTTGTTCTCGCCCCCGGCCAAAGCGCTGCGACGATTGCCACACGCGCGCGGGCGATCGACCCAGCAATTCCATGACTGATCGGCGCGCGTACATGTTGTCCAATTAACGGGAGGAATCATGATGTCCGCATCCCGTGAATTCCGGCCTGTGACGGTCGAGCTCGAATATTTACTCGCACGGAAGGTTCGTCCTGAGGCCGCGCGCCGCGACATGACTGTTTCCCGTCTGGTCGTCGATCTGTTGGACGTCATCGTGAGCGACGAGCTGATCGACGCCGTGCTCGACGACCAAGTCTGACCACGCACGCCGCGGCGATCCTGGTCGCGCAAGGCTTGGAGCCGCGGGCGGCGAACACAATTTAGCCACAGGTCCCGGTGTTGCGGCTCGGCTTAGAGCTGCGAGAATCGGACCCCGCCAGGCGATTCGTTCCCCTTCCCTTTCGCGCGCGGAATCGCGGCCCTCGGCCCTCGCCTGGCAGCAACGCCGAGGGCCGCGCCCGCGCTTGGGGATTGGACATGGAATGGTATTCAGACGAACGCGGAATCTGGCGGGCGGAATCGGCGCTCGGCAGCCTTTTCGAGATCCACGAGATGGCGGACGAGCGAGGAACCTACTTCTGTCTCGTTGTCGACGATAGTGATGAGAGCCTGTGGGCAACGCTCGAAGACGCACAGGGAGCGGTCGAGCTACTCACGAACCAAATGGGGAGGCCGCAATGACTGCTGCTGGGCCAAATACCAGTCGAGAATTTTCGCGCCGTTCCAGGCGACCACGCCGTCGTGCTCGTCACCTCGGCGCCGAGGTCGGCGAGCTGCAGCGAGAGCATGTTGCCGGCAACGAGCCGCGACAGATCGAGCACCCGCACGCCGTCGAGCGGGCCTCGTTGGGTTGCATCGAAATGGATCACTTCACGCCAGATGCGCTGGTCGATCTCGGCCTCGCGCGACATATGGACCGTCACTCCTCGATCCCCAGCATCGTCTTGGCTTTTTGCAGGCCTTCCTGCTGCGGCGTGAACATGCGCCCGCCGATCACGCCGCCGTCGACCACGATATCCTCGCCGTTGACGAAGCTCGCGCGGTCGGACGCGAGCCAGGCGACGCACTGGGCGATGTCGTCGGGCACGCCGGCGCGCGGGATCGGCTGCATGCCGGCGTACGCGACCTTGATTTTATCGGCGAGCGCATCGGCCTTGGCGGCGTCCTTCATGCCGAGCGCCTTGGCCAGGATTCCGGTGGCGATCGCGCCGGGCGATACGGAATTGACGCGCACGCCGGATTCGCCGAGCTCCATGGCGACGCATCGGGTCAGATGCACCACCGCCGCCTTCGCGGCGCTGTAGATCATGGAGCTCGAATAGCCCGCGAGGTGTGCGGCGATCGAGCCGTTATTGATGATCGCGCCCGCGCGCTGCCGCTTCATGATCGGCGCGGCGTGCTTCATGCCGAGCATGACCGAGCGCACCAAGAGCGCCATCGCTTGGTCGAAGCCGTCGACCGGGATGCCCTCGATGCCGCCGGTCGGCGCCGGGCCGCCGGCGTTGTTGAACAGGGCGTCGATTCTTCCGTGGCGGTCGAGCACGTGGCGGATCAGCCGCTCCCAGTCGGCCTCCTGCGTGGCATCCGCTTGGAGGAAGCTCGCGTTGGCGCCGAGCCGCTTGGCGATCGCCTCGCCCTGGGCTTTGCGCCGGCCGGTGAAAAAAACGCGCGCGCCCTCCTCGACGAACAGCTCCGAGGTGCGCTCGCCGATGCCGCTGGTGGCTCCGGTGATGATCGCGATTTTGCCGTCGAGCATGCCCATGTCCGATTCTCCCTTGTCTCATGCGAATTTGCTTTCACGCGATGCGCGAACGCGGTCGGCGGAGCCGATGCGGGAGCGCTACGCAGTCCGGATGCTCGTGAACGGATTATAGCTTAAGGTTGATGGTGGGCGCGGCTCGATAAGGCCCGATACGAATCAGCATCCGCGTAGGAGCACGGCGTCGACCATGGCGAGCATGTGCTCGGCCGCGTCGTGGCCGAGCTCGCGCTGTGCGATTCCAGCAAGCCGGCAGATCAAGCTGGTTACCTCGCGCTCGAATTCGCCGGGCCCGCGCTCGTTGAGCACCAAGCGGAGCCAACCGGTCGTCAGTGCGTAGCTGTCGGTGCCGATCTTATTGATCTGCGCGTGCCTCGTGCTGTCGGGGCGGATCGCGGTGATGTTGCTCATGGCCTGTCCCTCCGGCGGTCGCCGGACATTGGCTCGGAGAACGCGTTTTCCGCAACGACAGATTTACTATCGCCGCGCGCATAGCGGGGGCGGTGGTCCGAGTCCGCGCGGCCGCGCGATCGACGCGCGCGGCGGCCCTGGGGCGGGCTGTGGCGCCGGGCTCCCGACGCCGGCCGGGCCGCCAGTGGGCACCGTAGGCCCGGCCGGCGCGGCGTCCGGCGAGCATGTTGCAGTCATGTCGCGTCCGCTGGCTAGGATCGTTTGGGACACGGTGGTAAAGCATTGATATCGTTAGGACGTCATGTCACGTGGATTTGCGACATGATTTGCCTCCCCCTCTCATTAAGTGCTTGACCTAACAATGAAATTTTTGGTGTGGCGGCGGTCGATAAGCAGGTGCGCTGGATCGAGCTCGATCGCGAACGTGTCGTGCTGCGCCGTGCGGTGCGCGGCATTCCCATGGCGATCAAGGTTCCGGTCAACGCCTTCCTGGGCGTGGCGCTGCATCTCGTTGCCTCCGAGGCAGGCGAGTGCGTCGCGCTTTCGCTCGCGCATCGCGATCCCGCCCTGAGCGTGCCGCTGTTTTCCGAAAGCGGCAGCGACGACGTGATCGCGGAATGGCAGCTGTGGGCGCGCACGTTGCGTTTGCCGCTGCTCGTGGCGGATCGGGGCGGCAATCTTCGCGAGCCGTTCGAGCGCATGGGCGGTGTGCGGATCGAGCCGGTTTGCCCGCGCCGGCGTCGGCGCAATGTCATCAAGGCGCGCCGGCCCTCGATTTTTCTGCGTCGCGCGCGCCCCCCGCGCAATGGTGAGCCGCCGGTGCATCGCGGCGAGCGCGAGATCATCGCGCGAGAGTAGCCCTCACGGCCATTGCCGCATCAGCGCATCGAGCACGATCGCGGCGAACAGCAGCAGGCCGGCGTCGCGGTTCGATTTGAACACGGTGAGGCACAGCGCCGGGTCGGCAATGTCGAGGCGGCGGATCTGCCAGCCAAGATGCGCGGCGAACAGCGCGACCCCCGCCGCGAATACGACGCCGGCTCCCGCCAAAAATCCGGCAAGGCCGATCAGCAGCACGGCTGCGGCATAGAACGCGGCGAGCGCCGGCTTGGTCCGCTCGCCGAACAGCAGCGCGGTCGACTTGATGCCGATGAGCGCGTCATCCTCGCGGTCCTGGTGCGCGTAGATCGTGTCGTACCCGATCACCCAGGCGATGGTCCCGGCGTAGAGCACCAGCGCCGGCGCATCGAGCCGGCCGAGGGCCGCCGCCCATCCCATCAGCGCGCCCCAGGAGAAGGCGAGGCCCAATCCGATCTGCGGCCAATAGGTAACCCGCTTGAGCAACGGATAGACCGCCACGATCGCGAGCGAAGCAATGCCCAGCGCGATGGTGAAAGCGTTGAACTGAACGAGGACGGCAAGTCCGACCAGCGCTTGCAGCACCAGAAAGCCGCGTGCGGCGGTGACGCTGACGTCGCCGGACGGAATGGGACGGGAGCGCGTGCGCTCGACCAGCCGGTCGAGATCGCGGTCGACGAGGTCGTTCCAGGTGCATCCGGCCCCGCGCATCACCAATGTGCCGAGCGCGAACAGCAGCAGGTGCCACGGATTGGGAACCGCCGCGCCGGCATGTTCGGCCGCGAGCGCAGCCGACCACCAACACGGCAACAGCAAGAGCCACGAGCCGATCGGCCGGTCGGCGCGGGCGAGCCGCAGGTAGGGGCGGGCCCAGGCGGGAGCGCGGCGATCGACCCAGTTTCCGGTCGAATCGGCGACCCGTCCCGCCGCGCTCATCTCTTCAGGGGATTGCCGCTGAGCGAATCCAGCGTGCCGGCGCCGGTCGTCGTGGTTTCGGGCGTGGGAATGGCGCGCATGCCGAGCGCGTCGCCGAGGCCGGGCCCGCGCCGGGCTTCGTTTTGCGCGCCCGACGCCGCGGCGCAGACCTTCTCCTTGGTCTCGAGCGTCTTGCCATGATTGCCCTTGGTCACGGTGACGATCTGGGCCGGAATCCCGCAGGTGCTGGCGTTCTTTTCCATGAATTTCACCACCTTCGCCTCGGATTCGATGAATCGGACGAACAGCTGGCAAATCTCCTGCGGGGGCGCATGTTTTGCGGCTGCAGCCTTGATGGCCGCCCCCCGCTTCTCGGTCTCGATGCGCAACGGCGTGAACTCCGCCATGCAGGGCGGCGCTTGGGGCGGCGCTTGGCCGGGGAAGCCTCCCGGCATGACGCCCGCCCCCGGGTTCTGGCCGGGGAATCCTCCCGGGCTTGGCCCCGGGAATGTTCCCGCGCCTTGGCTCGGAAAGGGGCTCGGGCTCTGGCCCGGCGTCGGCCCCACCACCATTTGCGCCATCGAGCCGCTCGCGGATCCGAGCATCAGCATGACGGCAAGGCAGGCGACGCGAACGGGCGCCATTGCGAATCCCTCTGGGTATTGTTCGACCTTACCGGACTACGAGCCCGGCTAACAGCCTGATGATTCCGGCAGCAACGCGGCAATTTGGCCGGACTAGCGCTCCCGCGCGGGCGCTCGCTTCCCCGGCCTTGGCCGGGTAAAGGAGGCCCATGCCCCGCTACGATTTCCGCACGCCGCGGCTGTTCCTGGAGGAGCCGATCGAGCCCGGCCGCAGCCCCGAGCTTTCCCGCGCGCAGGCGAATTATCTCGTCAACGTGCTGCGCCTCTCGGACGGCGAGCCGGTGCTCGTCTTCAACGGCCGCGACGGGGAATGGCGGGCGCATGTTCGCTCCGGCAAGAAAACCGTGGCGCTGGACGTGCTGGAACAAACCCGGCCGCAAACGACTGGCGGCGACCTCGAATATCTGTTTGCTCCGCTCAAGCACGCGCGGCTCGACTACATGGTGCAGAAGGCAGTTGAACTCGGCGCCTCGCGGCTGTGCCCGGTGCTCACGCGCCACACCCAGAGTAGGCGCGTGAACCTCGAGCGAATGCGCGCGAACGCCATCGAGGCGGTCGAGCAATGCGGCATCCTGAACCTGCCGGAAATCGCCGAGCCGATGACGCTCGACGAATTGGTCGCCGGCTGGACCCCGACGCGGCTACTGGTGTTTTGCGACGAGGATGCCGAGACCGCCGACCCCGTCGCGGCGCTCGCTCCGGCGCGCTCGGGCGGACTCACGGGAGCGCTGCCGGTGAGCCTCCTGATCGGGCCGGAAGGCGGTTTTGCCGAGGAGGAGCGCAAGGCGCTCTCCAAGTTGCCGAACGTGATCCGGCTCGCGCTCGGTCCGCGCATTCTGCGCGCCGACACCGCTGCCGTCGCGGCGCTCGCGCTCATTCAGGCCGCACTGGGGGATTGGCGCTGAAGGCGCAAATCATTCGACGAGACTATGTCGGCCGCATTCCGTGCTAAGCCTCGCGTTCCTTCAAATCTTGCGGGGGCGGATCGAGCATGTCTGAATCGCAATTTCCCGGTGAGGGCATTGTTTGGCGCGGCTGGAACGACGAAACCCTCGAGCTGATTCAGCAAAAAGGTCTTCCGGTTCTGCTGTTCGTGGCCGATCCCAACGCGTTCGCCTGGCCGTTTCTCAAAGCCGTGTTTAAGGCTATGCCCGCGAACGCCAAGCTGCGCGGGCTTCTGCACGAGCGCTATCCGGCGCTGTTCCTCGAGGCGGATGCCCTGCCGGAAGAACTGAAGCTGCTGGGCGCCGGCGATCGCTACCACATCGCGGTGCTCTCGCCCGCTGGGCTGACCCCGATGATCACCATCGATCCGGTGCACGGCGCGCCGACCGAGGTGGTGGCCGAGATCGCGCGGATCCTGGAGCGGCTCGATGAGGTATGGCGCGATTGAGCCGCTGTGATACCGGGCCTCCAGCCTCCAAGTTGACGTCTCCCGGCAGAACTCGACAAATCCGCGTCCAGGCGGTCAGATTGGCCGAGTTCCCGCACCGAGGTCCATTCCAGCATGCCCGCTAAGCCCAACAAGCGCGCAAAGCCCCGCCGCCCGCTCGAGGGCGTGCGCATCATCGACATGTCGACCGTGCTGATGGGGCCGTTCGCGACCCAGATCCTCGGCGACTACGGCGCGGACGTGATCAAGATCGAGCCGCCTGCGGGCGACGTCATGCGCACCGGCGGCCCGATGCGCAGTCCCGGCATGGGTTCGGTCTACCTGCAGGTCAATCGCAACAAGCGCAGCGTGGTGCTCGACGTGAAGAAGCCGGCCGGGCGGCAAGCCGTGCTGAAACTGTGCGAGAACGCCGACGTCTTCGTACATAATATCCGGCCCGCGGCGATGCGAAGGCTCAAGCTCGGCGCCTCCGACGTGCGCGCGGCCAATCCGGCCATGATCTATGTGAGCCTGATGGGTTACGGCGAGCGCGGGCCCTACGCGGGCCGGCCGGCCTATGACGATCTCATCCAGGGCATCACCGGGATTCCCTGGCTGATCGGCAGCATCGGCGGCGGCGAGCCGCGCTATGTGCCGCTGACGATCGCAGATCGCATCGTCGGGCTCAACGCGGTCCACGTCATTCTCGCGGCCTTGATCGAGCGCGAGCGCACCGGCGAGGGCCAGTCGATCGAGCTGCCGATGTTCGAGACCATGGCGCAGTTCGTGCTCGTCGATCACATGGCGGGACGCGGCTACGAGCCGGCGATGGGCGCTCCCGGTTACAGCCGCTTGCTGGCGCCCGACCGGCGCCCCTATCACACCAGCGACGGCTACGTGTGCGTGCTGGTCTATACCGACCGGCATTTTGCCGCGTTCTTCCGCGCCATCGGCCGCGCCGAGGAATTCGCCGCCGATCCGCGCTTTGCCGATCACGCGACCCGCGCCCGGCATTATCCGGAGATCTACGCGATCCTCGCCGACATCTTCCGAACGAGAACGACGGTCGAATGGCTGAAGCTGTTGCGCGAGGCCGACATCCCCTGCGTGCCGCTCAACGATCTCGATCATCTGATCGACGATCCGCATCTGGCCGCCGTCGGCCTGTTCGAGGACATGGACCATCCGAGCGAAGGCAAGATCCGGCTTGCCGGAATTTCCAGCCGATGGAGCCGCGCGGGCCCGGGCATCGACCGGCATCCGCCGCGGCTCGGCGAGCACAGCGTCGAAGTCCTGCGCGAGGCCGGATATTCGCAGGCCGACATCCGCCAATTGTGCCGGGAGGGCGCCGCGGTCGACGCGGGCGCCGCCGCGGATCGCCTCGGCGAAGCCGAAGCGGCGAAAGCCCCGCCGCCGTGACGGGCCAGGTAGCCCGGATGGAGCGCAGCGAAGTCCGGGATCGCCGCTCCCGCATTACGGTTCGCTCCACGCGGGCTACGCGATGGTGGGCGATGAGAAACGAGGAAACGCCATGGATCAGCAGGACGTGATCATCGTCGGTGCCGGCAATGCGGCGCTCTGCGCGGCGCTCGCCGCGCGCGAAGCGGGCGCGCGCGTGAGCGTGCTCGAGCGCGCGCCGTTCGCCGAACGCGGCGGCAATTCGACTTTCACGGCGGGCGCGATCCGCGTCGCCTATAATTCCGTCGACGATCTCGTCGCGCTCGTTCCCGATCTCTCGGACGAGGAGAAGCGCACCACGGATTTCGGCACCTACGCCGAGGACCAATATTTCGACGACATGGCGCGCGTGACCCAGCATCGCGGCGATCCGGATCTGGTCGAGCTTTTGGTGCGCCGGAGCCATGCGACGCTCAAATGGCTGCGCGGCAAGGGGGTGCGCTTCGTGCCGATCTACGGCCGGCAGGCCTTCAAGGTCGGCGGCAAGTTCAAGTTCTGGGGCGGACTGACCGTCGAGGCCTCGGGTGGCGGACCGGGCCTCGTCGAGGCCCTGCACAAAGCGGCGGAGCGCGAAGGCATCGAGGTGCTCTACGAGGCCCGCGCGGTCGCGCTGCTGGCGGACGATCGCGGCGTTCACGGCGTGCGCGTGCGCCACGAAGGCAAGACCCGCGAGCTCGCCGCCAAATCCGTGATCCTCGCCTGCGGCGGCTTCGAGGCCAACGCGGAATGGCGCACGCGCTATCTCGGACCGAACTGGGATCTCGCCAAGGTGCGCGGCACCCGGTTCAACACCGGCGACGGCATCCGCATGGCGCTCGAGATCGGCGCGCAGCCGTGCGGCAATTGGTCGGGCTGCCACGCGGTCGGCTGGGACCGCAACGCGCCGGAGTTCGGCGATCTCGCGGTCGGCGATCAGTTCCAGAAGCATTCCTATCCGTTCGGCATCATGGTCAACGCGCGCGGCGAGCGCTTCGTCGACGAGGGCGCCGATTTCCGCAATTACACCTACGCCAAATACGGCCGCGTGGTGCTCGAGCAGCCGGGGCAATTCGCCTGGCAGATTTTCGACCAGAAGGTCGCGCATCTGTTGCGCGACGAGTACCGCATCCGGCAGGTCACCAAGGTTCGGGCCGACAGCATCGAGCAATTGGCTGAGCGGCTCGACGACGTCGATCGGCCGGCGTTTCTGCGCACGATCGCCGAGTTCAATCGCGCGGTGCGGCAGGACGTGCCGTTCAATCCCAACATCAAGGACGGGCGCGCCGCGGCGGGGCTGCAGATCCCGAAGAGCAATTGGGCGAACACGATCGACACGCCGCCGTTCCTGGGGTTTGCGGTGACCTGCGGGATCACCTTCACGTTCGGGGGGCTCAAGATCACCACCGACGCGCAGGTGGTCGACACCGACGGCGCGCCGATGCCCGGCCTCTACGCCGCCGGCGAGCTCGTCGGCGGCCTGTTTTATTTCAACTATCCGGGCGGCACCGGGCTGATGTCGGGCGCGGTGTTCGGCAAGATCGCGGGCGCCTCCGCCGCGCTCGCCGCCAAGCGCACCCCCGCCGCTGCGGCGTCGTGAAAAAATGAGCCGGTGTTTTCTCCGGCCTTGAACGCATTGCCGTGACCCCCTCCCTAACCCTCCCCCTTTCAGGGGGAGGGAAGCGCGCGAGGCACACTTCTTCCTCCCCCTGCAAGGGGGAGGATTGAGGAGGGGGGCACTTGATTGATCGCTGAGGATAGCGGGGCACGTCGATGACCAAACAAACCACCATCGGCTTCATCGGGCTCGGCGTCATGGGCGAGCCGATGTGCCGCAATCTCGCGAGAAAATCCGGCGCGCCGGTGATCGCGCTCGATTTGCGGTCCGAGCCGATCGAGCGGCTCGAGGCCGCTGGCGTGAAGCCCGCGGCGTCGGTTCGCGAGATCGTGCAGGAAGCCGGGGTGATCATGCTCTCGCTGCCGAGCGGCAGCGAGGTTGCGGCGATCTGCACCGGCGGGGACGGGCTCCTCGCCCATGCGCACGCAGGCCAGACCGTGATCGATCTCGGCACCTCGCCGGTCAAGCTGATGCGCTCGCTCGGCGAGCAATTCGGTCAGCGCGAGGTCGATTTCGCCGATGCGCCGGTCGCGCGCACCCGGGCGGCGGCCGAAGCCGGCACGCTGAGCGTCATGGTCGGCGCGAGCGAGGAGACGTTCCGCCGCATCGAGCCGCTGCTCGAAACCTTTGCGACCGAGATCACCCATTGCGGAAACGTCGGCACGGGGCAGCTCACCAAAATCCTCAACAACATGGTGCTGTTCGAGACCGGGGTGGCGCTCGCCGAAGCGCTCGCGCTCGCCCGCCGCGGCGGGCTCGACCCGGCGCTGTTGTTCTCGACCCTCGCCAAAGGATCGGCCGACAGCTTCGCGCTGCGCAATCACGGCATCAAGGCCATGCTGCCCGGAATTTTTCCCGAGCGCGCGTTCTCGGCGCAATACGCGCTGAAGGACGTCGGCTATGCGCTCGAATGCGCGGCCGATGTGGGGCTGAAGCTTTCCGGCGCCGAGCTGGCGCGCGCGCGCCTGGAGCAGGCGATCACCCGCGGCTTCGGCGAGCAATATTGGCCGGTGATCGCCAAGCTGATCGGGGAGGGGGAGTGATACGAGATCTGGCTAAATCGGTTCGCAGTGAGCGCGCGATACGCTCCCACCTCCCCCTGGGGGGGAGGTCGGCGAGCATCGACAGACGCGAGCCGGGAGTGGGTGCAGCTTGACTGACCCACCCCGGCAGCTCGCAACATGCTCGCTGTGAAGCGCGCGCGATGCTCGGCAGCGAACTGATCACCGCCGGTGCGGGCCCCAGGGGCCGCCGTCGCCGCCGGGCTCGCTCGAGCCCCAGGGGCCGGCCCGGCGCGGCTCGCCGCCGAGCTCGATCGGCGGTCGCTCCGGCAGGAACGGCTTTTCGCCCCCGCCCCACGGGCCGCCGGATTCCGGCTCACCGGCCGCGCCGGCCTCTTCGCCCGTTTCCTCCTCGGGCGCCGGCAAGGCGATCGGCCCCGGATCGTGTCCGCCCGCGTAGCGCACCAGGGCCTCGACCCGTTTGTCGACCGGCGGATGGGTGTCGAACAGATTGGCGAAATCCGAGCGCGGATTGTCGATGCACATTTCCATGACGGCGGAATTCGCCCGCTCGAGATCGCCGCGGCCTTCGATCTTGCGTAGCGCGGCGATCATCGCGTCGGGGTTCTTGGTGAGCTCGACCGATCCGGCGTCGGCGAGGAACTCGCGCGAGCGCGACAGCGCGAACCGGATCATGACAGAGAGCAGCCAGGCGACCGCGATCAGCGCCAGCGCGATCACGATGGCGACCGCCGCGCCGCCGCCGCCGCGGGATTCGGATTCCCGGCGCCGGCCGCGCCAGTAGAGCCCGGCCTGGAAGAACATTCGCACGATCAGTTCGGCGAAGAACGCGATCACGCCGGCGATGACCACGGCGATGACCAAGAGCCGCACGTCGCCGTTGCGGATGTGGGTGAGCTCGTGGCCGAGCACAGCCTCGATCTCCGGATCCTCGAGTTGCTCCAGCAGGCCGCGGGTGACCGTGATCGAATATTGCTTCTGGTTCAGGCCGCTCGCGAACGCATTGAGCGCGTCGCTGTCCATCACCTTGAGCTTCGGCATGGTGAGCCCGCGCGAGATGCAGAGGTTCTCCAGAATGTTCCACAGCCGCGGCTCTTCCGTCCGCGAGACCTCGTAGCCGCCGGTCATCGCGTCGATCATGCGCTGGTGGAAATGATAGGCGATGAAGATCCACGCGATGGTGCCGAGCGTCGCCCACGGCACGGCGACGACGAAATCGCGCAAGGCGGCTTGCAGCAAATAATCGATCGGAGCGTCGCCGGTGAGCCCTTCGGCGACCAGCGCGCCCGCATAGACCATGACATAGACGAGCAGGAACAGCCCGATCAGCAGCGCGACCGAGCG
>DASWCW010000266.1:0-37926 GCA_036395835.1 Xanthobacteraceae bacterium
GGCGGCGTTGGGGCTTGACTGCTCGGCGCGACCGAGCAAACGGGGCGACCATGCCGCAAATGCGCACCTAACGATGCTCGCCAGTACTGAAGATACACACTCGTCGGACAACGTCCGACAGGTCGAGTACTGGTTTCCTCAGATCATGTGTCATTCCTCCGTATCATCCGTCTCGTCGTCCGACCCGACCCACACCCTCTGCCATTTCCACAGCCCATCCTCGCCCACTACCCACTCCTCCTCCTCCATTGGGACGAGGTTGTCCTTGACCTCCCGCAGACCGTGGCGCACCGATTTCATATCCACATCGGGATCGGCCGCCTTCACGACCGACCACACGAACCGGAACGCATCCTTGCCTCGCTCCAGGTGTTTGCCGACCGACATAAACAGCAAGTCGTCCAGGCTCTTGATGAGGTGGTATAGCGGGGCGTTGTAGATTCGTCCCTGTCCCCGCTTCGTCACCACCGGGGCGGGAGTCGGCAGCAGCGGTTGCAGTCGCTCGTAGAACCCCTTCGTCTTCGCCTCGTTCACCGCCTCCGCCCCGAAGAACTCCGACATCAGTTCTGTGATCTTGCGGCTCGTCACCAAGCGTTCCAGTTGCTGATGAGCGGCCACGGCATCCCGGTCTCGCTCATTGAGAAATGTCTGGATATTGTGTTCAATACATCTCCGGATGGAATAGACGAAGACGTCATCCAGCCCGAGTAACTCGGCATAGTGCCTGATGCCGTTGATCGGATCATTCCACTGCGATTCGGTCAGTCGGAAAATGTCGGTCATCGTCGGTCATTCCTCAGGAGCCGATACACCGATGCTCGGCTGATGCCCAACTTGTCGGAGATCGCCGTCGCCCCCATTCCCCGCCGTCTAAGTTTCTTCACCTCGTTAGGGTCAATGCTCGGCTGCCGTCCCTTGTAGACGCCCCTAGCCTTGGCGGCGGCAATGCCTTCC
The DNA here is from genome assembly GCA_036395835.1 of Xanthobacteraceae bacterium. Taxonomy (GTDB): domain Bacteria; phylum Pseudomonadota; class Alphaproteobacteria; order Rhizobiales; family Xanthobacteraceae; genus AP-16. Next base: position 955 of record DASWCW010000266.1, read on the forward strand.
AACTGCCGCTCCCGTCTGATCTCGGTCTCGAACTGGGAGAACACCGAGAGCAGCCCCAGGAATGCCCGACCCTCATTCGTCCGCATATCCACGGCGGGTTGTTCGGTCGCAATCAGGTATGCCCCCTTCGTCTGCAGGTCTCGCACGATGTCGTAGAGATCACCGACCGAGCGGGCGATCCGGTCAACTCGGGTGCAGACCAGACAGTCGCCCTTCCGAATGAACGAGAGCAGGTTCCCCAGTTCCTCCCGCCCGTCCCGGCTGGTGCCTGACGCCTTCTCGGCACGGATGATGTCGCAGCCCGCCGCCTTGAGCGAGGCGACCTGGATGTCGGTGTTCTGCTCAACCGAAGATGCCCGAGCGTAGCCGAGCCTTGCCACCGGTGTCTCCTATGGCTCTTGACCCAAGTAAGATATCGTCTCATATGGCAGAAAGCAAGGCAAAAAACACGCTGTTTTCGACAATGTTTTCCGTGTCTTGGCGGTCTACCCTAAGGATACACAATCTGCACTAGTATTCCGATACTAATACTCTTTGCTTCAGATTGGAGGGTTTGTAAGTCTCAGAAATATCCTTTTAGGTTCAAAGAGCGCAGATGGCTGGTTCTGTAGGTGCTATCCTGTTGCGATTGTTAGGTTCAAACGCTACGCCCCAGGTCGAGCCCTCGGGCCTCTGCTTCCACCGCGGCGACGCATCCATGTTGACCGCTCCCCTGATCAAAACGCGCCCGCGTTCGATACGCTCGACGCAGGCTTCCGGGCAAGCGGGGCCTGTTTTGCGCGGTTGCGGCGGAGTGCTAACACGGGCCGGCTGGAGCGCGGCGATGCCATCGCCGTTGCCGTCGGTGCTCCCAAGGAGCCGTAATGGGCCTCGGGGTGCTGCGCGACCGATCCAAGCTCAAGCACCAACCGCGAGGAGAAGGTTGAATGTTGAATCGTCGCATCGTGCTGCTCGCGGCCGTGCTCGCGCTGTCCATCGGGAGCGCTGCACTAGCGCAGGACAAGTCGATCGTGGTCGCGTCGACCACCTCGACGCAGGATTCCGGCCTGTTCGGCCGCATTCTCCCGCTGTTCAAGGCCAAGACCGGGATCGACGTGAAGGTGGTCGCGCAGGGAACCGGCCAGGCGCTCGATACCGCGCGCCGCGGCGATGCCGACGTGGTATTCGTGCACGCCAAGGAGCAGGAGGAAAAATTCCTGGCCGAAGGCTACGGGGTCAAGCGCTATCCGGTCATGTACAACGACTTCGTTCTGGTCGGGCCCAAGGGCGACCCGGCCGGCATCGCGGGCACCAAGGACATCGTGGCCGCGCTCGAAACCATCAAAACGAAACACATTGCGTTCGTCTCGCGCGGCGATCGCTCCGGCACCCATCAGGCCGAGTTGAAGCTGTGGAAGATCACGGGCATCGACATCGCGAAGGATCGGGGCGCCTGGTACCGCGAGATCGGCCAGGGCATGGGCGCTACCTTGAATACCGCGGCGGCGATCAACGCCTATACGATCTCCGATCGCGGCACTTGGATCTCGTTCAAGAACAAGGCCGATCTCGTCATCGCCGTAGAAGGCGACAAGCGCCTGTTCAACCAATACGGCGTCATGCTGGTCAATCCGGCGAAGCACCCGCACGTGAAGAAGGAGCTTGGCCAGCAGTTCGTCGACTGGCTGGTTTCGCCCGAGGGCCAGAAGGCGATCGCCGACTACAAGATCGACGGCCAGCAGCTGTTCTTTCCCAACGCCGACACGCCGGGCGCGTGAGCTCAGTTCTTGGATTTCGCTGTGATGAGATAACAGCTAAGGCTTGCAAATGTTTGCATTACTTGCACTTGAAAGTAGTATCGGTGCGAATTGGACCGTGGTAAGGCCTTGATTCCGTTGAAAGTGAATATGAACGAAAGTGACGCCTTGGCTCGCTCGCAGCCTGCCGATCAGGCGTAGCGAGTTACCCATCTACCTGCCGCGAATACCCTACACCGCCTCGCGCAGCTTCTCGGCGGTCTCGAGATCGACCGAGACGAGCTGCGACACGCCGCGCTCCGCCATGGTCACGCCGAACAGCCGGTTCATCCGCGCCATGGTGATCGGATTGTGGGTGATGATCACGAAGCGCGTATCGGTCAGCCGGATCATCTCGTCGAGCAGGTTGCAGAAGCGCTCGACGTTGGCGTCGTCGAGCGGCGCGTCGACCTCGTCGAGCACGCAGATCGGCGCCGGGTTGGTCAGGAACACCGCGAAGATCAGGGCGAGCGCGGTCAGCGCCTGCTCGCCGCCGGAGAGCAGCGAGAGCGTCTGCGGCTTCTTGCCGGGCGGCTTGGCCATGATGTCGAGCCCGGCCTCGAGCGGATCCTCGCTTTCGACCAGCTGCAATTCCGCGTTGCCGCCGCCGAACAGGTTGGTGAACAGCTGCTGGAAATGCTTGTTGACCACGTCGAAGGATTGCGTGAGCCGCTCGCGCGCTTCGCGGTTGAGGCTTTGGATGCCCTGGCGCAGCCGCTTGATCGCCTCGACGAGATCGTCGCGCTCGCCCGTGAGCGACGCGTGCTGGGCCTCGACCTCGCGCAATTCCTCTTCGGCGCGCAGGTTGACGGCGCCGAGCCGCTCGCGGTCGCGCCGCAGTTTGTCGAGCTCGGCTTCGACCTCGGCCATTTCCGGCAGCGCCTGTCCCGGTTCGATCCCGGCGAGCGCGGCGACGCGCCCGGGCCCGACTTCGAGCAGCTCCTGGATTTCGTGCGCGATGTCGGTCAGGCGATTCCTGGCGCCGGCGAAGCGCTCCTCGGCGCGCGCCGCCTCCTCGCGCGCTTGCCCCATCTTGTCGAGCGCGGCGCGGGCGGCGCGGTCGGCCTACGCGAGCCGTTGCTCGGCTGCCGCGAGCTCGTCGGCCGCGGCGCGGCGCTTGGCTTCCGCAGCCTCGATCTCGTCGATCAGCGCCCGGCGTTTTTCGGCGAACACCGCCGGCGCCGTGTCGAGCGACTGACGCTCGGTCGCGGCCTCGGCGCTGCGCAGCTCGAGCGTCGCGATCTGGCCTTTGGCGAGGTTCGCCCGCTCCTGCCACTCGGTCTGCTCGGCCGCGATCGCATCGAGCCGGCGCTCGCGCAGCTCCGCCTCGCGCGCCAGCGCCTGAGCTTCGCCGCGCGCCTCGGCGAGCGCCGCGCGCCTTTCCGATACCTCGCCGCTTGTTTGCGTGAGCTCGGCTTCGAGTCCGGCCGCCGCCGGCAGCGCCTCGAGCGCCTCGGTCACGTCGCGCCTCGCTGCGATCGCCTCGTCGCGGCTCGCGGCCAGGCGAATTTTCGCTTCGGCGAGCGCCGAGAGGCGCGCCGTGATGCGGCTCGCCTCGCGCTCCGCCGCGGCGTGACGATCGCGCGCTTGATCGGCATCGCCCTGCGCCTCGCGCCGGCGCGCGCGCGCCTGCGCCTCCGCCGCCACCGCGGCATGGAGCTCGGCTTGCGCGCGCTCGACCCCTTCGCGTTTTTGGCCGATCTCGGCGCGCGCCGCGGCGAGCTCGCACTCGAGATCGCCCAGCCGGTTGCGCTGGGCGAGGCGCCGCGCCGCCGGAGTTTGCGCATTCGCGGCGGCCGCGAAGCCGTCCCAGCGCCACAGGTCGCCTTCGCGCGAAACCAGCCGCTGGCCGGGCTTGAGCTCGCGGGCGAGCCGCGGACCGTCGGCGCGGTCGATGACGCCGATCTGCGCCAGCCGGCGCGACAGCTCGGCGGGCGGGACCACGTAGCGCGACAGCGGCTCCGCGCCCGCCGGGAGTGCCGGATCGGCCGGATCGACCGGGGCGCCCGCCCAACGGATCGGGGCGGAGGGCTCGATTGGATGATCGAGATCGTCGCCGAACGCGGCGCCCAGTGCGGCCTCGTAGCCTTTTTCGACCATCACCAGGTCGATCGCCGGCGGCCACAGCTTCTGGGCTTCGACGTCGAGCAGCTTGGCGAGGGTCCGGGTCTCGGTCTCGAGGCGCTGCATGCGGCGCTCGGCCTGTTCGAGCGGGGTTTTGGCGGCGTCGAGCCCCTGCCGCGCCGTCGATTGCGCCGCCTCCGCCCGCAGCGCCTCCGCCTCCGCCTCGGCAACCGCGCGCTGCGCGTGCTCGACCGCCGCCGCGAGCTCCGGCAGCTCGCTCGATTCGCCGCCCTGGCGCTCCAGCGCTCCGAGCTCGCGCTCGACTTCGCCGATCTGGCCCTCGAGCCGGATCAGACGCTCGGAATGTTCGCGCAAGGCCCGCTGCAGCTGATTGCGGCGCGCAGAAAGATCCGCCAGCGCCGCGGTGATCTCGGCCGAGCGCTGCTCGGCGATCGCGAGCGCGGCCTCCGCCTCGCCCACGCGCGCCGCGACCGCGCCATGACGGTCCGCAGCCGCGACGCGCTCGGCCGTGAGCGCGCTCTCCTCCTGCGCCAGCCGAAAGAGCGCCGCGTCCGCGTCCTGCGCGAGCCGGCGCTCGCGCTCGAGCGCCTCGGCGAGCTGCAAGAGCCGCAGATCGAGCTCGGCGATGCGCTCCTTGGCGCGCGCCTCCTCGCGTTCGAGCGCGTCGCGGGCAAGATTGAGCCGCTGCAGCGATGCGGCGGCCTTCGCCTCGGCCTCGCGCAGCGGCGGCAGCGAGGCGACCGCGAGCGCCTGGTGCCGGGAAGCCTCCGCCTGCGTCCCCGTCGCTTCGGCGACGAGGCGCACGCCCAGATCCTTGGCGCGCTCGGCTTCGGCGACTTGGGCATTGGCGGCGAGCCAGCGCAGATGGCACAGCGTCGCCTCGGCCTTGCGCACCCCGGCGGAGACGGCGCGATAGCGCACCGCCTGGCGGGCCTGGCGCTTGAGCGCATCGATCTGCGCCGCGAGCTGCGCGATCACGTCGTCGAGCCGGCCAAGATTGTGCTCGGCCGCATTGAGGCGCAATTCCGCCTCGTGCCGCCGCGCATGCAGCCCGGCCACGCCGGCCGCTTCCTCGAGCACGCGCCGACGCTGCTCGGGCTTGGCCTGAACGATCTCGCCGATGCGGCCCTGGTGCACGAGCGCCGGCGAGCGCGCGCCGGTCGAGGCATCGGCGAACAGGATCTGCACGTCGCGGGCGCGCACCTCGCGGCCATTGACGCGATAGGTCGAGCCGGCCTCGCGCTCGATCCGGCGCGAGACCTCGAGCGCGTCCTGCTCGTTGAATTGCGCCGGCGCGGTGCGGTCGGAATTGTCGAGGAAGAGCATGACCTCGCCGGTGTTCCGCGGCGGCTGGCTGGTGCTGCCGGCGAAGATCACGTCGTCCATGTCGGCGGCACGCATCGCCTTGTGCGATGCTTCTCCCATCACCCAGCGCAGCGCCTCGACGAGGTTCGATTTGCCGCAGCCGTTCGGCCCGACGATGCCGGTGAGCCCCGGCTCGATCGTCATGTCGGTCGGCTCGACGAAGGACTTGAATCCGACCAGGCGCAGCTTGCTGAGCTTCATGGGCCGGCCTCGATCGGATCAACGGCGGTCCGTGCCGCAGCGGTTCGCCGCCGGGCGCGCCAAAATTCCGGGGCGAGCGCGTCGGGAATCATCAGGAAGTGCCGCATCGCGCCGGAGAATGAATCGAGGAATGCCGCCGACGCAACCGGGGTCCGGCGTTTTCCGAAATTTTTGCATCGCAATATATCGGGCTCCCGGCGCCCGAAGGCCGTTCGGGCGCAGCCCCGGCAGAGCAAAAAACCCTTATCAGCTCTTGAGATACGGCTGGAGCAGCTTCTCGGTCTCTTCGAGGGTCATTTCGCCGCGGTGGATCTTTCCGTTGATGAAAAAAGTCGGCGTCGAGTTCACGCCGAACTTCTCCGCCCCGCGCTGACGCACCCAATCGATGCCGTCGAGCACCTTCTGATTCGCGAGGCATTCGTCGAAGCTCTGCTGGTTGAAGCCCAATTGCCTGGCGACCGCGAGCAGTTGCGGCAGCGGATCGCGAACGAACGCCCACTTCTGCTGGGTCTGGAATAGCGCGTCGACGACGTCGTAATATTTGTCGTCCGCGCAGCGCGCCAGCATGAAGCCCGCCGCAGCCAGCGGGTCGAGCGGGAACTCGCGCAGGATGTAGCGGACCTTGCCGGCGTCGATGTAGCGGGACTTCACCGTCGGAAGGACCTTGACGGCGAAATTGGCGCAATGGCTGCAGGTCATCGACGCATATTCGATCAGCGTGACCGGAGCGTCGGCCTTGCCCAGCGCCGGCTCGCCGAGCGGACCCGCCTGCATCAGCTCTTCGTCCGATGGCGCCTGGGCGAAGGCCGGCAGCAGGAGGCCGACAAGCGCCGTTTCGGCGGCGAGGAAGCCGAGCGCGGTCGCGCAGAACGTGCGGCGGGTGATCATGCGGCGAAATCCTCGAATGGGTGCGATCTCCGGGCCGCTCGCTAGCCTGATTTATCCGCTCAGGCAAGCAGGCCTCTCGGCCGAAAGCGGGGCAGCCCGCCTCACGTTCGCTTGATGGCGGCACCGAGCCGCGCCAGCGCCTGGCGCAGATTCGCATCGGCGACGTCGGTCAGCGTTGCCTCGACCGCGGCGGTGCGCTCCGGGTTCGGCGCGGTGACGGGCTTTGCTTCGTGGCGAAAGATCAGCGGCGCCTGGCGCAAGGCGATGCGCGAGATCGCGCGCCAGCCGAAAAAGCGGTTGACGCGCTCGATGATCAGGCCCGACAGATGCTGGATCTCGATCGCGACCGGACCCTCCACGCGCAGCACCAGGGTCGCGGGTTCCGGGTTTTCCGCGTCCTGGTGGCGCGCCCATTGGATTTTGACCGGCTCCGCGTGCGCTGCGATCTCCGGGCCGACGATCTCGGTCCAGCGGCTGACGAGCTCGGTCGAGGCAAAACCGTGCCGCGCCAGAGTCTTCGACAGACAGCGGCCGATCAGATCGCCGAGGCGCCGCGCCTGCGGGAAGGACTTGTTCACCGGGACGACCTCTGCGACACGAAAGCATGAGTCTAGCAGGCGGGGACAAGCGCCGGAAGCACGCGCGGGCAGCGCTACCAACTGGGCCTGTTCCCTCCCCCCCTTGTGGGGGAGGGTTAGGGAGGGGGGTGGATTTGCGCCTCGGCGATTCGAGATCACCCCCCTCCGGACTCGCGCCGAAACGGCGCGAGTCGGCCTCCCCCACAAAGGGGGGAGGCAACCGGAGTATGCGGCACGACCGAGCCAACAATATGTGACCCCGACCCGGCCCTCCTGCTCGCCTGGTACGACCGGCATCGGCGCAAGCTGCCGTGGCGGGCGCGCGGCAGCGAGCGCGCCGACCCCTATCGGGTCTGGCTCTCCGAAATCATGCTGCAGCAGACGCGCGTGAACGCGGTTCTGCCCTATTACGCCAAATTCCTGGCGCGCTGGCCGAGCGTCGGCGCGCTGGCCGCGGCGCCCCTCGAGGAAGTGCTGAAAGTGTGGGCCGGGCTCGGCTATTACGCCCGGGCTCGCAACCTGCATGCCTGCGCGCGCGCGCTGATCGAGCGCCACGGCGGCGAGTTTCCGCACGAGGAAAGCGAGTTGCAAACGCTGCCCGGCATCGGCGCCTATACGGCCGCGGCGATCGCCGCGATCGCATTCGGTCGCCGCGCGACCCCGGTCGACGGCAATGTCGAGCGGGTGATCGCGCGCTTGTTCCGGGTCGAAACGCGGCTTCCTGCCGCCAAGGACGAGATCCGCCGGCTCGCGCGCACCCTCACCCCCGACACCCGCCCGGGCGATTTCGCGCAAGCCATGATGGATCTCGGCGCGACGATCTGCACGCCGGTGTCGCCCGGGTGCGCTCTCTGTCCCTGGATGGCGGACTGCGGCGCGCGCGCGGCGGGCGATCCGCAAGACTTTCCGCGACGAGAAGCCAAACGCGTGACAAAGCTGCGCCGTGGTGCCGCGTTCTTCGTGCTGCGCCCGGATCGCGGCATTCTGGTGCGCGTGCGGCCCGCCCGCGGGCTGCTCGGCGGCATGACCGAGCTGCCGACCACGGAATGGTCCGAGGATTTCGAGGAGAGCCGGGCACTACTCGAAGCGCCGCTGTCTTCATCACGCAAATGCTGGCGGCGCGTTCCCGGTCTGGTCATGCACGTGTTCACGCATTTCCCGCTCGAGCTTGTGGTCTATGCGACGCAGGTTCGACTCGATACGCCGCCGCCTCCCGGAATGCGTTTCGTTCCGCTCGATCGCCTGCACGAAGAGGCATTGCCGAACGTGATGCGCAAGGTAGTGGCGCTCGCGGCTCGCGAGCTGGGCAACGCGGCTCTCAGCGCATCGCCATCTCGGCGCGCAGCTTTGCGCGCAAGGCGTCGATCGGAGTGAGGCCGGCCGTGGTTTCCACGTGCCAGAACGTCCAGCCGTTGCAGGCTTCGAGCCCCTGCGCCAGCGCCCCGGCGCGATGGATCGATCCGACCACGTCGCCGAACCGGACCGCGCCGTCGGCGCGCACCAGCGCCGCGTGACGGCGGCACGCATCCACCAGGATCTGGCCCGCGGAGACGAGCCCGCGCTCGAGGAGCGCCGAAAACGGCACGCGCGGCGCCTCGCGCGCGGTCATGAAGGCCGCGAGCGCCGGCTCGGGCAGCACTTCGGTCGCCGCGATGCGCGCCTGCGCGGCGCGCGCGTAGGCTTTTTCGCGCTCGATCCCGATGAAGCGCCGGTCGAGCCGCTTGGCGACGGCACCGGTGGTGCCGGATCCGAGGAACGGATCGAGCACCAGATCGCCCGGACGCGATGCGGCAAGAATCACGCGCGCCAAGAGCGCCTCGGGTTTCTGCGTCGGATGCAGCTTCTTGCCGTCCGGCGCCTTGAGCCGCTCCTCGCCGGTGCACAGCGGAAGGGTCCAATCCGAGCGGACCTGGACGTCGTCGTTGCCGGCCTTGAGCGCCTCGTAATTGAAGGTGTAGCCGCGCGCGTTGGGCTCGCGCACCGCCCAGATCAGCGTCTCGTGCGCATTGGTGAAGCGCCGCCCGCGGAAATTCGGCATCGGGTTCGCCTTGCGCCACACCACGTCGTTGAGGATCCAGAAGCCGAGGTCCTGGATCAGCGCGCCGACCCGATAGATGTTGTGATAGGAGCCGATCACCCACAGCGTCGCATTGGGCTTCATGACGCGCCGGCACGCGATCAGCCACGCGCGGGTGAAATCGTCGTAGGCCTGGAAGCTCGAGAACTTGTCCCAATTCTCGTCGACGGCGTCGACCTTGGACTCGTCGGGCCGCTTGAGCGCTCCCTGCAGCTGCAGATTATAAGGCGGGTCGGCGAACACGAGATCCACGCTTGCCGCGCGCAGCGCCGCCATCTGCGCCACGCAGTCGCCGACCAGGATGCGACTTGCCTCGGGGGATCTGGACGATCCGCGGGGCGCCCTCGAGGGCGCCCCGCGATGCGACTCACGCATGACCAGAGAACTCGGAACTCTATCACTCGGAACGCGGTCGGCGACGCGAGACCTTCAACCGACGGCCGGCATCTTCCTCCCTCAAAGTAAAAATGAACTTAAGCCTCCGGCCGGGATGACGGCGATGCGCGCCGGACCTATATGGAATGCGCCGGACGCCCGGTTGTCGCGGACGGACAGGGAGCGATCGATGCGCTGGGACGAGCTGCCGCGCAGTGAGAACGTCGAGGATCGCCGCGGCGAGGAAAGCGGTTACGGCGGCGGGGGCGGCTTCGGCATCCCGATCGGCACCGGCGGCATGGGCATCGGCACGCTGGTCGTGCTCGGGCTCGTGGGCTGGGCGCTCGGCATCGACCCGCGGCTCCTGATCGGGGGCGCCGAGATGCTCGGCGGCGGAGGCCATTCCTACCACGTGCCCTATCGCGCCCCGACGCATACCGGCGCCCCGAGCGACCGCACCGGCCAGTTCGTTTCCGCCGTGCTGGGCAGCACCGAGACGGTGTGGCGGGAGGTGATGGAGAAGGAGGGCGGCGGACGCTACCGCCCGCCGACGCTCGTGATGTTTTCCGGCGCGACGCGCTCGGCCTGTGGCTCGGCGCGCGCCGCCATGGGGCCGTTCTATTGTCCGAGCGACCAGCGGGTCTATCTCGATACGTCGTTCTTCCGCGACCTGGAGCGCCGCTTCCGCGGCTGCGACAACAGCAAGGCCTGCGAGTTCTCCCAGGCCTACGTGATCGCCCACGAGGTCGGGCACCACGTGCAGAATCTGCTCGGCATCCTGCCGAAGGTGCAGCAGCGGCAGCACACCCTCGGCAAGGTCGAGGCCAACCACCTGCAGGTCCAGGTCGAGCTGCAGGCCGACTGTCTCGCCGGGATTTGGGCCAATCGTTCGCAGCAGCGCTGGAAATTCGTCGAGCAAGGCGACATCGAAGCGGCGCTCAAGACCGCGGCGGCGATCGGCGACGACCGCCTGCAGCGGCAGGCGCAAGGCTATGTCGTGCCCGACGCGTTCACCCACGGCTCTTCCGAGCAGCGGATGCGCTGGTTCAACGCCGGGCTCAAGGGCGGTACGGTGGCGGGCTGCAACACCTTCCGGGGCGCGCAGCTCTAGAGTTCGAACGATGCCCGGTTTGGACCAGACGAAGCCGTTCGTGCCGCTGAAATTCGCGGTGCTGACCGTTTCCGACACCCGCGAGCTCGCCGACGACAAGTCCGGCGCGACGCTCGTCGACCGCATCCAGTCCGCCGGTCATGCGATCGCGGAACGCGGCATCGTGCGCGACGATACGCAAGCGATCCGCGAGCGGGTGAGCCGCTGGATCGCCGATCCGGCGATCGATGTCGTCATCACCACCGGCGGCACCGGATTTACCGGCCGCGACGTGACGCCGGAAGCAGTCGAGCCGCTGTTCGAGAAACGCATGGATGGTTTTGCCACCGTGTTTCACATGGTGAGCTTTCCGAAGATCGGCACCTCGACGGTGCAGACGCGCGCGACCGCGGGCGTCGCCAATGCCACCTATATCTTCTGCCTGCCCGGCTCGCCCGGCGCCTGCCGCGACGCCTGGGACGAAATCCTGAAATATCAGCTCGATTACCGCTACCGGCCCTGCAATTTCGTCGAGATCATGCCGCGGCTCGACGAACATCTGCGCCGATCGAGCTCGTAGCGGGGTGGCTGGTCCCGGATTTCGCTGCGCTCCATCCAGGCTACACACTTCTACAGCGTCAGCTCCCAGGTCTGGCCGATCAGCTCCGGGCCGAACATGCGGTGCTTTTCCTCCTGCACGAGCCGGAATCCGCATTGCTGATAGATGTGGCGGGCCGCGTGCAGCACGTGGTTGGTCCACAGCGTCAGCGTGCGATACCCGATCTGCCGCGAGAACCGCACGCATTCGTCGACCAGATGCGCGCCGATGCCGAGCCCGCGCGCGTGCGGCTCGACCAGCAGCAATCGCAGCTTGGCTACCTCATCCGAGTGCTTGACCACGAACACCGAGCCGACCGGCTTCCCGTCGATCTCGGCGATCCAGCAGCGCTCGCGGCGCGCGTCGAAATTCTTGAGGAAGGACGCGACGATCTCGGCGACGAGCGCCTCGAACCCGATGTTCCAGCCGTATTCCTGGGCATAGAGCGCGCCGTGCTGGCTCACGACCCAGCCCATGTCGCCGGGCCGATGCGCCCGCAACCGATAGGGCGGCTCATCGCGCGCCGGCGCGCCGAGCATCGCCTCGATCGTGCTCATTGCCGCGATCAGCCGCCGCTGCTGCGCCTCGCCGAGCGTTTCCAGCATGGCGGCAACGGCCGTGCGGGAACGCTGGTCGAGCGGGAGAAATGCGCTGCGACCCTCGGGCGTGAGCTCGACATGGGTCTGCCGGCCGTCGATTTCCGAAGGCGTTCGCTCAACGAGGCCGCGTGATTCGAAGCCGCGCAGAATCCGGCTCAGATAGCCGGGGTCCAGACCCAAGTCCTTCGCCAGCTCGCTCGCGGTGGGTGCCGCGCGATTCGCAAGCTCATAGAGCAGGCGCGACTCGGTCAGCGAGAACGGCGTGTCGAGCAGCCGCTCCTCCAGCACGCCGATCTGGCGCGTGTAGAAGCGGTTGAACTGCCGCACCGCCGCGATGTCGTGCTCCAGGCCGGCTGCCATGGGTTCGTCCCAGCCAATTCCTGCGCATTTCGGAGATCGTCGAACAGATACTTGACGGAGTCAAGCAATTGCCGGCCGGACCGGCAGCGCCAGACAGCGCAGCACGATGGTTCGGCGCGAGCCCAGCCGACGCAGCAGGTCGGTTTCCGGATCGTCCCCGTCACGATGGCCGTCGAGCTGCCGATAAAAGGTCTTCGCGATGAGCAGCCCCTGATCGGAACCGATTCGCCGCCCGAATGCGGAGCCCAATAGGCCCCAAACGTCTGCAAGGGTCGGGCGCATCCCGCCGCCTGGGCTGGCGGGTCGAAAAATCGCGGCCCTGGCATCGGGCGAACCCTCGGTATCGGCGATGAAGCGCACGGCTTCGGCCACCCAGGAATTCTCCAGCACCGTGCCGGCCCGCAGGAACAGCAGCCAGGGTCCCCGCGCCGAATCGGCTGCCGCCTTGAGCCTTGCTCCCAGCGGCCCCGGCGCAACCATCAACCGGCACCCGGCAATATCGGCGATTGCCGCGGTCCCGTCGCTCGAACCCGCATCGGCGACGATCACGTCCCGCAGCATGCCTGCCGTCGCGCCTGGAACCAGGCAGGCCAGGGTGGGCACCAGGGTGCGCTCCGAATCACGCGTGGCGATCACCGCACTCAGCATGAGGTCTCGATTACTCCGGTTCGGCCGCGCGGGCCGGAACTGCCCGCGTTTAATCTGAAAGCTAAGCAGTATCAATCCGTTATCCCGGAAGGAGTGGGGCTAATTTTCGGTAATGATGTTCTTGTTTTGTTCGCACAAACAGATTATCTTGTTGCCATGGCTCGTTCCTCTGCCCTGCGAAGCCCGTCGGCGTCCCGCGAGGCGCCGGCGGGCAATTTTGCCCCAGAGAAGATCGACCGCGAGCGGCGGCGCGGCCGCGGCGCGCTCTCGAACGCGTCCGGCCGGTACGAGCCGAAAGTCCGCGTCGGCTTCGACGATGGCTGGCAGAGTCTCGAGGAACTGCCGCCGTTTGCCACGAGTGTGACGGTCGATGCGACGCGGAAGATCATTACCCGCAACGACTCGCCCGATATCGGCTTCGATCGCTCGATCAATCCTTACCGCGGGTGCGAGCACGGCTGCGTCTATTGTTTCGCGCGGCCGACCCACGCCTATCTCGGGCTCTCTCCCGGGCTCGATTTCGAATCCAAGCTGTTCGTGAAGCCGGAGGCGCCGCAACTGCTCGAGCGCGAGCTTTCCGCGCCAAACTATCAGCCGCGCACCATCGCGATCGGCACCAATACCGATCCCTACCAGCCGATCGACCGCCGCTACAAAGTCATGCGCGGCATTCTCGAAGTGCTCGAGCGCGCCGGCCATCCGGTCGGCATCGTCACCAAATCGGCGCTGGTGCTGCGCGACGTCGACATTCTCTCCCGCATGGCCGAGCGAAATCTCGTCAAGGTCGCGCTTTCGGTGACCACGCTCGATGCCGAGCTCGCGCGCACCATGGAGCCGCGGGCCGCGACCCCGGCGCGCCGGCTCGAGACGCTGCGCCGATTGTCGGCGGCCGGAATTCCGACAGCCGTGATGGTGGCGCCGATCATCCCGGCCATCAACGATTCCGAGATCGAGCGCATTCTCGACGCCGCTGCTGCCGCAGGCGTTCAGGGCGCCGGCTATGTGATCCTGCGGCTGCCGCTCGAGGTGCGCGATCTCTTCCGCGAATGGCTGATGGCGAATTTTCCCGACCGTTATCGCCATGTCTTCAAGCTGATTCGCGAGATGCGCGGCGGCAAGGACTATGACTCGACCTGGGGTCTGCGACAGACCGGCTCCGGCCCTTATGCCTGGATGATCGGGCGGCGCTTCGAGATCGCCTGCGAGAAACTCGGGCTCAACGAGCGCGAGACCAATCTTGCCACCAAGCATTTCCGCCCGCCGCGCCCGAGCGCCGTGCAGCTCGATTTGTTCTGAGCTGGGGACGGAGGTCAATTCTAGGGTGGTCGAGCGAAGCGCGACCGGCCGTGGCTCGGCGGAGGGCGGGTTTCACTGCGCTCAACCCGCCATACTGCTGACTACCGATTGAGCCGGCCATTGCCTCGCCGCATTGGGCTGGGCAACATGGCGGGCCATGAGTCGCAACGGTTCGCCCACGCCTCGCCTGCCGCTGCCGGATCCCGATGTCCGTCCGACGTTCCGTCGCGAACGCCGCGCCATCAACCGCGGCATGGTCCCGGTCGCCGGCTGCGACGAGGCGGGGAGGGGCCCGCTCGCCGGACCGGTCGTCGCCGCCGCCGTGATCCTCGATCCGGCGCGCATTCCCCGCGGCCTCGACGATTCCAAGAAGCTCACCCCGGAAGTGCGCGAGAAGCTTTATCTGAAGATCTGCGCCAGCGCCCAGGTCGCGGTGGCGTTCGCGCCGCCGACCCGGATCGATTGCGACAATATTCGCCAGGCTTCGCTGTGGGCGCTGGCGCGCGCGGTCCGCGCCCTGCCGGTCAGGCCGCGCCTGGTGTTCGTCGACGGCTGCGACCGCATCGCGGTTTCCTGCGATTGCGAGGCGGTGATCGGCGGCGACGGGCTCGTCGCCTCGATCGCGGCCGCCTCGATTGTCGCCAAGGTGACCCGCGACCGGCTCATGGCGCGGCTCGGCCTTGCGCATCCCGGCTACGGCTTCGAGCGTCACATGGGCTACAGCGTGCCCGAGCATTTCGAGGCGCTCTCGAAGCTCGGTCCCACCATCCATCATCGCCGCACCTTTGCGCCGGTGGCGGAGCTGCTGGGCCTCGCCATTCCGGCCGAGGAGCCGCCGCCGGAATTGCCTCTGTAGCCGCGCGGCGCTATGTGCCCGGCTCGAAGCACGAGCCGGCGCCCCCCGACGCTGTGCTGCGCCCGGACAAGAGTGAGGAGTAGGTCACGCGTATGGCTTCTCTCTCGAGCGACACCCTTGCGGCCCGCCCGATCCCGTCCGGGACGATGCTTTATGTATCGCTGCTGGTGGAGCTGCTGCGCTCGCGTCCGGAGCTGCTGTTCTGGATGGCCACGCTCGCGCAGGCCTTGCTTTGGATCATCGTCCCGACGCTGACGTATTCGGCTCCGCCCGGCAATGTGCCGCTGATGCTCGCCGCCGGTCACGAATGGGTGGCCGGCTCGCGGCTCGGGCCGCCGCTCGCCAATTGGCTCGCCGAGATCGCCTTCGATCTGTTCGGGCACCGCCTCTTCGGCATCTACCTTCTGTCTCAGGTCTGCGTCGTGACGAGCTTGTGGGCGGTGTTCACGCTCGGCCGCTCGATCGTCGGCGCGCATCACGCGGTGATGGCGGTGCTGCTGATGACCGGCATCATCGCCTTTTCGCTGCCCACCCCCGAATTCGGACCCTCGGTGCTGGCGATGCCGCTCACCGCATTCGCGCTGCTGCATTACTGGCGGGCGGTGGGCGAGGGCAGGCGCCGCTATTGGCTCGCGCTCGGGCTCGATCTCGGCCTACTGCTGCTCACGACCTATGCCGGATTGATCCTGCTGGGCCTGCTGGCGTTGTTCACGTTCTCGACGGCGCAGGGCCGCGCGAGCTTGGCCAACCTCGAGCCGTGGCTCGGCGGGATGGTCGCGGTGCTGATCGTGTTCCCGCATCTGATGTGGATCGATCGCACCGGCGGCGCGTCTGCGGAGGCGGTTCCTGACGCTTCGGCCCTGCTGGTTGCCGCCGGACGTCTTGCCGGCTGGCTGCAATTGATCGGTTGGCTCATCGCGTTTCACGCCGGCGCTCTCATGCTCCTCCTGGTCGCCGGCGGGCTAAAAGTCGATCCGCGCGCGGCGGCTCCTGTGTTCGAGCGCGCGCCGGTGCCGCCGTTTGCGAAAAAATTCGTCTACACGTTTGCGGTCGCGCCGGCGCTGGTCGGCACCTTGCTGTCCGTGCTGCTCGGCAAGCCGGCGCCGATCGGCGGCACCGGCCCGCTCGTCATCCTCTCGGCGCTCGGCGTGATCGTCGCCGCCGGCGACGTCATTCGCCTGCATCGGCAGAGCATTCTGGGCCGCGTCTGGCTGGCGGTGCTGCTGGTCCCGCCGGCGACCGTCATCGGCGCCACGATCCTGCTGCCGTGGACGCTCGGCATCGGCTTCGAGATCGATCGGCCGGCCGGCGCGATGGGCCAATTCTTCACCGACACGTTTCACCGGCGCACCGCAGGGCCGCTGCGCATCGTCGCCGGCGATGCGGAGGTCGCCGGGCTCGTCGCCATGGCATCCTCCGACCGGCCGAGCCTATTCCTGCCCGAAAAGCCCGAGCTGACGCCCTGGGTGAGCGACGCCGATGTCCGCGACACGGGTGCCATTCTGCTGTGGCAGGTTACCGACAATACCGGCGCGCCGCCGGCCGCGATCAAATCCCGCTTTCCCGATCTCGTCGCCGAGGTGCCGCGCTCCTTCGAGCGGCCGGTGCAGGGCAGGCTGCCGCTCTACCGCGTCGGCTGGGCCATGATCCGGCCGCAGGCTGCCGGCGCCGCGGCGACGAAGTAGCCCGGCTGGAGCGGCCCGCAACGCCGCACAATCCGGGAACGCGAGACCCCGGATTTCGCTTCGCTGCATCCGGCTACGGTCCGAGCCCAGCTTCAATGATACCCCTCGCCTTCGCGGACCTTGCCGCGAAAGACCCAATAGACGAACGCCACATAGACGAAGATCAGCGGCAACAGCGCCGCGGTCCCGAGCAGCATGAAGATCTGGCTCGCGGGATGAGCCGCGGTCTGCCACACCGTGAGCACCGGCGGCACCAGATAGGGAAAGCTCGAGATCACCAGCCCGAGATAGCCGAGCAGGAACAGAGCGATCGCCGCCACGAACGGCAGCAGCTCACGCCCCCGGTCGAGCGCCCGCCAACCTGTGAACGCGACGAGCGCGGTGACGAACGGGACCGGCCACAGGAACAGGATGTTCGGAAGCGAGAACCAGCGCGCCGCGATGCGCTCCAGTGCGAGCGGGGTCCAAATGCTCACGGCCGCCATGAACGCCAGCACCATCACGAGCAGCAGCTTCGCCTGCGTGCGCGCGCGCTCGGCGACCGCGCCCTCGGTCTTGAGCACGAGCCAGGTGGCGCCGAGCAGCGCATAGCCGGCGAGCACGCCGAAGCCGCACAGCACGGAGAACGGCGTGGCCCAGTCGAACGCTCCGCCGGCAAACGCGCCGTTCTCCACCCGGATGCCCTGGATCAGGCCGCCGAGGATCAGGCCCTGGCAGAAGCCGGCAACCGCCGATCCGGCGGTGAAGCCGACGTTCCAAACCTGCTTGCTGCTCGCTGCGATCCAGCGGAACTCGAAGGCGACGCCGCGGAAAACCAGACCGAGCAGCATCAGGATCACCGGAAGGTAGAACGCCGGCATGATGATCGCGTAGGCGAGCGGGAACGCCACCAGGAGCCCGGCCCCGCCGAGCACCAGCCAGGTCTCGTTGCCGTCCCAGAACGGGGCGACCGAGTTCATCATCTGGTCGCGCTCGCGCTCGCTCTTGGCGAAAGGAAACAGCAGGCCGATGCCGAGATCGAAGCCGTCGAGGATCACGTACATCGCGACCGCGATGCCGATCACCGCCGCCCAGATCACCGGAAGGTACCATTCCATGCTTCGCTCCTCGCGACGCCCGGCACGACCCGTAAGCTACATCATGTGCGCGGTCGCGATCCCAGGATCTCGCGCCCGGCGTCGGCGACCGAGGACAAGGTCCGTATCGACGTGCCGGGCGACGGCGGCTCCGCCGCGCGGCCTTCGGCGCCGCGCGCGATCAGGCGGTTGATGTAATAGATGCCCATCGAGAACACGATTGCGTAGACCAGGACGAATAACAGGAGGCTCGCCGCGACGCTTCCCGCCCCGATCGGAGAGGTCGCATCGGCGGATCGCAGGATCCCGGTCACGACCCAGGGCTGCCGGCCGGTCTCGGTGACGATCCAGCCGGAGATGACCGCGACGAAGCCGAGCCACCAGGTCTGGGCGGTGAACCGCACGAACCACGGCGTCTCGAACAGGCGCCGCCGCCACCACAACCACAATCCGACGTACGCGATGGCGATCATCAACAGTCCGATCCCGACCATGATCCGGAACGCGAAGAATACCGGGAGGAGCGGCGGCCGGTCGGCGGCGCTGACGCTCTTGAGGCCCGGAAACAGGCCGTTGAGGTCGTGGGTGAGAATGAGCGAGCCGGCCTTGGGAATCGCCAGCTGATAGTGATTGGTCTCGCTCGCCTCGTCGGGCCAAGCGAACAGCACGAGCGCTCCCGGCTTCGAGCCGTCCCAATGCGCCTCCATCGCCGCGATCTTGATCGGCTGGTGCGCGAGCGTATTGAGTCCGTGCTCGTCGCCGATGAAGAGCTGCAGCGGCGCGAGCGTCGCCAGCATTCCGATCGCCATCCGCATCATGGTGCGGCCTTCGGCGATCTGCCGTCCGGCCATCACGTGACGAGCCCCGACCGCGAGCACCACCAAGGCGGTGGTGAGATAGGCAGCCGTCACCATATGGGCGAAGCGATAGGGGAAGCTCGGGTTGAACACGATGGCGATCCAATCGGCCGGATAGGCGATCCCGCCGCGGATCTCGTGCCCGGCCGGCGTCTGCATCCAGCTGTTCGCGGCGAGAATCCAGAACGCCGAAATGACCGTGCCGATCGCCACGGCGATGGCCGAGAGCGCCTGCAACCACGCGGGAACGCGCCCCCAGCCGAACAGCATGATGCCGAGGAACGTCGCTTCGAGAAAGAACGCGGTCAGGACCTCGTAGCCCATCAACGGTCCGAGCACGTTGCCGGTGACCACGGAGAACCGGCTCCAGTTGGTGCCGAATTGGTAAGACAGCACGATGCCGGACACCACGCCCATGGCGAAGGAGACCGCGAAGATTTTGGTCCAGAAGAACGCGAGGCGGTGAAAGCGTTCCTCGCCGGTCGCGATCCACATCACGGCAAGCGTCGCCACATAGGCGGAGAGCCCGATGGTGAAGCTCGGGAAGATGATGTGGAACGCGAAGGTGAAGCCGGTCTGGACGCGATCGAGAAAGACAGGATCGAGAGTCATCTTAGGCCTCGCGAGCTCGGCCGGCCCTTCCCTGCCACAGTATAGATCGGCGCGGCAGAACCGCGGGGAAAATGCGCGATTTGCCCGCCTGTCCCTCCACTGCGGCCGTGGACAAGTGGCAAAATCCCGAAGGCGCGCCAAAGTTCACGGGCTATTCTGTCGCAATCGTGCCGCCGATTTCGGCGGCGGCCTTTGGAAACTCCCATGCGCGAACCCGCCCGCGAAGCAAAGGTCCGCACCCGGCACGCTTCCATTCTCGACCGCTATTTCGGGCTCGGCCAAAACGGCACTGAGCCTCGCACCGAGATCATCGCCGGCGTCACCACGTTCCTGACGATGGCCTACATCGTCTTCGTCAATCCGCAGATCCTCGGCACCACGGGCATGGACAAGGGCGCGGTGTTCGTCGCGACCTGCGTCGCGGCGGCGGCGAGCACCTTGGTGATGGGGCTCTATGCCAATTATCCGATCGCGCTCGCGCCCGGCATGGGGCTCAACGCGTTCTTCGCCTTCACCGTCGTGGTGACCTACAAATATTCCTGGCAGCAGGGGCTCGCGGCCGTATTCTGCTCCGGCGTGCTGTTCTTGGCTGTCTCGATCTTCCGCATCCGCCAATACGTCATCGATTCGATCCCGCACAACCTCAAGCTCGCGGTCTCGGCGGGCGTCGGCCTGTTCCTCGGCATCATCGCGCTCGAGACTTCCGGGGTGATCGCCGCGCATCCCGCGACCCTGGTGACGCTCGGCGATCTGACCAAGCCCGCCGCGGTCCTGGCGCTGTTCGGTTTCGTGCTGATCGCCGCGCTCAATCACCGGGGCGTCATCGGCGGCACGCTGCTCGGTATTTTGGCGGTGACGCTGATCGGGCTTCCGCTCGGGCTCACGCATTATTCCGGCGTGGTCTCGATGCCGCCGTCGCTCGCGCCGACCTTGCTGCAGCTCGATTTCTCGCGCGCCGCCGAGCTCACCTTCGTCATCATCGTGTTCAGCATCCTGTTCGTCGACGTGTTCGACAACGCCGGCACCCTGATCGGAGTGACCCACCGCACCGGCCTGATGCGCGACGGCAAGCTCGCCCGCATGAAGGAGGCGCTCATCTCGGATAGCTTCGCGGCGATCTTCGGGTCACTGATCGGCACCTCGACGACGACGAGCTATATCGAGAGCGCCGCCGGCGTTGCGGCGGGCGGCCGCACCGGGCTCACCGCGGTCGTGGTCGCGCTGTGCTTTCTGCTCGCCTTGTTCTTTGCGCCGCTCGCCGGCATGATCCCGGCCTATGCGTCGGCCGCGGCCTTGCTCTACGTCGCCTGCATGATGGCGCGAGGATTGGCCGAGATCGAATGGGACGACATCACCGAATCCGCGCCCGCCGTCATCGCCGCGATCACCATGCCGCTGACCTACTCGATCGCCACCGGGATCGGACTCGGCTTCATTACCTACGTGCTGGCGAAGTTGATCGCCGGCCGCTTTTCCCAGCTCTCGCCGGCCGCGATCGTGCTCGCGGCGCTGTTCGCGCTGAAATTCGCGGTGTCGGGGTGACGTAATATCTTTTGTTGCCGGCGTCTGCACCTGCGGAGCCGGCGTGCGCGTGCCGGATTCTCGACCGCGATCCAATCACCGATAGCTTCGAGGTCTGCCTCGGCTGCTTCGGTGATGAGGACGATCATCAGCCCTTGGCTTTTGCCGCGGCGCGATATTTGGCATCCAGTCGCCGGAACACCTGTCCCAGCGGCTTCACGCGGCCGGCCTCGGCATCCGCGATGCCGCGGGCGATTGCCGCATCGAGCGCAGCGAGCCGCTTCTCGCGCTCCTGAAGCAGGCGCACTCCCTCGCGCAGCACTTCGCTCTTCGAATTGTAGCGGCCTGATTTGACCAGGCTCGCCACGAATTTCTCCAATTGGCTTCCTAGGTCGACACTGCTCGGCATAGGCCTGACTCCAGCAAGCCTGGATGGTATCGCCGCCAATAACTGTTATCAAGGCGAGGTGATTAGGACGGGGGCTCGGACCCGAGCCGGACTTCCCAGAGCGACGCCGTGGGACGGGATTCGGTCGAATCGTGCTCGCGGCGCTGTTCGCGGTGAAGTTCGCGGTGTCCGGGTGAGGGCTGCGCTGCGGCGGCCGCCAAATTGCGGGAGCCCGGGACGGCGATTATATTCGCGAAAGAGAACGCGCGGCCGAGCGCTTCCGGTTTCGGCGACGCCGTGAATGAAGCCGAACATCGCGAGCATGGTGAGGAGCAATGCTGACGACAGCCCAGGGAGCAACACTGACGCGAGCGCAGATCGAGCAATATCGCGAGCTCGGTTACCTGGTGGTGCCCGACGTCTTCGATGCGGGGCTGCTGGCCGAGATTCGCCGCACGCTCGACGCGATCGTCGCCGACGCCGGCAAGGTGACGAGCCATACCGACGTCTACGATCTCGAGGAATCCCACACGCCCGAGCAGCCGCGGGTGCGGCGCATCAAGACCCCGCACAAGCATTTCCCGTTCTTTGCCGAGCTCACCCGCAACCCGCGGATCACCGGGATCCTGGCGCAGCTCATCGGCCCCGATCTCCGCCTGCACGGCGCCAAGCTCAACATGAAGTCGGCCGGCTACGGCGCCGCGGTCGAATGGCACCAGGACTGGGCGTTCTATCCGCACAGCAATGACGACGTGCTGGCGACCGGGCTCTATCTCGACGATTGCGACATGGAGAACGGGCCGCTGCTGGTCGTTCCCGGCACCCACAAGGGTCCGGTCTTCGATCACCACGCCAACGGCTATTTCGCCGGCGCCATGGATCCGCAGCTCGAGGGGCTCGACTATGCCAAGGCGGTGCCGCTCACGGGCAAGGCCGGCTCGATGACGATCCACCATGCACGGCTCGTGCATGGGTCGGCGCTCAATACCTCATCGAAGCCGCGCCGACTGCTGCTGCACGAATATGCGGCGGCCGACGCCTGGCCGCTGTTGGGCGTTGCCAATTTCGAGGAATTCAACGGTCGCATGGTGCTCGGCAAGCCGACGATCGAGCCGCGTCTGACGCCGGTCCCGGTTCGCATGCCGTTGCCGCCCGCGCCGTTCCAAGGCTCGATCTACGAGAACCAGCGCGCGGCCGCCAAGCGCTTCTTCCGCACGGCCGCGGAGTAGCGCACTGGTGAATTCCTTCCGCGACGGCAGCCGCAAGCTCGGCGAGCTCCCTCGACCCGCTGGGGAGAGGGAGCAGACCCAGCCGGCCTCTAGGATGGCCTGCGTCATGAAGACCGCCAAGCGCGCCGCTACGTCGCTGGGGCCGGCTTCGCCACATCGTCGGGATGCTCGGAGGTGATGTCGCCGCGGTGCGTCTCCGGTCCGATGACGATCGCTGCCGCGGTGATCAGCGACAACGCGATGATGTAGACGGCGACCCACCACGGCCTGCCGCCGGCCTGCGCCAGCAGCCAAGCTGCCAGGAATGGCGCGGGGCCGCCGGCGAGGATCGAGCCCAATTCCCGCGCGAACGCAAACCCGCCGAACCGCACGCGGGGACCGAACAGCTCGGAATAATACGCGGCTTGCGGCCCGAACATGCCGGAGACGCCGATCGCGCTCGCGCCGATGAAGGCGAGCCAGATCAGCCATGGCTCCTTAGTCTCGCACAGCAGGAAGAACGGGAATGCCCAGGCCGCCGAGAACAGCGCGGCGCCGAGATAGACCGGTCGCCGTCCGACCCGATCGGACAGCGCCGAGAACAACGGGATGGTCGCGAGCGAAAGAAATTGCGACACGATCACCCCGAACAGCGCTTCGCTCCTGGGCAATTGCAGCTGCTGGACCACATAGTTCAACCCGAACACGGGAAACAAATAGCCGAGCCCGTTTTCCGCCATACGCGAGCCGATCACGACCAGGAAACTGCGCGGATGCCTGCGGATCGCGTCGAGCACCGGCGCTTTCAGCGGCTTTCGGCGTTCGGCCACATCGGCGAACACCGGCGTCTCCGCGACGCTGACCCGGATGTAAAGTCCGAGCGCGACCAGGATGGCGCTGAGCAGGAACGGGATGCGCCAGCCCCACGCCAGAAAGTCTTCCTTCGGCAGCAGCGTGACCAGCGCGAAGACGCCGGCGGCCAAGAGATTGCCCATGGTGACGCCGATGGGCGCCCAGCTGCCGAACAGGCCGCGTTTGCCCTCGGGCGCATATTCGACGGCGAAAATGACTGCGCCGCCGTATTCCGCACCCGCCCCGAAGCCCTGCAGCAGCCGCAGCAGGACCAGGAGGATCGGCGCGCCGATGCCGATGCTGGCATAGCTCGGTACGAGCCCGATCAGGAAGGTCGCTACCCCGACCAGCAGGAGCGTCACGACCAGCATCGGTTTGCGGCCGAGCCGATCGCCGAAATGTCCGAACACCAGCCCACCGAACGGACGGGCGAAGAAGCCGACCCCGAAGGTGGCGAACGCGGCCAGCGTCCCCATGCGCGGATCGAGCTTGGGAAAGAACAGCTCGTTGAACACCAGTGCGGCTGCGGTGCCGTAGATGAAGAAATCGTACCATTCGAGCGCCGAGCCGATCGCGGAGGCCAGCATCACGCGGCCCAGCGATGATTTGTCCCGCGGCACGGCAGTCCCCGTCGCATCGGCCGTCATGGTTTCTCTCCCCGATTTTTCCGCCTGATTGTTGTGAGCGGCCCCGATGCTAGACCGGCCGCCGAGAATCCGGCAAGCCGAACCGGCGGCGCGATGCCGGTGCAGCGCTCGCGACCGTTCCATGCCACTGAAAATCAGGGATCGTGTCGCGGCGAGGATGCGACCGCGCGTCGTCGCGCCGGCCGCAGTCGGCGATGCGATTGCGGGTTTCCAGGCTGGCGCCGTCAGGTTATGCTCCGGCATGGTCTCGGCGTGCATGTGCCGCGCTCGAAAGACCGGTCGGGGAGGAACTCATGAAACAATGGCGAGCGATCAGGAAATCCGCGTGGCTCGGCGCGTTCGCGGCGATGGCGTCCTTCGCGTCGGGAGTGCAGAAGGCGGACGCGGCGGAGACGCTCAACGTCTGTCACGGCGGGCATCCGATCATGGAGGCCAGCATCAAGATTCTGGACAAATGGGCGAAGAAATTCGACGTGAATTTGACTTCGACGACGGTCGCCTACGCCATTTTCGTCCCGAAGATCACCCAGATCCTCACCACCAACAGCCCGCAATGCGACATCATCTGGCACAACGACGATTGGGGCCAGCTCTGGAAGCAATATCTCGTCACCACCGATGACGTCCCCGGCGTCGCCGATTTCCCCAAGCAGCCGCTCGACGCATTCTGGAACGACGATCACAAGCTCACGGTCGTGCCGATGGTGCACACCGTGGGAACCTTCTTCTACCGCACCGATCTCGTTCCCGAGAACGAGGTGCCCAAAACCTTCGATGCGCTCGTGCAAGTCAGCGAAAGATTGCAGAAGGCCGGCAAGGTCAAATGGGGCTACGTCGGCGGCATGTCGATGAACAACACCTGGTTCAGCCTGTGGTGGACCATGTGGAACAACCAGTGCGACATACTCAAGCCGATCTACGCGCGCACCGTCAAGGAATGGTCGGCCGAGGGCTGGACGCCCATCATCGATCAGCCCTGCCACCAGGAGATCGTCGAATATTGGTGGGACGCCCTGCACAAACACAAGATCAGCCCCGAGGCGATGACGACCTATGGCCGCAACGAGGCCAATGCCATCTTCGAGGCGGGCGATGCCGCCTTCACGGTCGCGGATTCGACGTTCTGGGGCGAGTTCAACGACAAGAACAAATCGCTCGTCGCCGGCAAGGTCGGCATGGCGAAATTCCCGTACGGACCGCGCCGCAAGCAGCCGATCTCCTGGGACGACATCTGGGGCTGGGCCATTCCCAAGGCGGTTTCGCCCGAGCATCAGAAGCTCGCCAAGCAATTGCTGGGCGCGATGCTAAGCGATACCGAGGGCCAGCTCGAAATGTGGAACGCGACCGGCGGTCCGCCGCCGAGCACCAAGGCGTTCGAGGTGCTGCAGCAGAAAGATCCGGTATTCCAGAAGCTGCAGAAGGCGGTGTTCGACGAGGAGCACGTGCACTCGGCGTATTATTTCGCCAACTGGCCGCAGCTCCACAAGGCCTATTCGGACGTCGCCGTCAAGGCGCTGACCGGACCGCGCGAAGCGATTCCCCAGGTGCTCAAGGACGGCGTGAAGACGCTTCACGAGGTGGCCGTCACCCAGTAGCCGCATGGCCAATCCCGCGCGGGCGCTCGACGTTTCCTCGGCGGCAGGCGGCGCTGCGCGGCGTCGCTCGACCGCGCTCGGCGAGAAGCAGCGCTTCATGCTGCTCCTGATCGCTCCCGCGGCGGCGGTGCTGGTCCTGTTCCAGGTCGTGCCGATCGTGATCGGGGCAAACGCGAGCTTCCGCGACTGGCAACTCTACAATCCGAAGGAGACCTGGATCGGGCTGGCGCACTACGTCTCGATCCTGAACGATCCGATCTTCCTCTGGGTCGTGCTGCCCAACACCTTCCTGCTGATGTTCGCGACCGTGGCGATCTCGCTCGCGCTCGGAATGGCGCTCGCGCATCTGCTCAACTGGAGCTTTCCCGGACACCGGCTGGTGCAAACCGTGATCCTGCTGCCGCAGATGATCGCGCCGGTGATCGCCGCGACCTCGATGCGCTGGACCTTCAACGATCAGTTCGGGGTGGTCGCCGCGTTCCTGCGCTGGGTGGGATTCGGCCAGATGTCGTGGCTCGCCGAGCGCTGGCCGAGCTTTTCCATCGTCGTTTTCACCGACGTCTGGATCTGGACGCCGTGGTTCGCGCTCATCCTGCTGGCGGCGCTCAAAAGCCTGCCGCGCGAGCCGTTCGAGGCGGCGCAGATCGACGCCGCTGGTCGCTGGCGCACGTTCACGCATGTCACGCTGCCGATGCTGCGCCCGGTCATCGGCGTGTGCGTGCTGATCCGCTCGATCGACGCGTTCCGCACCTTCGACCAGGTCTGGGTGCTCACCGGCGGCGGCCCGGCCCGCTCGACCGAGGTGTTCAGCATCTATGCCTATGTCGAGACCTTCCAGAATCTCGATTTCGGCCGCGGTTCCGCCGCGGCGATCGTCGGCGCCCTCATCATCCTCGTCGTCGCCTGGCTGATGTACACGGCGATCGACCGGCTCGCGAACATCTCGCGATGACGGCCGCCGCAGCGATCGCGCCGAGCTCGCGGAGCCGCATCGCGGATGCGCTGGCGCCGGGCGGACGCACGGCGCTGCTGGTACTGATGTTTGCCGGCATCATCCTGCTGTTTCTCGGCCCGGTCGTCATCATGGTGGTGACCTCGCTGCGGCCGGGCTGGGCGGTGTATTACATCTACCGCGGCACCGCCTTCACCGTGCAGAACTATCTCGAAGTGTTTGCCAGGCCGGCCGTAGTGCATGCATTCGTCAATAGCTTCATCCTGGCGACGCTCGCCACTTTGTTCTCGCTCGGCGTGACCATCACCAGCGGCTACATGCTCTCGCGCTTCCGGGGGCCGATTCCGCGCACCTGGTTCGGGACCATCTATTTGTTCCGCACCGTGCCCTACATATCCTGGGTGCTGCCGCTGTATCTGGTCGATTATTATCTCGGCATCTACGATACCTACGTCGGCATCCTGCTGCCGCACATCGCGGTGCACATCTGCTTCTTCTCCTGGATCATGAAGGGATTTTTCGACGGCATCGATCCGTCGATGGAATATGCGGCGCTGATCGACGGCTGCACCCGCTGGGGCGCGTTTCTGCGCGTGGCGCTGCCTTCGGCGGTGCCGGCGATCACCGCGCTCGCGATCCTGTCCTGGCTCTACACCTGGAACGAGTTCCTGTTCGCGCTCATCCTCACCGGTCACAACACGGCGATGATCACCGTGACCATGGCGCAGTTCGTGACCGAGCTCGGGACCCAATGGAATCTCATGAGCGCGATGGCGGTGCTGGCCATGGGCCCGGCGGTGCTGGTGACTTTGTTCGCGCAGCGCTACGTCATTCGCGGACTGCGCATCTGATCGGCCGGGGAGCCGAGATATCGGAGCTTCCGGCGGGAGACACCATGGCGAAGGTGGCATTGGAGCGGATCGAGAAGACCTACGGCACGGTTCCTGCCGTGACCGACCTCGATCTCGAGATCGACGACGAGGAATTCGTGGTGCTGGTCGGGCCGTCGGGCTGCGGCAAGTCGACGACGCTGCGGCTCGTCGCCGGGCTCGAGGAGGTCAGCTCCGGCACCATCCGCATCGGCGAGCGCATCGTCAATCGGCTGCCGCCGAAGGACCGCGACATCGCGATGGTGTTCCAGAATTACGCGCTCTATCAGCACATGACGGTGTACGACAATCTCGCCTTCGGCCTGCGCAACCGGCGCACCGGCGAGGCGCTGATCCGCCAGGAGATCGCCCGCGCCGCCGACATTCTCGGCATCGGCAATCTGCTCGCGCGCAAGCCGCGCGAGCTCTCCGGCGGGCAGCAGCAGCGCGTGGCGCTCGGGCGCTGCATCGTGCGGCATCCGCAGGTGTTCCTGTTCGACGAGCCGCTTTCCAACCTCGACGCGGAGCTCAGAGCCCACATGCGCATCGAGCTCAAGCGCCTGCGCGAGCGCATCCCCGTCACCTCGATCTACGTGACGCACGATCAGGTCGAAGCGATGACGCTCGGCGACCGCGTCGCCGTGATGCGCGACGGGCGCATCCAGCAGGTCGGCACGCCGCTCGAGATCTACAATAGGCCGAACAACCGGTTCGTCGCGGGCTTCATCGGCGCGCCTGCGATGAATTTCCTCGAGGTGACGCTCGAAGACGCGGGCGGCGAGCTGTACGCGGTCGCGTCGGGCTTTCGCATTCGCGTGCCCAACGAGCGCGCCGGCCTGCGCGAGTTTTCCGGCGATCGCACGATGCTGCTCGGCGTGCGTCCGGAGCACACATTGCTGGGCGAGCCGAAACCCCAGCACGGCACCTCGTTCGACGCGGTCGTCGAAGTCACCGAGCAGCTCGGCGCCGAGCTGCTGCTCGGGGTGCGCGCCGCGGGGCGCACGCTGATCGCCTCGCGCATCGACCCGGAGATCAAGCTCGCCCCGCACGAGCCGGTGCGCATGTCGCTCGCCCCGCGCGGACTGCATTTCTTCGACCGGGACAGCGGCGAAGCGATCCGCTGAGCGCGGGAATTTCGCAACAAATCATCCAGGGATCGCCGGCATCATGTACGCACTCGAAGGCAGGACCGCTGTCGTGACCGGCGCCGGGTCGGGGATCGGCCGTGCAATCGCGCTGCGCCTGGCCGAGGAGGGATGCGACGTCGGCGTGATCGACATCGATCCTCGCGCGGCCGAGGACACGGTCCGCCGCGTCCGCGAGCTGAAGCGAACCGCCTCCGGCGCGGCTGCCGACGTAACCGATATCGATGCGACCAAACGCGCCGTCGATGCGCTCGTCCAAACACTCGGCAAGCTCGACATCCTGGTCAATAGCGCCGGCATCCTGCGCATCGCCAAATTGGCCGAGATGAGCAAGCAGGACTGGGACGACACGTTGCGCATCAACGTCGACGGCGTCTTTCATTCTTGCCAGGCGGCGATCCCGCATTTGCGCAAGCACAAGCGCGGGCGGATCATCAATATCGCGTCCTGGCTCGGCAAGACCGGGAAGGCCTATTACGGCGCCTATTGCGCCTCGAAATTCGCCGTGATCGCCTTGACGCAGACCCTGGCGCTCGAGCATGCATCCGAGCACATCAACGTGAACGCAATCTGCCCGGGCGTGATCATGGAGACCGGCATGCGCGAGCGCGCCGAGGCCGAGCTCGAGGCAATGGGGCTGCCGAGCGCCGAGGAGCGCGTCTCCGCCATTCCGCTCGGACGGCTCGGCAAGCCCGACGACGTGGCGCGCATTGCCGCGTTCCTAGCCTCCGACGAGGCGGCTTACATGACCGGCCAGGCGATCAACGTCACGGGCGGGCTCTGGTTGAGCTAGCCGAACACTATTCTGCCGCCCCGACGCGCTCCTGATCTATCTGCGGGCGTGCCTGCGATGATGGCTTCGCCCGAGGTGACGCAGACCGGGACCCGCGCCGCGCAACTCGAGGCTGGCAACGCCTACCGCGACATTGAGTCCGGTCTGTCCCTCCAGGCTCAACGGCTGCAACGAGAAGGAATTCTCCGACCCGCCCACCAGCGCGTTGGCGTTGCCCCCTATGACGACCGCGGCGCCGGCAGTGAGGCCGCCATAGCTCCCGGAGAGATCACCCGGGCCGATGTGGCGTGTCGGGGCGAACACCACCCATCCCAGTGTCGATTGCTGCGTGAAGCCGATATCGAGACCGACCCGCCGCACCAGCCCATAGTACGGATAACGCGGACCGCGGTCCGACTGGAACCAGCATTGCAGCTCGTGCACCGAGCCCACGACGTAGCTCGCGCTCCCGGCTCCCCGGCATTCGAGAATTCCGGCTTGGATCCGAGACTGGCTCGCGGCCGGCGCGCATGTTGCGGCGAGCGCGGTACATGCGAGTGCGCAGATCATCGTGACGCGTTTCATCGGTTTCCCTCGGTTCGAACTGTTTGGATCAAGGACATGCGGCTGGATCAAACGACGATACTCAAACATGAATTGGCGAGAAATGAGGCGCTCGCGAGGCGATCGATGGATCGGGTTGGATAAAGGCGCCACATTGTAGTTGCTCTCGCCGCAACTTAAGCGCTCGGTGTTGATCGCGCCGAGCCGATACGACAGAATTGCAGCCAACCATCTTTGTTTTGATGAGCGTGTGCAGCTCGGGCTTTGCCGCAGTCGATCGGTCACCTTCTGGCGATGAGCATCCTCCTCACCCCGGCGCGGATCGGCGAAGTCGAGATTCCCAATCGCATCGTGCTGCCGCCGATGACCACGCGCACGGCGGACGCGGAGGGGCTCGTCACCGAGGACACGCTTGCCTATTACCTCGCGCGCGTATCCGGCGGGGTCGGGCTGATTACGGTGGAGATGGCATCTCCGGAACCGGCGGGTCGGCACCGGCAGCGCGAGCTCGGCATTTACGACGACCGCTTCCTGCCCGGGCTCGCCCGATTGGTCGACGCGATTCACCGCGGCAGCGCCAAGGCCTCGATCCAGCTCGGCCATGGCGGCGGTCACACCCGCACGGACATTTGCGGGGAGGCGCCGATCGCGCCCTCGACCATTCCGCATCCGGTGTTCGAGGTCACGTTCGAAACCATCGTGCCGGAAGCCATGGCGAAGGTGCGGATCGAGCGAACCACGACGGCGTTCGCCGAGGCCGCGCACGACGCGCCGGGTTCGACTGTGTCGAGATTCACGCGGCGCACGGTTATCTGATCTCGCAATTTCACAACCGCTTCGAGAATCGGCGCAGCGACGAATACGGCGGCACGCTCGAGAACCGGGCGCGCTTCGGGCTCGAGATCCTGCGCGCGGTGAAAGCGGCGGTACCCGGCATGCCGGTTATCTACCGGATCTCGGTCGAGGATTTTTTTCCCGAGGGGATGCACTTTGCGGAGGGAAAGCAGGTGGCCCTCTGGGCGGCCGAAGCCGGCGCCGACGCCCTGCATGTCACGGCGGGCCATTACCGCTCGCTGCCGCCCGCCGCCATGATGATTCCGCCGATGCGGCTGCCCGAGGCGACGTTTCTCGATTACGCGGCCGACATCAAGGCGGGCGTCGAGATTCCGGTCATTGCCGTGGGCCGCCTCGGCGATCCGCAACGGGCAACCGAAGCGGTCGCGCGCGGCAAGGCGGATTTCATCGCGCTCGGGCGCGCGCTCATTGCCGATCCCGAATGGGTGAACAAGCTCTCCCGCGGCGAGCCGGCGCGGCGGTGTCTGGCCTGCAACACCTGCGTCGACGAGATGCGGGGCGGCGCCCGCCTCGGTTGCGTCGTCAACGCCATGGCGGGCCGCGAGCTTGAGTTCCGCAACGCGGCGCCGCCCGCGGGCGAGCGGATCGCGATCATCGGCGCCGGACCGGCGGGACTGACCTACGCGTCGCTCGTCGCCGAGCGCAATGCCGTTACGGTTTTCGAGCGCGAGCACGCGCCGGGCGGCGCGTTCC
The DNA here is from genome assembly GCA_036395835.1 of Xanthobacteraceae bacterium. GTDB lineage: Bacteria > Pseudomonadota > Alphaproteobacteria > Rhizobiales > Xanthobacteraceae > AP-16. The sequence continues at coordinate 32,037 of DASWCW010000266.1, forward strand.
GGTATGCCGGCAAGGCGCCGTTGTTCCAGGAAGTCGAGGCGGACGAACGCTCGCTGCAAACGTATATCGACGAGCTGGTGCGCGCCTGCGCGCAAAAGCGCGTGACGTTCCGCTTCGGCGTGGATGTCCGGCGAGAGCCAGGACTACTCGCGCCGTTCGATCGCATCGTCGTCGCCGCCGGCGCCCGCTATCGCTTCGGCCTCGGCGCGCCGGCGTGTTTCCTGCTCGATCGAGGGCTCGCGCGCCGGCTCGGGCTGCGAAGCCTGTTCTCCTCGCCGCGGTTGCGCGACTGGTTCTATTTTCGCGCCCGTCAGGGGAGCGCCGAGGAATTCCGCCGCCTCGCGCATCCGAGCCAAACAATCGTGGTGATCGGCGATGCCGTGAAGGCGGGCAAGAGCAAGGAGGCGATCGCCAGCGCGTTTGCGGCCGCTCTGCTGGAATCCGCGCGCCATGGCGTCTGAGTTCGACATCGCGATCGTCGGCGGCGGGGGCGCGGGCCTGATGGCCGCCTACTCGGCCGCGCGTCTCGGCCGCAGCGTGATCGTGCTCGAAAAACAGCCGCATCTCGGCGGCACCACGGCGATGTCGGTCGGCACGATCTGCACCAGTTCCACCCCGCATCAGAAACGCGCCGGCATCGCCGATTCGCCCGACGCGCATTTCGAGGACATGGGAAGATTTCCCGGCTCGCTGCCGGATCGCGACAATCTCGCGCTGCGCCGCCTGCTGGTCGACAACGTGCCCGACGTGTTTCGACTGCTGGGCGAGCTCGGCGTCGAGTTCGTCGGCCCGATCGCGGAGCCGCCGCACCGCGTTCCACGCCTGCACGCGATCGTGCCGCACTCGCGCGGCTATATCCGCTCGCTCTCGCGTGCGTGCCGGCCCCTAGGCGTGATCGTTCGCACCGGCGCGCCTGTTCGCCGCCTGATCATCGAGGACGGATGCGTCCACGGCGTCGAGATCGCGGCTTTGGCCGGCGCCGCGGAGATTATCCGCGCGCGTTGCGTCATCCTCGCGTCCGGCGATTTCAGTGCCGCGGACCGCGCCTTCAAGGCCCGCTTCATGCAAGGTCCGCTGCTTGCAATCGGCGGCATCAACCCGGCCAGCACCGGCGACGGCCAGCTTCTCGGCGAGGCGGCCGGCGGCGATATCGTCAACGGCGATCTCGCCTGGGGCCCCGAGATCCGCTTCCTGGCGCCCAAGCACCCGAAATTCGCGAGCCGTCTGCCGCCGTGGCGCCCGCTCGCGAGAATGATCTCGACCGCGATGCGGATTCTGCCGGACAAGATTCTCCGCCCGCTCCTGATGTCCTATGTCACCACCTATCTCGCGCCCTCGCACGATCTCTTTCGCGAAGGCGCTGTGCTGGTGGACACGAGGGGCGAGCGGTTCTGCGACGAGCGCGACAGCCCGCAGGACAAGATCGGGCAAGCGCCCGGCCAGCAGGCGTTCATCCTCCTCGATCGGGATATCGCCGCGAAGTTCGAGGCTTGGCCGAATTTCATCTCGACCGCGCCGGGCGTTGGCTATGCGTATCTCGCCGACTACCGGCGCTCGCGGCGCGACATCTGCTTTGCGGCGCGGAGCTGGGAAGATCTGGCGCGTGCGACCGGCCTGCCGGCCGGCGCGCTCGCCCGCACGATGGCCGCATACAATGCGCAATGCAGCGCGCGAGGCCGCCCGGAACTACGGCGCCCGCCGTTCTTCGCGCTCGGACCGGCCAAATCGTGGATCGTGTTCACCGAGGGCGGGCTGCGCGTCAACGAACGACTGCAGGTGCTGGGCCGCCGTGGCACGCCGATCGGCGGCCTCTATGCGGCCGGTTCCGCCGGGCAGGGCGGCGTTTTGCTCGAAGGCCACGGCCATCATCTCGCCTGGGCCTTCACCTCGGGCCGGCTCGCCGGGCGCTACGCTGCCGAGGAAGCGGGATCGATCGGATAGCAGATACGGCACGCAAAAAACCGGTCTGCGCCGGACGAGGCCTGATCGTCCTTTCCGCATTGCTGGTCTGCTGCGGCACATCGCGCAGCAACCGCCTTATGACAGGACCTTGCGCCTGCGGTATGCTCGATCCCGTACCTTACTGCCGGCCGTTGGCGGCTTCTCGTCAAGATCGTGCATTCCGGGAGGAGATTTCATGGCTGCTCAAATTCTTTCGGCGGCGGCGCGGCTGCGCAAACTGCTCGCGCAGGATGGGCTACTGGTTGCGCCCGGCGCCTACGACTGCATCAGCGCGCGCACCATCGAGCAGGCGGGCTTTTCCGCCGTGTACATGACCGGGGCCGGCACCGCCGCGACGCTGGGCTATCCCGATTACGGCCTGCTGACCATGAGCGAGATGGCGGACAACGCCGGCCGGCTCGCCGCCGCCGTGAAGGTCCCGGTGATCGCCGACGCCGATACCGGCTACGGCAACGAGCTCAACGTGACGCGCACCGTGCGCGAATACGAGAAGCGCGGCGTCGCCGGGCTCCACATCGAGGACCAGGGCTTTCCCAAGAAATGCGGCCACCTCGACGACAAGACGGTGATCGCGCTCGACGAATACCTGGCCAAGGTTCGCGCCGCCGCGGCGGCCCGGAAAGATCCGGATTTTCTGCTGATCGCGCGCACGGATTCCCGCGCCGTGATCGGCTTCGAGGAGGCGGTCACCCGCGTCAACGCTGCGCTTGCCGCCGGTGCCGACATGGCGTTCCTCGAAGCGCCGCAGACGATCGCCGAGATCGAGGCGGTGCCGAAGCTCGTCAAGGGTCCGTGCCTCCTCAACGTGGTGTCCGGCGGCAAAACGCCGATCATCGATCTCGAGCACGCGCAGCGGCTCGGCTTCAAGCTGGCGATCCTGCCCGGGATTTTGTTCCAGAGCGCGGTCTCCGCCTTCGACGCCGTGCTGGCGGAAGTAAAGAAGGAGCGCCGCCATCCGGACCTGAAGGTGAGCATCCGGGAAAAATTCCGCCGCATGGGCTCCGACGAATGGGACGCGCTGCGCGAGCGCTTCAAGTCGCCGGCGGAGAAATCCGAGCGCGGCAAGACCGCCGCCGAGTAGCAAGAACATGCCCGAACCGCGCACGCTGTTCGAGAAGATCTGGGAGCGCCACAAGGTCGTCGAGCGCGACGACGGCTACACCCTGCTCTACATCGACCGGCATTTCATCCACGACGGCTCGCGCCGCGCCTTCGAAATGCTGGCCGAGAACGGGCTGAAACTGCGCCGGCCGGACCGCACCTTCGGGACGCCCGACCATTACGTGCCGACCTCGACGCGGGATATCGCGGCGATCGCCGATCCGGAAGCGCGCGCCATGGTCGATTCGATCGAGCGCAACGCGGTCGAGCACGGCGTGAAAGTCTTCGGCATTCGCGATCCGCGCCAGGGCATCATTCACGTCGTGGGGCCCGAGCAGGGCCTGACCCAGCCCGGGCTCACCATCGTGTGCGGCGACAGCCATACCTCGACCCACGGCGCGCTCGGGGCGCTCGCGTTCGGGATCGGCGCCTCCGAGGTCGGGCACGTGATGGCGACGCAGACGCTGTGGCAGCGCCGGCCGCGCACCATGCGCATCGCGGTCGACGGCAAGCTCGCGCCCGGCGTGTTCGCCAAGGACATCATCCTGGCGATCATCGCAAAAATCGGCGCGGCGGGGGCGAGCGGCCACGTCATCGAATATGCGGGCTCGGCCATTGGTTCGCTCTCGATGGAAGGCCGGCTCACCGTGTGCAACATGTCGATCGAGGCCGGCGCGCGCGCGGGCATGATCGCGCCCGACGAGACGACGTTCGCCTATCTCGAGGGGCGGCCGTTCGCGCCCAAGGGCGCGGCGTGGGAGGAAGCCCTCGCGTTCTGGCGCTCGCTGCCGTCCGATCCCGGCGCTGCATTCGACCGCGAGGTCGAAATCGACGCCGGCGCCATCGTGCCGATGGCGACCTGGGGCACTTCGCCCGAGCATGCGGCGCCGATCACCGGAAGGATTCCCGATCCGCGCCGCGCGGCAGACGCTGAGCGCCGCGCCGGCTGGGAATCGGCGCTCGCCTATATGGACTTGGCGCCCGGCACCCCGCTCGAGGAGATCGCGATCGACCGGGTCTTCATCGGATCCTGCACCAACAGCCGCATCGAGGACCTGCGCAGCGCCGCCAAGGTGGTGTCGGGGCGCAAGGTGAAAATCCCGTCGTGGGTGGTGCCGGGATCGGGCTTGGTCAAGGCGCAGGCCGAGGCCGAGGGCCTCGATGCCGCGTTCAAGGCGGCGGGTTTCGAATGGCGCGAGGCCGGCTGCTCGATGTGCGTCGGCATGAACGGGGATCTCGTGGCGCCGGGCCAGCGCTGCGCGTCGAGCTCGAACCGCAATTTCGCCGGACGGCAGGGCAGGGGGGCGCGCACGCACCTCGTCAGCCCGGCGATGGCGGCCGCCGCCGCGGTGACTGGGCACCTGACCGACGTGCGGCCGCTGCTCGCGGGAAGCTGAGACAATGGAAAAATTTCAAAAACTCGATGCCGTCGCGATGCCGATCGCGGCCCCCAATGTCGACACCGACCAGATCGTCCCGGCCCGGTTTCTGCGCAAGCCGCGAAACGCCGGCTACGGCGGCTTTCTGTTCCACGATCTGCGGTTCGACGACACCGGCGCCCAAAAGCCCGGCTTCGTCCTGAACCGGCCGGCGTATCGCGGCGCGCGCATCCTGGTCGCCGAGCGGAACTTCGGCTGCGGCTCCTCGCGCGAGCATGCCGTCTACGCGCTGTGGGATTACGGCTTCCGCGCCGTGATCGCACCTAGCTTCGGCGATATTTTCTTCAACAATTGCTTCAAGAACGGACTGCTGCCGATCGTGCTGCCGGCCGAGGAGGTGACGGCACTGCAGGCCGAGCTTGCGCAACAGCCGGGCGCGCACGTGCGCGTCGATCTCGAGCGCCAGGAAGTGATCGCGCCGTCCGGGAAGGTGCATCGGTTCGAGGTCGATGCGTTCCGCAAGCAGTGCCTGCTCCAAGGACTCGACGAGATCGCGTTCACGCTCGGCCACGACGCCGACATCGCCGCCTTCGAGCGCCGCCAATCGCAAGAATTGCGCTGGCTGTGAAACTCTGACCTGTCATGCTCCGCGAATGCGGAGCATCCAGTAGCCGGATGGCGATGATTGGCGCGCGGCCGCGCTACCAGCAAATCTCGGTGGTTACTGGGTGGCCCGCATGCGCGGGTCATGACAATTCAGAGAGACAATTCAGAGACCCGCCTCCCTTGTGCCGCGATGCAGCCTGCGGTCCGCTGCGAGCAGCAGCGTGCCGGCCGTCACCGCAAACGTCACGATGAGCAGGATCACGGCCATCATGGTCGGCACGTCATGGGTGTTCATTCCGTTGATGATCATGAACCCGAGCCCGCGCTGCGAGGCGAACATCTCGCCGATGATGACGCCGAGCAGCGTGAGCGAGAAGCCGACGCGAAGGCCGGTGAAAATCTCCGGCGTCACCGCGGGCGCGAGCACATTGGCGGCGGTCTGCAACGGCGTGAGGTTGAGGGCGCGGGCGGTTTTCAGATGCACGGGATCGATGTTGCGCACGGCGTTCATGGTGATGAGGATCACCGGAATGACGCCATGCATGATCCCGAAGGCGATCTTCGCCGAAATACCCAGACCGAACACCAGCAGCACCAGCGGATAGAGCGTGACCTTGGGCAGCGTGTAAACCGCGGTCAGGATCGGCTCCGAGACGAGGCCGGAGAAGCGGTGGAAGCCGAGCGCAAGTCCGGCGGCGACCCCGCCGATGGCGGTGATGACGAGCGACACCGCGAAGGCGTCGGCGGTGGCCTCGAGGTGCCGCCAGAACACCGGCGAGTTGAGCAGTGCGCCGGCATTCCTCACGGTGGCGAGCGGCGACGTGAGCGCGACCTCGCCGACG
>DASWCW010000267.1:0-19023 GCA_036395835.1 Xanthobacteraceae bacterium
GTCATGAGCACGATCGGCTACAGCGCCACGCCTCGCAACCGCCGGGAGCGCCGTGCCCGGGCTGCGATCGAGCGCAAGCTCGCCGCCCTGCCGCCGGCTGCGCGCGACCTCGCCATGCGGACCGGCCTCGAGATGCAAGAGGCCCTCGAGGATATGAACAAAGCGCGCTTTGCTGATCAGTACGATCAGATCGCCGCCGACGTCGAGCAGGACATCCACGACGACTACCACACGCTCGTCCGGGAGAAGGTAGAGCAGATCCTCGGCAAGACCGACATGGGCCAGCGTTTGCTCGATGCCGAGGGTGACGTCACAGACCTCACGCGGCTGTATCTTGAGACGTGGCTGGCGTGGTTTGCGGACGGAGGATCGCCGCCATCAAATAACGGCGTCACCGCCGTGCAGTGCTTATTGCTCGCCATGCAGGAGTTCCGTGATCAGCTGACGGTGCTGCAGACGCGCGTCAAAAAGCGCGACATCGAATGTTTCGAGCACCCGGAGAAGTTATTCGGTGCGTTGCGCTGGCTGGCCACGACGTACCGCGACGCCAAGATCGGCACCAAACCATGCCCCGACCTCGACGCCTCGTGCCGCACCACGTGCGGCTTCCGATATGCCGGCCACCAGTCAGAGGTGACGATGGGACAGTCGTCTGATTACGAGGTGCGACGCAACGGAAAGACGGTCCAGCTGCGGGAGCACCTAACCCTGGGCGCCAGCCACGACCCTCGCCACACTTGCCGCGTCGCGTTCTTCACCGAGGACGACAAGGTCGTGGTCGGCTTCATCGGCCAGCATCAAACAACCAGACAGTCCAACTAGGAGACCGCCATGGTGCCGCGCACCGGGTGCCGCGCGGAGCAAACACCTCAACCCAACCCCGCACCTGGAAATAACTCACCATGAAACACTCTCAACGCTTCCCGTCCCGCTTCCTCAAAGCCGCCGACCTCAAACCGGAGGGCGCCGTCGCCACCATCGAGCGCGTCGAAATGGAACCCGTCGGCCAGGGCAAGGACCAGAAGACCAAGCCGGTGCTCTACTTCCGCAACGCGTCGAAGGTGTTGGTGCTGAACAACGTCAACGACGAGACCATTGGCAAGGTGCTCGGCAGCGACGACGACAAGGACTGGCGCGGCCAGAAGATCTGCTTGTACCCGAGTACGACGACATTCGGCAAGGAAGTCGTCGACTGCATCCGCGTCCGCGCCGTCGACGACGGCGGCGAGGAGGAGGACGAGAACCCGGCGCCCAGGAAGTCGAGGCCGCCGTCGTCCGAGGACGAGAGCGACATCGACATCGACCTCAACGACGAGATCCCGTTCTGATGATCGGAGGCGCGTGATGCGCTTGTTTGGAGACGAGCGCGCGCAGTTCGATGCGGCGCTGCGCGCGCGAAACCTGGTCCCGCCGAAAGACGTGATCGCGGACGGATCGTTCCACCGCTGCAACGCCCGCGGCACTAACGGCAAAGCCGACGGCAGCTATGTCGTTTACGGCGACGGCACCGTGCCAGCCGGCGGGATCCAGAACTTCAAGGACGGGATCGGCTGGCAGCCTTGGTGCTACCAGCCGCACGGCCGCGACCGCACGCCGGCCGAGGACGCCGAGGCCGCGGCAAAGTCTGAGGAGGCGCGCAAGCGGCGCGACGCCTCGGTGCGGGACGGCCAGGAGCGGGCCGCCGGGAAAGCACGGCGTCTGTGGGACGCCGCGGTGCCGGTGACGACACACCAGTATCTGACGCGAAAGCAGCTTCAGCCGAACGGCGCGCGCGCTTTATATAGCGGCAGCGTCCTCGTCGTCCCGGCGAAGAACGCGGGCGGGACACTCTGCACTCTGCAGTTCATCGACAAGGACGGCCATAAGCGCTTCCTCAAAGGTGGCGAGAAGAAGGGTTGCTACTACGCCATTTCCGGCCACGGCAGCACGGTCTACATCACCGAAGGCTTCGCGACGGCGGCCAGCATTCACGAGATCACTGACTGTACAGCAATTGTCGCGTTCGACGCCGGCAACCTTCAACCCGTCGTCCAAGCGGTGCGGGAGAAATATCCGAACACCGAGATCGTCATCTGCGCGGACGACGACTGGAAGACGAACGGGAACCCTGGATTGGCCAAGGCTCGCGGCGCCGCGCGCGCCGTGAACGCGACGATCGCCGTTCCAGACTTCGGCCAGAACCGGCGCGACAAGGACACCGACTTCAATGATTTGTTCACCTTCATCGGCGCCGGCGCCGTCAAGCGCAGCATCGCCGCGGCCATGGCGGCAGATCAGTGCCTGGCGAAGCAGCTCGAGGCCGACCCGTTCGCCGCCTTGCAGGACGCCGTCGCCGAGGAGCTCGCGGACTACAAGCGGCGCGACCGCAAAGCCTTCGAAGAGCTGCGGCTTCGGCTGCGCAAAGCCGGCGTCCGCTCCGCGGCGCTCGACGAGGTCGTCGAAGACAAGCAACCCGTCGATGACGGCGACGAGCAGCTGCGGCTGAAGCAGGCCGATGTTCTGCTCGGCCTCGTGACCAAGAACGCGAGCGTCGAGTTGTTCCACACCGGTGACCGCACGGCATTTGCCGCCATCCGCATAGACGGTCACCGCGAGATCCATACAGTGAAGGGGTCCGACTTCCGCCGCTGGCTGCGAGACGGGTTCTTCGATCTCAAGCAGAGTTCGCCGTCGAGCGAGGCCATGACGACGTCCGTCGCCACGATCGACGCGATCGCGGTGCGCAAAGGCAAACAGCACGAGGTGCACCTGCGCGTCGCCGAGCTCGACGGGAAGTTCTACCTCGACCTGTGCGACGCCGGCTGGCGCGCCGTCGAGATCGGTGCGGACGGCTGGCGCGTCCTCGCCGAGCCGCCGGTAAGGTTCCGGCGCAAGGCCGGCATGCTGGAATTGCCGACACCGGTTTCTGGCGGTTTGGTGGAACTACTGCGGCCGTTCTTGAACGTCCACGGCGATAATGACTTCGTCTTGCTGGTCGCATTCCTGCTGGCGGCGCTGCAGCCGCGCGCGCCGTATCCGGTGTTGGCTATCGCTGGTTCGCACGGCGGCGGGAAATCCACCGTAGCAGAAATGCTACGGATGCTCGTCGATCCCAGCACCTCGGCGCTGCGGACACTGCCGCGGGAGGATCGAGAGCTATTCATTTCGTCACGAAGCGCGCACATGCTGGCGTTCGACAACCTGTCCAGCCTGCCGCCGTGGACCTCCGACGCGCTGTGTCGGATCGCCGACGGCGCCGGGTTCGCCTGTCGCGCGCTCTTCACTGATGACGACGAGGTTCTTTTCGGTGGTGCGCGGCCAATCGTGCTGAACGGCATCGAGGACGTAATTGTCCGACCGGACCTGGCTGATCGCACGATCATGATCACGCTCGAGGAGATCCCCGAGCAGGATCGTGCGCGCAAGAGCGAACTGTTCGCCTCTTTCCAGGAAGCTCAACCGAAGATCCTCGGTGCGCTGCTCGACGCCATGAGCCTCGGGCTGTCGCGGCTGCCGGACGTTCGGCTCCCTCGGCTACCGCGGCTCGCCGACTTCGCCACCTGGGCGACGGCCTGTGAGACGGCGTGCTTCGAGGACGGGGCGTTCATGGCGGCCTTCGACCGCAACCGGGAGGAGGCCATTCGGACGGTTCTCGAAGCCGATGCCGTTGCGCTGGCGATCCTGCGGTTCATGGAAACACGGGCAGACTGGGAAGGCACGGCCACGGATCTGCTTGGGTGCCTCAACGCAATCGTCGGCGAAGCGGAGATGAGAACGAAGGCATGGCCGAAAGCTGCTCATGTCCTTGCTGGACGACTTCGGCGGACGACCCCATTCCTGCGAAAACGCGGGATCCTGGTCGATATGGGCTACTCGGGTGACCACAAGTGGGAGCGCCGCATCTTCATTTCTCACACAGGCCCATTAAGGGCGAAAGAAGCGTCGGCAGCGTCGGCAGCGTCGGCATCCAATAAACCCAATGGGTTAGATCAGAATGTTGATGTGGATTTTGCCGACGCTTCCTCTGTGGACCCATGCGAAGCGTCGGCGGAAGCGTCGGCGAACACTTCGCCGGAACCCATTGAAAATACAATGGATGGTGACGGTGCCGACGGCGCCGACGGTGCCGACGCTTCGTTCCCTACTCCCTCTCTGGCGGGTGAAAAGGAAAACATCCCGACACCTGACGGCACTCAAACACCACCGACCTGTTCACAGTGCCAGATGGCCGACGGCAAGGCGGCGCTGTTCGAGGACGAGGACGGCGAGCCGGTGTGGCTGCACATGGAGTGCCGCCGCTTCTGGCTCAAAGCGCAGAAGAGCCCATGGCGATGAGCCGCCGCAAGCCACCCACGGGAATGAAGTGGCGAAAGCCAAAAACCACGGAGGCCGAGCAGGTCAGGTGCATGCTCGGCGACGAAGGCCACGTCTGGATCTCGTGGATGGATCATCTGACGTCAGCCGTGAGGGAACGGCTTCGTAACGCCAGCTTCAACATCTGTCCGGCATGCTTGATCGTGGAAGTTGGGCGCAGCCAACCCGACGCCGACTACTTCCGATGCATCGAAGCATGGGAGGACGAAGACCAGAGCCGGATCAGCCTGCCGCGGAAGCGGCGGGACGAACTCAACGACGGCGAAATCCGCAAACGGAGGACCACGAAATGGAAACCAAAGACCTGATCGCCAGGCTCGCCGCGCTCTACCCGGCCGCGTTCTTCCTCGTCGGCGCGGATCGCAAGCCGCTCAAGCTCGGCGTCCACCGCGACCTCGCGGCCGCCAGGGCGCTGTCCTGCCGCGAGCGCAACCTCGCGCTGGCGCTCTACACCGGCTCGCTCGGGTACCTCGGCAACATGCGCGAGGGCGTCCCGCGCATCGGCCTCGACGGCCAGCCGGCCGGCGCCGTCACCGCGGAAGAAGAGCTCGAGGCGGTCGCGCGCGTCCTCAAGATCGAGGCAGAGAACGCCGCCAGGTGGCAGCGCGCCAGGGAGCGGAAGATCAAGCCGCGGCTCAAAACGAGCTTGGTTTCACAACGCTGTGAAACCGACCCCATCAACATCGAGGTCCAGCCCGGGCCGAGAAACGAACCCGTTTCCCCGGCGGAAGTTGCGCCGGCCGTTCCGAAAACGACTACTTCGATCGTAATCGAGCCATCGCCGGCGCCATCCACACCCAAGCGCGTCGGCCTGTCCGGCCTCAAGGCAGCTTGGCACGCGCGCCAGGCCACGAAGGAGGCCGCCGAATGAAGATCCCCATGCTTGTTATTATTTCCCCCGCGTATGAAATGGTCATGGCTCGCTGTGGCGACGATGGCGAATTCGATGTGTGGACTGCTCCTCGGGACCAGCCGTTCGGCTTCACTGCGAGCGAGATCGTTGCCTGCATAAAGCGTCATTTTTCAGATATGGAAATTACATTCGTGCTCGGTCGCCGGGCTGATGAGCTATTTCGTAAACACTACAGGCCAACCTTGTTATGACCCGCGAACCGCTGCCGAACCGTCGTGCATCCGAGACCTTCAACCTCGAGGTCTACGGCCTGCGTTACACCTGCACCGTCTCGCGCTTCAGCGACGGCCGCATCGCCGAGATCTTCCTGTCGACCACCGCAGCGGCTCCCACGCCGACGCCGCGGCACGGGACAGCGCCATCGTCTTCTCGCTGGCCGTACAGCACGGCGCGCCGATCGACGTCATCCGCCGCGCGCTAACGCGGGACAGCCAGGGCAGAGCCAACAGTCCGCTCGGCGAGGCGCTGGATCTGCTCAACGGAGGCAGCACCTGCGCGCGGAGCACGTGGGCCGAGCGGGACCGGCACGCCGGCCGGCCGGCGGAGGCAGCACATGAAGTACGCCGTCCTGCATGGCTTCGATCTGATCTCGGTGTTCGAGGCCGTCGACATCGCCCGCGCCATCGAGGTCAAGCTGGCTCTGCAGCGCGCCTACAATCGCCGCCACAACATCGATGACGCGGTGTTCCACGTCCGGGCGGCCACCGCGCAGGAGGTGGAGGCCGTCAACGAAGACACCGCCGGGTTTGTCGTCCTGAAAAAGAGCTCGTGACATGGCTAAATCCACCCTGAAACCGACTTCCGTCCCTGAAGAGGTGATCGACGAGCTTGCCGCATCCCTGAAGATAGATACCGCCCAGGCGCTCGATCTAGTCATGTTCCTGCAGAACGAGCTTCGCGCTGCATCGACCAAGCGCCGACAGATGCGATGACGACGCCATAGTGCCCAAGGAGCGCAAGCCATGAACGAAACTAATGATACAATTGACGACATCGCCGCCGCCCTTATCGACGCGCGAGCGGAGGGGCGGGCCGATGCATTCAAGGAAGCCATCGAGATCGTCCGCCGCTGGGAAGCACAGTTCACGCGCGACGGCCTATGTGGAGAATCCTGGGAGGCATACCGATACGCAGCAGGCGAGATTGTTGCCGCGCTCAAGGAGCACAAGTCATGAGCAACACGGAATTCCCCCGGCCAAACCTGCCTCCTATGCCGATCCAGGCGATCCAGAAACTGGTAACAAGGTAGTGCCACTTACCCATTTCCCGGTGGTCTGCTGAACCAGGAACAAACTACATCGATCTTGCGACCGACGCCGACACGGTGGAGTGGACGGCCGAGCACGAGATCGATCTGCCGCTCGAGCTCCGCAGCGACGAGGTGCGTTGATGCAAGCTCTGGACCGAGGTCTCGCGGGTCGATCGGCAGACCTCTCACCATTTGCGGACAATGGTGAAGGCCCAACCGATGAAGGCAGAGAGCCCTGCCACTGTCGCGGCGAGTGCCGCCCATCTTGTCCAGTAGATTTGGCTGGTTCGGAAGGCCGTCTCTCGCTCGGCCTTCTGCTGGTCATGCCAATGGAGCCACTCTTCGGCGAAGCCCTTGGCCATGTTGCTTTCGGCGCCAATTGCGATGGAGGCGCGGGACCCTGCGGTGTTCTGAGCCAAGATAGCCCGCACGTTTTCAGCGCCGGTGAGCTCCAGCGCCTCATACCAACGACTAGCCGCGGCGCGATCGCCGCCGTGTCGCTGCAACCCTGCAGCCAAGCCGTCGCCTTTCCCGTGGCTAAACGTAGGCCAGTCGGCTGATCTTCGGCGTCGCGGACGATGAAACAGTTCGGTGTGATTTCATCAGTCCACGGTGGCGGGAAGTGACGCATTATCGTTAACCATTTATTAAACTTTGAGATGCGTTAGCAAACAAACATAGTTAAAATATTTTGTACTGAGAACTTAGGCATTCTCGGACACGCGCGCTGGGCGCGCGGGCGTTCACGGAGAACGACACATGAAGCGGCTTTTTTTGGCTGCCATCGTTGCGATGGCGGCGAGCGGGCCTGCATGGGCTCAATCATCGACGGCGACGGGGACGGGCGTCGGCATTGCCAGATCGACATCGACGTCGCAGGCGATCTCGGGGCAGGGCGGCACGGCGACGATCACCAGCAACAGCACCGTGCCGGCCAATCAGACGATCAAGAACGTGCCGAGCGTTTTGGCACCGGGCTTAACGGCGGCCGGGCTCGAAACGTGCCTCGGGTCGGTTTCCGGCGGCGGCGCATTTCTCGGGACCGGATTGAGCTTCGGCACCACGATCCCTGATCCCGGCTGCGCGGCGCGGCTCGATGCGCGGACGCTGTGGAGCATGGGCCTGAAGAAGGCCGCGGTGGCGCGGCTTTGCCTTAACGGCGACATCTATCGCGCGATGCCGGAGGTTTGCGACAAGTACCTGCCGCGGCCCGCGCCGGGCTATCCCGTCCCGCCGCCGATCCCCACCCGCTACGCGCAGGCGGAAGCCTCCGAGGAGCAGCCCTACACCGGCGGCGACATTTGGCTGGTGGAAGGGGCGACCGGCAAGAACCGTCTTTGCCACGACTACGATGTGACCCAGCAGCGCTGCCGTGTCTGGGCTCACACCGTCCACCATTCGGCACCGAAACCGAAGAAGAAGGCAACGGCGAGTGGTGGAACCTCTCACACGGCGGCATCACCCGCCCCGGCACCCGCCGTGGCGGAAATAAGGGAGTAGTCACAATGAAGAATCTGTTGATGAGTGTTGCGTTCATCGCTCTGGTGGGAAGCATTGTGCCGGCTGACGCCGCTTCGACGCTCGCCATCGGGGGAGGCTTCAACGCCGGTCAGGTCCGGACCGGGACGACGGCGAACTCGACGGGCACGGGGGTGGCGGGTTCGCTCGCCAGCGGGACCACCACCAACTTCGGTGCTGGTTTCGCGGCGGCCTCCCCGGCCGGCGGCATCTCAGCCGGCCTCGGAGCGTCTGCGGGTCAGAGCAACGCCATGAGCAACGCGGTCTCGACCGGCATCGGCACGGCCACGTCCAGCGGCTTCTCCAACAACATCGGTGTCGGTGTCGGCGGAGGCTTCACCAACGTGCTGCCCTAACGTAGCTGCCCTAACGTAGACGACAGCAGCATGGTGGCAAATCTTCGTCACCATGCTGCTGATCGGGTGGGGGTGCGAAAGCTAGTGATGCTTAGCTTTCCTGATTGCCGCATTGCGGGCCCGCCGTTGCCGTCTGCGCCTCACCCGCTCTTTTTTTTCTTCGGCTACGTTCAGCGTCATCGATCACCGGCACGATGTCCCCGTGATCGACCCCGGCGGCGGCCTCGCCGAGATCGAGCTTGCAATCGAGGAGCCGGGCGAGACCCGGGATGCGGATTCCCGGGAGGTTGCCCACTAGCGCGACCGCCGGCGAGCTCGGTGTTGATCCCCAAGAGGCTCCGCCATCGTGGCGGGGGTCTTTCGCTGTGGCCCGCTTCCCAATCGCCTGCTTCCCATGTGGTTTCCAAACCCGGGTTTTGGGAAGCAGTCTCTGCAGAAACGTCGATTTTACAGGCGTTTCTAGCGCTATTGCCGGTCGGCGGCGAGATCCGCGAGATAGAAGGCCACGAACGAGCCGAATCCGGTCTGGACGTCGGCCAGGAAGAAATTCATCCAGTCGAGTCCGCGCCGGCTCTGCCGGGAAACGGGGGCGTCGAGCGATCTGCGCGCGCCGCGATACGCCGCGAGCGTACGGCGCAACCGGCGCGGCGCGCGCGACCTGACTGCCGCCCGCAGCCAGCGCCGCGAGCTTCTCATCCCGGAGCGCAACGGGCGGAGCGGACGGACAGTCATGTACCGACAAGCGCCGATTGGCGCACAAGGTTGCGCTGAGGAGCGCGAGCTGAGCGAGGAACCGAGTTGCTCTCTCGCAACCGCGCGAGGATCTCTCGCTTCACTCCATATCGTTGAGCTGCGCCGATCCGGTGGCTTTCGCGGACAGTGTGCGGCATTCGCCGCCGTGCATGTTGCGCGCGAAGCGGATGAACTCGATGCCATCGATCCGGGTCTCGCCCGGCTCGAAGATGCGGCGGATCGCGGTACCGCGCGTGCCCAAGACATGGCCGGACGCGTCGAAAAAATCGCAGGCGATGATGACGTTGTTCACGGGATAATCGTTGCCGTTGCGCACCGTGAGCTTCCCGACCAGGAGCCCACCCGCGTGCTCCCAGCTCGGCGGGCTCAGCGACAATTTCTCGACCGGCCGATCCTCGCCGAACGCGCGCTGTTGCGCCGGCGGCACCGCGGGTCGCGCCAGCTTGAGGGCATCGGTGACGGCCGGGACCGCCACGAGCGCGGTGAGCGTCAGCAAGACCGCAGCCACAAGTGCTCGCATTGCGTCCTCCACGATCGTGTCGCGCTATGGATCGGAATGTCGGATTGGGTTTCGCGTCCCTTGGGTTCGAGAACTCCTGCCGGGCGTGCGGGTTCGCCCGATCATTCCGCGGCAATTCGCATCGGCCCCATGCTGCGCGCGAACGCGGTCGCCGGCTCCGCGGCGAAGGCGTCCGCCCGCTCGTCCTCGCGGACCCGGAACCACAGCGCATAGAGCGCAGGCACGACCAGCAGGGTGAGCGCCGTGGCGACGAGGAGGCCTCCCATGATCGTGATCGCCATCGGACCCCAAAAGATGCTCCGCGCCAGCGGAATCATGCCCAGGATCGCGGCGAGCGCCGTCAGCACCACGGGACGCGCGCGGCGCACCGTCGCATCGACGATCGAGCGATAGCGGCCGTGGCCTTCGGCGATGTCGTGCTCGATCTGATCCACCAGAATCACGGTGTTGCGCATGATCATGCCGGCAAGCGCGATGAGCCCGAGCAGCGCCACGAAGCCGAACGGCCGGTCGGTCGCGAGCAGCGCGCCGGTCGCGCCGATCAGCCCGAGCGGCGCCGTCAGGAACACCATGGCGAGGCGCGAGAAGCTCTGCAGCTGCACCATGAGCAGGCCGAGCATCACCACCGCCATGACGGGAAACACCGCGATCAGCGCGCCGTTGGCCTTGGTGCTCTCCTCGATCGCTCCGCCGGTCTCGATGCGGTAGCCGTAGGGCAGCGCGTCCTTGATGGCCTGCAGCTTCGGCAGGATCTGGCCGGTCACGTCCGGCGCCTGAACGCCGTCGACGATGTCGCCGCGCACGGTGAGCACGATGTCGCGATTGCGCCGCCACAGGATCGGCTCCTCGTACTCGTAGTGCAGGCGCGCGATCTGGGAGAGCGGCACCGCCACGCCGTCGCGCGTGGCGATCGTCAGCGTGGACAGCCGCCCGAGCTCGAGCCGTTCCGCCGCAACCGCGCGGGCGACGACGTCGATATGCTCGATGCCCTCCCGGTGCTGGGTGACGGTGTAGCCCGACAGCAGCGTCTGCAAAGTCTGGGCGACGTCCTGCGGGGTCAGCCCCATGGCGCGGGCGCGGTCCTGGTCGACTTCGAGGCGGATCGATTTCTGCTGCTCGGTCCAATTGAGGTGCGGATCGACCACTTTGTCGTTCGCGGCCATGATGGTGCGGACCTGCTCGGCGATGGCGCGCACCTGCAAGGGGTCGCGGCCGACGACGCGAAACTGCACCGGGAAGCCGACCGGCGGGCCGAACACGAAGCGATCGGTGCGGGCGCGCGCCTCCGTCAGCGCGCCTTCCGCGATCGCCTGGTCGAGCCGCGCCTTGACGCGCTCGCGCGCTGCGAGGTCCTGCGTCACCATCACGATCTGGGCGAAGTTCGGATTCGGCAGCACGGGATTGAGCCCGAGCCAGAACCGGGGCGAGCCCTGGCCGACGTAGGTCGTGTAGGTGAGGATATCGGCATCGCCGTGCAGCAGGCGCTCGGCCTTGCGCGCGGTCGCGTCGGTGACGCCGATCGCGGTGCCTTCCGGCAGCCGCATTTCGAGGAACAGCTCGCTGCGCGTCGAGGTCGGGAAGAACTGCTGCTGCACCAGCGGAAATCCCGCGACCGCCGCCGCGAATAGCAGCCCCGTGACGGCGACCACGGCGCCGCGCCGGCGCAATGCGGCCTCGATCGCGCTGCGCAGCGCCCGGTAGATCCTCGTATCGTAGATCGCCTGCGGGTCGGCGTGCGCGCCGCGCTTCTTGGCGAAATCCGGCAGCAGCTTCAGGCCGAGATACGGCGTGAACACCACCGCCACCAACCACGAGGCGACCAGCGCCAGGCTCACGATCCAGAAAATGCCGCCCGCATATTCGCCCGCGCTCGATTTGGCGAATCCGACCGGCAGAAATCCCGCGGCGGTCACCAGCGTGCCGGTGAGCATCGGAAACGCGGTCGAGGTCCACGCGAAGGTCGCGGCGCGGGCGCGGTCCCAGCCCTGCTCCATCTTCACCACCATCATCTCGACCGCGATGATGGCGTCGTCGACCAGGAGGCCGAGCGCGATGACGAGCGCGCCGAGCGTGATGCGGTGCAGGTCGAGCCCGGCCGCGTACATCACCACGAACACGATCGCCAAGACCAGCGGCACCGAGAGCGCGACCACGATGCCGGTGCGCCAGCCGAGCGAGACGAAGCTCACCAGCAGCACGATGCCGAGCGCCTCGACGAAGGATTCGACGAACTCGGAAATCGAATGCTCGACGATGTTGGGCTGATCGGCGATTTGCGTGACTTCGATGCCGACCGGCAGCGAGGCGGTGATGGCGCTCATGGCGCGCTTGAGGTTGTTGCCGAGCGTGATGATGTTGGCGCCGTCCTGCATGGAGACGCCGAGGCCGATCGCGGGCTTGCCGCCCTCGCGCGCGATGAAGCTCGGGGGATCTTCGTAGCCGCGCGTGACGTTGGCGATGTCGCCGAGCCGGAACACCCGGCCGCCGGCCTGCACCGGAACGGCGGCGATCGCGTCCGCCCCGGAGAAGCCGCCGGTCACCCGCAGGTTGATGCGGTCGGCGGCGGTATCGACCGAGCCGCCGGACACCACCGCGTTCTGCCGCGCGACGCTGTCGAAGATCTGCTGCGGGGTGACCCCGAGCGTCGCCAGCTTGGCATGGCTGAACTCGATGAAGATCTTTTGCGGGCGCTCGCCGATGATGTCGACCTTGTTGACGTCGGGCACGCGGAGCAGGCTCTGGCGCACGTCCTCGGCGCGGGCTTTGAGCTGCGCGAGATCCAGCCCCTCGGCGCTCAGCATATAGATCGCCGAATAGACGTCGCCGTATTCGTCGTTGAAGCGCGGCCCGATCACGCCGGCCGGCAGCTCGCCGCGAATGTCGCCGACCTTCTTGCGGACCTGGTACCACAGGTCCTTGACCTTGGCGGGCGGCGTCTTGTCGGTGAGAAACACCTGGATGAACGCCACACCCGGCTGGGCGTAGCTCTCGACGCGATCGAGATAGGAGAGCTCCTGGAGCTTCTTCTCGATCTTGTCGGCAACCTGCTCCTGCATTTCCGATGCGGTCGCGCCCGGCCAGGCTACGTTCACGATCATGACCTTGATGGTGAAGGAAGGGTCTTCGCCGCGGCCGAGCTTGAGATAGGAGAAGGCGCCGGCCGCGCCGAGCACGAAGATCATGAACAGCACCAGCGCGCGGTGCGTGATCGCCCATTCCGACAGATTAAAGCGTTGCATGACGCGCCTCCGTTTCAGCGGGCGTCCACGGTACGGACTTTCGAACCCGCCTGGAGTTTTTGCACACCGAGCGTGACCACGGTTTCGCCGTCGCGGATGCCGGCGGCGACAAGCGCGGAATCCTCGGTGAACGCCGCGACCTTCACGTCGCGCAATTCGAGCGCGCCGGAGGAATCCACCACATAGACGGCGGGGCCGGCGCCGCGGTTGAGCACCGCCGCGAGCGGCAATCGGGCGACCTTCGCGTCCGCCGCGCGGGCGAGCGTGACCGTCGCGGTCATGCCGAACGCCACCGTCTCGTCGGCATCCTCGATGGTGAAGCGGCCGGCGTAGGTGCGGGTCGCCGCGTCGGCCTGCGGCGAGAGCTCGCGCAGGCGGGCGGCAAAGCGCCGGTCGGGGTCCGACCACAGCCGCACGCTCGCTTGCGCCTTGCGCGCTTCGCCGAGGAAGCTTTCGGGCAGCGCGACCACGGCCTCCTTCTCGCCGTCCCGCGCGAGTCGCGCCACCGGTTGGCCGATCGCCACGACCTGTCCGGCTTCGGCCGGGGTCGCGGTGATCACGCCGTCCGCATCCGCCTTCAGCTCGGCGTAGGAGAGCTGGTTGCGCGCGAGCTCGAGCGCGCGGCGGGCCCGCTCGAGCCGGCCGTCGGCCTCGTCCTTGGCGGCCTTCTTGCGATCGAAATCGGCGACCGCGGCGAAGCCGCGGGTCTTCAGCGTCGCGTAGCGCTCGGCTTCCGCCGCCGCCTGCGCGAGATTGGACGTCGCGGCGGCAAGCTCCGCCTCGGCGCTCTCGACCTGCAGTGCGAAATCCTGGCGGTCGAGCCGCGCGATGATGTTGCCGGCATGCGCGACGTCGCCGGTGTTGACGAGCCGGCTCACGATCTTTCCGGGGACGCGGAACGCGAGATCGGTCTCGTAGCGCGCCCGGACCACGCCGACGAACTCGTGGCGCGCGGCATCGTTGTCGAATCGCACGCGCTGCACCTGGACCGGCCGTTCGACTTTGGCCGAAGCGGCGGGTGCGGGCGCGGCGGGTGCATCGCAGCCGGCGAGCAGGAGCGAGAGCAGGAGGAGCGAAACGAGCGCCCCGAGCACCTGGACGGCGCCGGAGATTTTCAGCCAGGAGTTCGCCATGGGAAGCTCCTCTTCACGTCTGTTCACTAATGTGTGATGATTGACGATATTCGTCGATCGTCACAATTTGGGCAGAGTCGGGCCGGAAGGGGGGAGGCGGCATGGGATCAGCTCCGAGGGGTGATGGCGCGCAGCAGGTAGCGCACGGATTGGCGCACGGCGGCGTCGAGGTCCTGGTGCTCTTCGAGGCAATGCCCGATGAGGATCGGATGGGTGAACACGACCATGGAGCGCTTGATGAGGTCGGCGGTCTCGCGCGGGTCGACCGGCTCGAACTCTCCGGCCGAAATGCCGTCGCGCAGGATCAGCTCGAGCACGTTGCCGATCGAATTCTTGTGCGCCCGAATGGCTTCCCAGTTGTGCTCGATCGCGACCAGCACGATGTCATGAACCTTTTGGTCTTGCAGCAGATTTTCCTTGTTATAGGCCAGGATTTCGAGGAACAGCCGCTCGACGCGGGCGGCCGCCGGCGCCTTCGAGCGGGCCACCGCCCACGTCTTCTCCTCGAGCTCGGAGAGGCAGCGCTGGCAGATTGCCTCGACGATGGCGTTCTTGGACGGAAAGAAGCGGTAGACGTTGGCGGGCGACATGCCGAGCTCGGCGGCGATGTCGGCGACCGCCGTCTTGGCGAACCCGATGCGCCGGAACAGCGCGTCCGCGGTCTCCATGATCCGCGCCCGCGTGTCGTCGGGCCTGAGCTTGACTTGGGGGTTCATGGCGCATTCCGGGTGCGGTCTGGTGAATACTGACGACTTTCATAATTCATCACCGGAGGGATGTCAAGAGCGGGGATCCCAAAAGTCGGTCCATGATCCGGGTCATGCCGAGGCGTGCGGCCTCGATCGCTGCGAGAAGCTTTGGAACGAGGGGCTTCAAATCTGCGAGTCGGTTTTTTTCTTGCCTTCAGTATGACGACTGCGATCGGCAAAGATGCGAGATCTCGTTGAAATGATAGATTTCGATCGACCGTGACGAACACATCGAAATGCTACGAGGCAAGCGCCAGAAGTTCTCCATTCTCGAGCGTAGCCCAGCCCATTTGACGTGCTGTATTAACCTCATGGCCGGTGAGGTCGCGCGACAAGCGCCAGTCGATACGGTCGCCGAGAAGAACCTTCACGAGGTCGTTTCGACCAGCCGGTCTTTCGCTTCTTCCAGGAAAGCAATGACCTGCGCGCGCGTGATGGACGGAAAGCCTTCGAGGGTATCGATCGATTCGCCTGCTTCCAAATAGTCGAGCAGAGTCTGAACCGGGACTCTCGGCCCGTAGAACACGGGAGTTCCTCCCATCACATTGGGTTGCGGGAGACGAGGAGCGGTTTCATTGCGACAATTTACCCCCGCGCGAGCAACGCGTGCAACAAATCGCGCGTTCTGCGCGTTTTCCAATACCGCACAGGCACTTTCCAATACCGCACAGGCACTAAGACAAAAGGAGGAATCGGTATGGCGAGAAGATATTCGCCCAGCGCGTCGAAGGACGTGAAACGCGAGATGCGCAAGTACAAGCGCGGCACGCTCAAGAGCGGCAAGGGCGGCAAAGGCGGAAAAGTGAAGAGCCGCAAGCAGGCGATCGCGATCGGGCTGTCCGAGGCGCGCCGGTCCGGCAAGCGCCTGCCTTCGCGCCCGACGGGCGGTCCGTCGAAAACCGCGCGCTCGCGCGCCGCCAAGAAAGCCGCACGCACGCGAAAGCGCCGCAGCGCCTAGGCCCGGCGCCCGGAGATCGATCGGCTCAGCACGCGGCCTCGCGGGCGGTCGCCGCGCCCTTTCCAAGATCGCGCAATGCGCCGAGCACTTCGTCGGGGCGTTCGCTCATCAGCATGTGGCCGGCGCCCTTCAGCGTTACGACGCGCGCATCGGGCAAGGCGGCGGCGAGCTCGCGGCCGGCCTTGGCGGGCGTCATCAGGTCGCGCTCGCCGAGCACGAGCGTTGCCGGCACCGACACCTTGGCGGCGGACTCAAAGCCGTCCCGATAGCCGTTGCAGGCGAACAGATCCCGGAACAGCACGCCGGGACGCGCGCGTTCGAGCAGGCGGCGCCCCGATCCCAGCATCCAGCCGCCCGGCGCGAGCGAGCCGCCGATGCCGGCCGCAACGCCGTAGCCCCAGATCGACACCATGTCGATTGCCGCGGGATCGTTGGCTTCCGCGGCTTTGAGCAGATCCGGCGACACCGGCATGGCCGCCGCGGCCGCGATCAAGCCGAGCGCGGCGATCTTCCGAGGGTGCCGCACCGCCGTCTCGAGCGCGACCAGCGATCCCATGGAATGGCCGATGAGGCTCGCCTTGCGCGCGCCCGCGGCCTCGATCAGCGCCGCCGTGAAGTCCGCCATCACGCCGATCGTCGCGAGCGGCTCGCCCTCGGAGCGCCCGTGCCCGGGCAGGTCGGGCGCCAGCACCCCAAACCCGCGATGCGCGAACCAGCGCGCGAGCAGCGCCCACACCGTGTGATCGAGCCCGGCGCCGTGGACGAACACCACCGCCGGCAGCGTGGGATCGAACTCGCGCCCGCCGGTGCCGGCAAAGATTTTCACGCCGTCGACGCGAAGCTGCACCGCTCACGCCTTCTGCGAGGCGCGCAGCGCCTGGGCGAGATCCTCGACGATGTCGCTCGCGGCCTCGAGCCCGACCGAGATCCGCACCAGTTCCTCGCCCAGTCCGGCGACTTTGAGCTGCGCGACATTCATCTGCTGATGCGTGGTGCTCGCCGGATGGATCACCAAGGTTTTCGCGTCGCCGACGTTGGCGAGATGGCTCGCGAGCCGCAGGCTCTCGATGAATTTCTTTCCGCCGGCACGCCCGCCCTTGATGCCGCAGCTGATGATCGAGCCCGCGCCCTTGGGCAGCAGGCGCTTGGCGAGCGCGCAATCCGGGTGCGATTGGAGCGACGGGTGGAGCACCCAATCGACCGCCTTGTTTTTCCCCAGAAACTCGATCACGGCCGCGGTGTTTTCCATGTGACGCTGCATGCGCAAGGAGAGCGTCTCGACGCCCTGCAGCAGGTGGAAGGCGTTGGTCGGGGAGAGGCACGCGCCGAAATCGCGCAGGCCTTCGGCACGCGCGCGCATGATGAAGGCCGACGGGCCGAATTCCTCGGCGAAGACGATGCCGTGATAGCCCGCATAGGGCTCGCTGATCGTCGGAAATTTGCCTGACGCCGGATAATCGAACCGGCCGCCGTCGATGATGACGCCGCCGATGGCGATGCCGTGGCCGCCGATCCATTTGGTGATGGAGTGCATCACGAGGTCGGCGCCGAGCTCGATCGGCCGGCTCAGATACGGGGTCGCGAACGTATTGTCGATCAGGAGCGGAACGCCGGCCTCGTGCGCGATCCCGGCGATTGCGGGGATGTCGAGCACTTCGAGCCCCGGATTGCCGATGGTCTCGGCGATCACGAGCTTGGTGTTGGGCCGCATGGCGGCGCGAAAGCCGGCAAGATCGCGCGGCTTGACGAAGCTCGTCTCGATCCCGAACCGCGGCAACGTATGGGTGAGCAGATTGATGGTGCCGCCGTAGAGTGAGGCGGAGGAGACGATGTGATCGCCGGCGCCGAGCAGCGTGGCGATGGCGAGATGCATCGCGGCCATGCCGCTCGCGGTGCACACTGCGCCGACGCCCGCTTCGAGCGCCGCCAGCCGCTCTTCGAGCACCGCCGTCGTCGGATTGGAGATCCGGGTATAGATGTGTCCCGCGCGCTCCAGGTTGAACAGCGCGGCGGCGTGGTCCGTATCCTGGAACACGAACGACGTGGTCTGATAGATCGGCGCGGCGCGCGCGCCGGTGACCGGATCCGGATGCTGGCCGGCATGCAGGCTCAGCGTCTCGAACGCCGGCGGCTTGGGTGGGGGCATGCTTTCCTCGCGAGGATTCGGCCGCATCTTGGGACGCGGTCCGATCGTTGGCAATGTGGGGAAAATGTTTGCCCCGTAGCATTGCGATCATGCCTGAACAGGCATAAAATGAGCTCCGGTTCAAGCCGATGCCGAACCCGATCCGCAGCGACCTCCGACCAAAGCCGGTGCGATTGGTCGGCAGCAGCAAGGACGACCTGAGTGGTTTCCCGCAAGAGGTGAGGCGGGCGGGTCGGCGTCGCCTTCTGGGATGCCCAATGCGGCCTCAAGGCACCATACGCCAAGCCGCTGCGGGGATTCGGTGGCGCCGGCGTGCTGGAGATCGTGGACAGCCATGACGGCGACACCTATCGCGCCGTCTACACGGTCCGGTTCACCCGAGCCGTGTATGTGCTGCACGCTTTTCAGAAGAAATCCAAGCGCGGCATCGCCACGCCGAAAGCCGACTTGGACCTGATCAAACAGCGGCTCAAGCGCGCGAGAGAGGACTACGAGCAATGGTTAAAAAGCGAAAGACAGAGGTCACCGTGACGCCGAGCAGCGGCAATGTATTCGCCGACCTCGGCCTTGCCGAGCCCGAAGAGGAGCTGACCAAGGCGCAGCTGGCGAGCCATATCCGACGCACCATCAAACGCCGGCGCCTGACCCAAATTGCCGCCGCTATCCTCATGGGCATAGATCAGCCGAAGGTTTCCGCCCTCCTCAACGGCCGCCTCGCGAATTTCTCCAGCGAGCGCCTGATGCGGCTCTTGACCGCGCTCGGCCGGGACGTGGAGATCACGGTCAAGACCAAGCCTCGCAACCGCACACGCGGACGCATCCGGGTGATCGGCGAGGCGCACGCATAAGGTTTTCGCAGGGTGTGAGCAGAAACGATCCAACCTCACACCGCGGCGGTGATCCACTGCTCGAGCTTCTGCTTGGGCTGCGCGCCGATCTGGCGGGAGGCGAGCTGTCCGTTCTTGAAGATCATCAGGGTCGGGATCGACATGATCCCGTATTTCGTCGCGGTCGCCGGGTTCTCGTCGACGTTGAGCTTCACCACCTTGATCTTGCCGCCCATGGTGCCGGCGATCTCCTCGAGCGCCGGCGCGATCATCCGGCACGGGCCGCACCATTCGGCCCAGAAATCGACC
>DASWCW010000268.1:0-3710 GCA_036395835.1 Xanthobacteraceae bacterium
TGGCCAAGTCGTCAACCACATAGGCGAGCGCGAACCCGGCGGCGCTGAGCGCGACGGCGTCATCCTGGCCCAGCGCCGCGGCGCGGCGGGCGAGCCGCGCGGTTTCCGCGATCTCCTGCGCGCGATCCTGCATCCAGCCGCGCACCTTGCTCTGGACGCGGCACCACGCCGCCATGGCGTAGGCCGAGGCAAAGCCGGGATCGAGCTCGATCGCCCGATAGAACAGTCTTAGCGCCTCCTCATGGCCCTCCCGGCTCCACGGGTGAATGCTGGCCTGCCCGCGCAGATAATAGTCGTAAGCGTCGAGGCTCCCGGTGGGCTTGCGCTTGGCGCGCTCGACCTCCGCCTGTTCGAGCCTGGGCGCGATCGCGCCGACGACGCGCTCGGTCACTTGGTCCTGGAGCTCGAAAATGTCCTCGAGCGCGCCGTCGAAACGGTCGGCCCACAGATGCGCCCCGTTTGCCGCATCGATGAGCTGCGCCGTGATGCGCACCCGGTTGGCCGCCTTGCGCACGCTGCCTTCGAGCACGTAACGGACGCCGAGCTGGCGACCGACCTGCTTTATGTCTACGGCATGACCCTTGTAGGTGAAGCTCGAATTGCGGGAGATTACGAATAAATTGCGAAACCGCGACAGTGCCGTAGTGACATCCTCAACGATCCCGTCTGCGAAATACTCCTGCTCGGGGTCGCCGCTCAGGTTCTGGAACGCCAGCACGGCGATCGAGGGCTTGTCGGGAAGCGCCAAGGCCGGCCGGGGCGTTGCTGCCGCGCCGCCGGGCCGCACGCGATAGACCCGCACCGGCGAGGCGATGTTTTTCAGCTGCTGCTCGCCGGCATCCTCCAACGCGACGTCGAGCTTGCCGCGCAGCTGGCGCTGGGCGTCATCGGAGAGGCAAATGCCACCGGGCTCGGCCACTCCCTCGAGGCGCGCCGCCACATTCACGCCATCGCCGAAGATATCTCCGCTGTCGAGAATGATGTCACCGACGTTGATGCCGATTCGGAACTCGATGCGCTCGTCGGGCGGGAGATCCTTGTTGCGTTCGGCCATGCCGCGCTGAATGTTGAGTGCGCAACGCAGCGCCTCCACGACGCTGCCGAACTCGACCAGCACGCCGTCACCGGTGGTCTTGACGATCCTCCCGCGGTGCTCGGCAATGCCGGGATCGAAAACGACGTGCAGATGCTCCCGTAACCGGAAATACGTCCCCTCCTCGTCGATACCGGTCAGCCGGCTATAGCCGACGACATCGGCCGCGAGAATGGCCCTGAGCCGTCGCTCCACGCGCTCGGCGACCAAAGTACCCTCCGTAGATGGTGCGACAGGCAATTTATAGCTTCGGCCGCGAGGGCCAAGGCCGGCTGGCCGCGGCTCACTTAATCCCCCTCGTCGCAGTCCACCCGATTTCCGGCTTTCGCGCCCTGCCTTCCGGCACATATCGCAGCCCAGACGGCTGTCATACGCATAACACACGGTTCGATGCCGACGCGCACATGGCAGTTTCGGCGGGCAGCTTACTGTCGGCAAAGGGCTTCGCCGCTCCGAAACCGCGATATCGTTCACTGGAGCGGTGGACCGTGCGTTGCCCGTTTTCAGGGTTCCGAATGGATCGTTACCAGCCGTACCGAGATCGGGAAGTTGATTCAAGATGACGCAGCCATTCGTGGATCCATGCGGCCGCGGTGTGATCGAAGCCGCACCTTGTCCGCGTGAGCTGCGCCGCGAGATCACCGCCAGTCGCCGCCGCGTAGTGCTCGCGGCCTGTGTGCTCGCGTCCTCGATGGCATTTATCGACGGTTCGGTGCTCACGGTCGCGCTGCCGAAGCTGCGTGTCGCGCTCGGCGCCGACCTCGCCAGAGTACAGTGGGTGATCAACAGCTATGTGCTGGCGTTGGCAGCGCTGACGTTGATTGGGGGGGCACTCGCCGATGCGTATGGCAAGGCGAGCATGCTGTCGGTCGGTTGCCTACTGTTCGGCGCAGCATCGGTGGGCTGTGCCTTGGCTCCATCTCTCGGTTGGCTGATCGGCGCTCGCGTCCTGCAGGGGATTGCCGCGGCTTTGTTGACGCCGGCTAGCCTCGCCCTGATCGGCGCCACCTATCCCAAGGACGAGAGGGCCGGGGCGATTGGGGTGTGGGCGGCAGCATCGGCCCTTACCTCCGCCGCAGGTCCCGTGCTCGGCGGCTGGTTGACAGAGAGTTTCGGCTGGCCGGCGATATTCTGGATCAACCCGCCCCTAGCGGTCGTCACGATTGCTTTGCTTTGGTTCTTCGCGCCACCCGACTTTCATGAGCCGCGCCAGTTCGATGTCCTCGGCGCAGGCCTCGTCGCCGCCGCGCTTGCGGCCCTGACCTGGGCGCTGAGCCAAATCGGCCGGGGCGAGCCTCGCGCGGAGTTCGTTCGGCCCGATACGACGACCATCGCCATCGGCGTGCTGGGTCTCGCGGGCCTCGGCGTCTACGTCCTCTGGGAGCGCGTGAGCTCCCATCCGATGATTCCACCCCGCCTCGCGACGAACCGGGCCTTTGTCGGGCTGAATGCCGCCACGCTGCTGATCTATGCCGGGCTGTCGATCATGTTTTTTCTGCTGCCGTTCGACCTGATTGACCGGCGCGGTTTGTTACCGATCTCTGCCGGATTGGCGTTGTTGCCGTTCACGCTCGGCGTCGGGCTGCTGTCCCCGCTTTTCGGCGGCCTCGCGGAGAAGTTCGGAGCCCGCTTGATGCTCGTCATGGGGGCAGGAGGGGCTTCCGTCGCATATCTCTGGATGGCCCTCGCCCAGGACGCCTCGTTGATCCTCGGTGTGATTGCCCCGCAGACCTTGCTGGGAATTGCATTTGCCGTGCTGGTAGCGCCGCTGACCAGTTCGGTGATGTCGAGCGTGCCGAAATCCGACGAGGGTCTCGCATCGGGCGTTAACAACGCGGCTAGTCGTGTGGCACAGCTCGCCGGCATCGCATTGGCTGCCGGGCTCGGCACGCTGAGTTCCGGCTATCAATTTGGACTGTTGGCGGCCGCTGCCGTGTCGGCGGCCGGCGCCGTGACTACCGCACTCGAAGTTCCCCAATCGATGAACCAAGGAATCCGCTGAGATGGCAGACTGGGCTACACTTCCCGAAGGGGTCGCACGGATCGAGGGCAGTCGGGGGTGCCGATCCACACCAGCCGCCGCCTGATCTGCAATCAATTGCAATGGGGCACGGGAGTGCGCCCCTAGCTTCGACCTCAGTTATGATGCCAGGGCGCCGGGGACGGGTTGCTCGGTCGACTCGGGCCTTTTTCGTGCCCTCCGGGGCAGCCTGATCGCTTGGGTAAAAACCTATTCACAACGTGCGGCCGATGTCGACGACCTCGGTTTCGACCGTCCTGGTCCGGCCGTCCCGCTGGACCGTCAGACGGACGCGCGCAGCCGAATCGATGAGGGGCCCTCCGGAATTGCCCGGGTTGATCGCCGCATCAGTCAGCCTGCTCGAGCTTGGGACGTGTTGCTCGGTCGACTCGGGCTTTTTTCGTGCCCTCCGGCACAGCCTGATCGCTTGGCAAAAAACTATTCACAACGTCCGGCCGATGTCGACGACCTCGGTTTCGACCGTCCTGGTCCGGCCGTCCCGCTGGACCGTCAGACGGACCATCTTGCCGACTCCGTTTCGCTCGAGCTCGTCGGTGAGATCCGACAGCCTGCGCACGGTCGTGTCGTTCACCGCGA
>DASWCW010000269.1:0-6040 GCA_036395835.1 Xanthobacteraceae bacterium
CATGGCGGCGAGCCGGTCGTGCGGATCGTAATCGGCGGCGAGCTTGCGCAAGGCGAGCTTGGAGCCGTCGTGCTGCTCCACGATCTCGACCGTGCCGGGCGCGTAATCGACGGTGATCTCCTCGCGAGGCGTCATGAAATCGAGGCGGTTCACGGCCTCATTGTGCTCGCGCACGTAATCGAAGCTCTTGGTCGAGCCCGGATGATTGTTGAAGGCGACGCACGGCGAGATGCAGTCGATGAAGGCCGCGCCGCGATGCTCGATCGCCGCCCTGATCAGCGGCACGAGCTGGGCCTTGTCGCCGGAGAAGCTGCGCGCCACGAAGCTCGCGCCGAGCTGCAGCGCCATCGCCACGAGGTCGATGGAATTGTCGGTGTTGACCACGCCGCGCTTCGACTTCGAGCCGCGGTCGGCCGTCGCCGAGAACTGGCCCTTGGTCAGCCCGTAGACGCCGTTGTTCTCGACGATATAGACCATGTTGACGCCGCGGCGCAGCGCGTGGGCGAACTGGCCGAGTCCGATCGAGGCGGTGTCGCCGTCGCCGGACACGCCGAGATAGATCAGGTCGCAATTGGCGAGATTGGCGCCGGTCAGCACCGAAGGCATGCGGCCGTGCACGGAATTGAAGCCGTGCGAATGGCCGAGGAAATACGTCGGGGTTTTCGACGAGCAGCCGATGCCGGAGAGCTTGGCGATGCGGTGCGGCGGCAGCGCGAGCTCGAAGCAGGCCTGGATGATGGCGCCGCTGATGGAATCGTGCCCGCAGCCCGCGCACAGGGTCGAGACCGAGCCCTCGTAGTCGCGATGGGTATAGCCGAGCGCATTCTTCGGCAGCGACGGGTGGTGGAATTTCGGCTTGACGATGTAGGTCATGACACAACCTTGCGCAGCGGCGTGAGCTTCAGCGCGTCGAGATGCTCGGCGATGGCCCGCGAGATGAAGCGCGCCGTGATCGGCGTGCCGTCGTAATGCAGCACCGGGACGAGGCGCACCGGATCGAGCCCGCATTCGTTGGTCATCAGGGTGCGCAGCTGCGCGTCGCGGTTCTGCTCGACCACGAACACGAAATCGTGGTCGGTGACGAAATCGGCGACGTCGTTGTGGAACGGGAACGCGCGCACGCGCAGCATGTCGAGGTGATGGCCGTCGCCGCCGAGGAGTTCGATCGCCTCGTCCATCGCCGGGCTGGTCGAGCCGTAATAGATCACGCCGTAGCGGGTCGGTTGTGCAGCGTCGCGGCGCACCGGCCGCGGCACGATATTCTTCGCCGTCTCGAACTTGCGCAGCAGGCGCTGCATGTTGTCGACGTAGGGGCCGCCTTCCTCGGTATAGCGGGCGTAGCGGTCGCGGGTCGAGCCGCGGGTGAAGAACGAGCCGCGCGTCGGATGGGTGCCCGGATAGGTGCGATAGGGAATGCCGTCGCCATCGACGTCGAGATAGCGGCCGAAATCCTTGCCGACCTCGAGGTCCTCCGCGCTCATGATCTTGCCGCGGTCGAAGCGGCGCGCATCGTCCCAGGCGAGCGGCCGGCACAGGCGATGGTTCATGCCGATGTCGAGATCGAGCATGACGAGGATCGGCGTCTGCAGCCGGTCGGCGAGATCGAACGCCGCGGCGCCGAACTCGAAGGCTTCGGCGGGATCCTCGGGAAACAGCAGCACGTGCTTGGTGTCGCCGTGCGACGCATAGGCGGCGAGCAGGATGTCCGATTGTTGGGTGCGGGTCGGCATTCCGGTCGAGGGGCCGCCGCGCTGCACGTCGAAGATGACCGCGGGCACCTCGGCGAAATACGCCAGCCCGAGAAATTCCTGCATCAGCGAGATGCCGGGACCGGACGTGGCGGTGAACGCTCGCGCGCCGTTCCAGGCGGCACCGACCACGATGCCGAGCGAGGCGAGCTCGTCCTCGGCCTGCACGACGGCGTAACGGTGCTTCCCGGTCTTAGGATCGACGCGATAGCGCGCGCAATGACGGGTGAAGGCTTCGGCGAGCGAGGAGGAAGGCGTGATCGGGTACCAGGCGCACACGGTGGCTCCGCCGTAGACCGCCCCGAGCGCGGCGGCGGAATTGCCCTCGATGTAGATGCGGTCGCCCACCGCGTCGGCGCGCTTAATTCTGAGCCCGATCGGGCAGGCGAGGTGCTCGCGCGCGTAATCGCGCCCGACTTGCAAGGCCTCGAGATTGGGAGCGATGAGCTTGTCCTTGCCCTTGAACTCCTCGCTGATCAGTTTCTCGGCTGCCTTGACGTCCATGTCGAGCAATGCGGTGAGCGCGCCGACGTACATGATGTTCTTGAAGAGCTGGCGCTGCCGCGAATCGCTGTAGCGGCGATTGCAGATCTCGGTGAGCGGCATGCCGATGACGCTGATGTCGTCACGGAACCTCGATTTCGGCACCGGGCGGGTCGAATCGTAGAACAGATAGCCGCCGGGCTCGATCGAGGCGACGTCCTTGTCCCAGGTCTGCGGGTTCATCGCCACCATCAGGTCGACGCCGCCGCGCGCGCCGAGGTGGCCGGCCGCCGAGACGCGAACCTCGTACCAGGTCGGCAGGCCCTGAATGTTGGAGGGAAAGATGTTGCGCGGCGCGACCGGCACGCCCATGCGCAGGATCGCATGGGCGAACAGCTGGTTGGCGCTCGCGGACCCCGATCCGTTGACGTTCGCGAAGCGAATGACGAAATCGTTCACGCTCTCGAGCGGCATGGCTCACCTGCAAGCGTCATATCCAGCAAGAATTTCTGCATGTCCCAGGCGCCGGTCGGGCAGCGCTCGGCGCACAGTCCGCAGTGCAGGCACACGTCCTCGTCCTTCACCATCACGCGTCCGGTCTTGAGATCGTTGGCCACGTAGAGGCTCTGCGCGAGGTTGCCGGCGGGCGCGTTCAGGCGCGCGCGCAGATCGCTCTCCTCGCCGTTCGGGGTGAACGTGATGCAATCCATCGGGCAGATGTCGACGCAGGCGTCGCATTCGATGCACAGCGACCCGGTGAACACCGTCTGGACGTCGCAGTTGAGGCAGCGCTCGGCTTCGGCGAGCGCCAGCTGCCGGTCGAAGCCGAGCTCGACTTCGGCGCGGATGTCGCGCAACGCTACGACCTTGTCGCGCAGCGGCACCCGGTAGCGCTGGTCGAGCGAGATGTCGTTGTCGTAGCTCCACTCGTGGATGCCCATCTTCTGGCTGGTCAGGTTGACCATGGGCGGCGGCCGGTCCGCGATGTCCTCGCCGCTGCACAGCTTGTGGATCGAGATCGCCGCGTCGTGCCCGTGCGCGACCGCCCAGATGATGTTCTTCGGTCCGAACGCGGCATCGCCGCCGAAGAACACGCCGGCGCGCGTCGATTGCATCGTCCTGGGATCGACCTTCGGCATGCCCCGGCGATCGAACTCGATGCCGATGTCGCGCTCGACCCACGGAAAGGCGTTCTCCTGGCCGACCGCGACCAGCACGTCGTCGCAGGCAAAATGCTCGTCCGGCTCTCCGGTCGGCACCAGATTGCGCCGGCCCTCCGCGTCGCGCTCGGCCCTGACTTTCTCGAACAAAACACCGGTGAGGCGGCCGTTCTCATGCGTGAACGCCTTGGGCACCATGTAATTGAAGATCGGGATGCCCTCGTGCATCGCGTCTTCCTTTTCCCAGGGGGACGCCTTCATCTCCTCGAAGCCGGAACGAACCACCACCCTCACGTCTTCGCCGCCGAGCCGCCGGGATGACCGGCAGCAGTCCATGGCGGTGTTGCCGCCGCCGAGCACGATCACCCGCTGGCCGATCTCGTGGATGTGACCGAACGAGACGCTGGAGAGCCAGTCGATGCCGATGTGGATGTTTTTCGCCGCTTCCTTGCGGCCGGGAATGTCGAGGTCGCGGCCGCGCGGCGCGCCCGAGCCGACGAAGACCGCGTCGAAGGCCTCGGCAAGCAGCGCCTCGAGGCTCTCGATGCGGCGGCCGCCGCGGAACTCCATGCCGAGATCAAGGATGTAGCCGACCTCTTCGTCGATCACGGAATCCGGCAGGCGGAATTTCGGAATTTGCGTGCGCATCATGCCGCCGGCCTGCGGGTCCTGGTCGAACAGGATGAGCTCGTAGCCGATCGGGGCGAGGTCGCGCGCGACCGTGAGCGAGGCCGGCCCGGCGCCGATCAGCGCGATACGCTTGCCATTCTTCTGCGCCGCGGGTCTCGGCAGCCGCTCGCGGATGTCGTCCTTGTAATCGGCGGCGACGCGCTTGAGGCGGCAGATCGCGACCGGCTCGTTCTCCACTCGCACCCGCCGGCACGCCGGCTCGCACGGCCGGTCGCACGTGCGCCCGAGGATCCCCGGGAACACGTTCGAATGCCAATTGACCATGTAGGCATCGCTATAGCGGCCCGCGGCGATCAACCGGATGTATTCGGGGACGGGCGTGTGCGCCGGACAGGCCCATTGGCAGTCGACCACCTTGTGGAAATAGTCCGGCGCCGAAATGTCGGTCGGTTTCATTTCCTCCTCGATCGCGCATCCCCGCCCTCGCTTCGGGGAGGTCGCGCGACGGTTTCCTTGGTTCTTGCCCCCGGCTCCGGCTTCTTCTGGGTGCCGAATCCCGGGCGGAATTTAATGGACCGGAGCGGTGAATGCCACCTTTATGAGCATCGGTCAAAAGCCTTTGAAAGGCCTTGCGTTTTATCAACAACGCGGGGGCGAGGCGCTTGTGCCCCCGGGGGGCACGCCGGCAGCCGATTTTGGCGATGATTGCGCGGCGCCATTCTCCCGCTTTCCCGCTTGCGGGGGAGGGGTGGAGAGGGGGCGTCGCCGCGCGATGCCGACCCCGCACACGCAATCGCGGGCGAGGGACGCTCGCGCGCCGCCCCGGCAGGGGCTACATCCGGGAGATGCGCGACCTGTTCGACGATCTCTTCCGCCCCGAGCCGATCGACCCGGTCGAAGCCGCGCGCCGGGCGTCGCGCCCGCAACTGCCGCGGCGGTTCTATCGGGCGGCCGGGGTCGGGGAGGCCGAGGGCGAGTTCCGGCTCTTGCTCGACGGCCGGCCAGCAAGAACGCCGGCCCGGCATGTCCTCGCGGTCCCGACCCGGGCGCTGGCGCAGGCGATCGCGCAGGAATGGGAGGCGCAGCGCGAGCGCATCGATCCCGCGCGCATGCCGCTCACCCGTCTCGTGAACTCGATCCTCGACGGCGTGCGGACGGCGGCGGCGCCGGTTGCCGCCGAGATCGCCAAATATCTTGCCTCCGACCTGCTGTTCTACCGGGCGGATGTGCCCGGGCTGACCGCGCGACAGGCCGCGCTATGGGACCCGATCCTCGACTGGGCGCGCGAGGAGTTCGGCGCGAATTTCGTGCTCTCGCAGGGCGTGGTGTTCGTCGAGCAGCCGCCGGCTGCGCTCGCCGCCGCGCGGCGCGCCATCCCCGACGACCCGTGGCGGCTCGGGGCATTGCACGCGATGACGACGCTGACCGGGTCGGCGCTGCTGGCATTCGCGGTGCTGCGCGGCCGGCTCGGGGTCGAAGACGCATGGCACGCGGCCCATGTCGACGAGGACTGGAATTTCGAGCAATGGGGCCGCGACGCGCTGGCGCTCGAGCGCCGCGCCTTCCGCTTCGCCGAGATGCAGGCGGCGGCCGGGCTGCTGGCCGCCATGGAGGACAAACGTAGCCCGGATGGAGCGTCGCGCCGAAACCCGGATGTTTCCGGGTTCGGCCATTGAATGATTGGCAAGTCGGAAACGTCCGACTTGCGCTGCGGGGCGTAATCCATCCGGGCTACAAGGGCGACTCGCGCTAGCTAGATTGGAGCGCTTCGGCGCGTCTGCTATGCACGGACGAGGCCGGCCACAGGGGGGCCCGATGAAGGACATCCTCGCAAAGCTCGAGCATCGCCGCGGCCACGCGCGCCTGGGCGGCGGAAAAAAGCGCACCGAAGCCCAGCACAAGCGCGGCAAGCTCACCGCGCGCGAGCGCATCGCGCTCCTGCTCGACCGCAACTCGTTCGAGGAGTTCGACATGTTCGTCGAGCACCGCTGCGACGAGTTCGGCATGGAGCAGACGAAA
>DASWCW010000270.1:0-12474 GCA_036395835.1 Xanthobacteraceae bacterium
CGGTAGGTGCGCTCGTCCACGACCTTGAAACCCATGTTCTCCAGGACAGGCACGCGCTCCGAGAGCGGGATCGGCCGCTCGCGGCAGAAGACCTTGAGGCCCGCCGCGCCGGGATCCTCGCCGCGCCGCGCGTAGAACTCGACGCCGAGCGGCGCGGCTGCGGACAGGCCCTCGATCATGCGGATGTCGCCGATCGCGACGTTCGCGCCGCAATCCTCGCGATAGCTCGCCGGAAAGGCTTGGGCATAGCGCCGCAGCAGCGCCTGCGCCTTGGGTGGGTCGTGCACCAGGGCGAGCGCTTCCGCGAGCGCATCGGTCCAGGTCCGGATGATCCGCTCGACCGCCTGCTCCAGCGTCGAGCGATCGGGATTGGGTGTGGCGCCCTCGAACCGGGCGATGATGAAATGCACGCGCACCAGCGGCCCTTCGGGGAAAAACGGGTAGAAGGCGACGGGGCGGCCCTTGTAGATATCGCCGAGGAAATTGCCGATCGCGATCCGGGTGGCGCTGTCGTAACGCTCGCGCGGCACGAACACGAGCACCGAGACGAACCGGTCGAAGCGGTCGCGTCGCGCCAGCACGCGCACGCGCGGACGTTCGTCGAGATAGAGGATCTCGATCGCAAAGCGCAACAGCGTGTCCTCGTCGATCTGGAACAGCTCGTCGCGCGGATAGCTTTCGAGCACGTTGACGAGCGCCTTGCCGGAGTGTCCCCCGGGATCGAGACCGGTGCGCCGGATCACGGCGTCGACCTTGCGCCGCAGGTACGGAATGGTCTGCGGCGGCCGCGTGTAGACGGTCGAGGTGAACAGGCCGACGATGCGGAATTCGCCGGCGACCCGGCCGTCCCGGTCGAAACGCTTGACGCCGATGTACTCCATGTGCACCCGGCGATGCACCCGCGAGCGCACGTTGGCCTTGGTGATGATCAGCGCCTTCGGTTCCCTCAGGAACTCCAGGATCTCCGGCGTGATCGTCACGAACTCATGCCCGCGCCGCAGAATGCGAACATCGCGCGCGCGCAGGATGCCGAGCCCGGTCTCGAACTTCGGCTCGACCTCGCCGCCTTCGGACGGAAACGCATATTCGCGCACGCCCAGAAAAGTGAAATTGTCGGCGGTCAGCCATTCCAGGAACTGCACCGCCTCGGCGACTTCATCGACCGGCAGCGGCGGCGGATTGCTGCGCATGTCGGCGATGACCTCGCGGACGCGCCCAAGCATCGGCCGCCAATCCTCGACGCTGACGCGCACGTCGGCGAGCGCCTGCTCGATCGATTGGACGAGGGCGGCGCGGCGCGCCTCGTCCTCGACGCGTTCGGCGTGGATATGGATGAAGCTTTCCCGCTGTGCCGCTGCGCTCGACGCGGCCTCGCCGTAGAACCCGATCAGGCTTCCGGTGCTGTCGCGCTCGATCGCGAACACGGGATGCACCACGAGCCGCACGTCGAGATCCTGCTCGGTCAATTCGCCCATGATCGAATCGAGCAGGAATGGCATGTTGTCGTTGACGATCTCGAGGATCGAGACCGTGCGGATGCGCTCCGATCCGATCTGACCGTTGCGGGACTGCATCCGTATCTTCGCCGTGCCGGGGCTACGCGCCTCGAGGAACAGCCAGGCTTCCTCGGCGAGCGCGGCGATCTCGCGCGGCTCGTAGCGCGCCAGGTCCTCCGGCGCCGCACGCGCGAACATCTGGGCCGCGAAGCTTTCCGGCATGTCGCCGTGCAGGCCGGTCAGGATGGTCGCCGCCCGTTCGATCAGGCGGCGTGCTGCACGCTGGTCTTCGGTGTCGAGCAGACCTTCCAAAGCCATGGTCGCTCCGCCGGCGTCGGGGGCTGCAAGTCTCCGCGATTGGCCCGGCGGCGTCGAGGGGAAAGACCACGAAGGTTTCGGCGCGCGCCGCAACCCGGTAGGCTGGCCGAGAATCTCGCCCGCATGCATTGGAGGCTGCCGTGGAAAAGCGAACTCGCAACCCCCGTAAAGCCGCGCAGCGTCGCAGTGGAGCGGCCAAGGCCTTGCGCGCGCGCTCCGGCCCGCGCACGACCGCTTCGGCCCGAGCAAGTTTTCGCAAGGACTCGGCTGCGCTGAAAGCTCCGGCCGTGCCGGGCGGGGCAGCCGCAACGGACGATACCGTCATCACCGCGCTCGAT
Organism: Xanthobacteraceae bacterium; assembly: GCA_036395835.1. Taxonomy (GTDB): domain Bacteria; phylum Pseudomonadota; class Alphaproteobacteria; order Rhizobiales; family Xanthobacteraceae; genus AP-16. The sequence continues at coordinate 2,153 of DASWCW010000270.1, forward strand.
CTCGACGCCGCGCCGCTCGGTCCGGCGATGGCCGCCTATTTCGACAAGTGCCGGGAGAAGCTCGGCTTCGTGCCCAACGTGCTCAAGGCCTATGCGTTCGACATGGCCAAGCTCGAAGCCTTCGTGGCGATGTACAACGATTTGATGCTGGCGCCCTCCGGGCTTTCCAAGCTCGAGCGCGAGATCATCGCGGTCGCGGTCTCCTCCCACAACCGCTGTTATTATTGCCTGGTTGCGCATGGGGCCGCAGTGCGGCAGCTCGCCGGCGATCCGGTGCTGGGCGAGCTGATGGTGATGAACTATCGCGCCGCGAAGCTGACGCGCCGGCACCGCGCCATGCTCGACTTTGCCGAAAAGCTCACCGCGGAGCCGTGGCAGGTCGAGGAAGCGGATCGCGAAACACTGCGCAAGGCCGGATTTTCCGATCGCGACATCTGGGATATCGCGGCGGTCGCCGCGTTCTTCAACATGAGCAACCGGATCGCATCCGCGACCGACATGCGGCCGAATCGCCTCTATCACGCCCAGGCGCGCACGAGTGCCGAGGAACCGTTGTGAACGATCTCGCGCAAAAACGCGGCGGTCGTTCCCGCATGAACGCAGGCGCATACGTCAGAGGTCGGCGATCATGGATTCCGGGTCTCGGCCTTCGGCCTCGCCCGGAAGGACGAGCTTGGGGCAGGTACTGCGTAGCGCTGATCCTCGCGTTCCTCGCGTTGCTCCCGGCCGCGCGCAGCGAAACGCCGTTCCGGCCGGCGCAAGCGGTCCTCGCCCATCAGGCGATGGTCGTGAGCCAGGAGAAGCGAGCAACCCGCGTCGGGCGCGAGGTGCTGCAAAACGGCGGCAACGCCGTGGATGCGGCGGTCGCGGTCGCCTTTGCGCTCGCGGTGACGCATCCGCAGGCGGGCAATCTCGGCGGCGGCGGGTTCATGCTGATCCGGCTCGCCGACGGCACCGCGAGCGCCATCGATTATCGCGAGACCGCGCCGCAGGCAGCGACCCGCGACATGTTCCTCGACCACAATGGCGACTATGATCCCAAGAAATCCCGCGAGTCCGGCCTTGCCGTCGGCGTTCCCGGGACGGTCGCGGGACTGGCGCTGGCGCTCGAGAAATACGGCTCGGGCACATTCGCGCTTGCCGACCTGATGGCGCCGGCGATCGCGCTCGCCCGCGACGGCATTCCGGTCGAGGACGAGCTTGCGGATTCGCTGCCGCGGGCCGCGCCGCGGCTCGCCCGCTTTCCCGCCGCGGCGAAGATCTTCCTCCAACCCAATGGCGCGGCGCTCGCGCCCGGCGACAACCTGGTGCAGGCCGATCTCGCGCGCGCGCTCGAAACGATCGCGCGGCAGGGACCGAGCGCCTTCTACGAGGGCTCGATCCCGCAACGCATCGTCGACAGCGTGCGGGAAGCCGGCGGAATTCTCAGCCGCGAGGACCTGCGGGATTACCGGGCGGTGGAACGCGTGCCGGTGCGCGGCAGTTATCGCGGCTACGAGATCCTCTCCATGCCGCCGCCCTCCTCCGGCGGCGTGCATTTGATCGAGATGCTCAACATTCTGGAAGCCTACCCGCTCGATCGCCTCGGCGCGCGATCGCCCGCGGCACTGCATCTGATGATCGAAGCGATGAAGCGCGCCTACGCGGATCGCGCGAAATTTCTCGGCGACGCCGATCAGGTCAGCGTTCCGGTCGAGCGCCTGATCTCGAAATCCTATGCGGCCGAGTTGCGCAAGACCATCGACCCCGAGCATGCCACGCCGGCGGGCGCGCTGCGCGCCGGCGGCCCCGCCGAGCACGAAGGCGACCACACCACGCATTTCTCGGTGATCGACCGCTTCGGCAACGCGGTCGCCAACACCTACACGCTCAATCTGAACTACGGGCTCGGCCTCGTCGCCGAGGGCACCGGCATCCTGCTCAACAACGAGCTCGACGATTTTGCGGCAAAACCCGGCGCGCCGAACGCCTTCGGGCTCATCGGCGGCGAAGCCAACGCGCCGGGCCCGGGCAAGCGGCCGCTCTCCTCGATGAGCCCGACTATCGTGCTCAAGGACGGCAAGCCGTGGCTGATCACGGGATCGCCCGGCGGCAGCCGCATCATCACCATCGTGCTGCAGGTGATCCTCGACGTCATCGATTTTCGCCAAGACATCGCCCAAGCGGTGAGCGCGCCGCGCGTGCACGACCAATGGCTGCCGGACGTTGTGACGGCAGAGAGAGGGTTCGCCGAGGACACGATCCGGCAGCTCGAAGCGCTCGGCCACAGGCTGTATGTCGGCGGTACCTGGGGCTCGGCGAACTCGATCCTGATCGCGCCCGACGCCATCACCGGCGCTGCCGACCCGCGCACCCGCGGCGCCGCCGCGGAAGGCGAATGAGGCGTCGGTGGGTTTGGGGAATGATCGGCGCCGCCTTCGTGGCGGGTCTGGTGTTCGCGTTCTTCCGCGCCGGCGAGCTGCTCGATCGCTTTGCGCCGTTCGATCTCGACGCCCCGCCGAATTTGTTCACCCCGATCCATCTGCTGGTGTTTCAGCGCGACCCGGGCCGCTGCTTCGCCGCCATCGACAGCGGTCGTGTCGGCTATGAGCGCGCGCCGGATCGTCCGCTCGAAAACGGCTGCGGCTATGATCATGCCGCGCTGCTGACGCGATCCAAACTCTCCTACGGCGGCGGCGTGCTGCTGCGCTGTCCGGCGCTGGTCGCGCTGTTGCTGTGGGAGCGCCACGTGGTCGAGCCGGCCGCGAAGCGGGAGCTAGGCCGGCGGATCACGGCGATCCGCCAGCTGGGCACCTATTCGTGCCGCAACATCAATCACGCGGCGTTCGGCCGGCGCAGCCAGCACGCGCGCGCGAACGCCATCGATATCGCGTCGTTCCGGACCGACGACGGATCGATCATCTCGGTCGCCCGGGACTGGAGCGATGCCGGGCCGCGCGGAAAATTCCTGCACGCGGTGCGGGACGGCGCCTGCCGCTTCTTCGGCGTCGTGCTCTCGCCGGACTACAATGCGCTGCATCGCGATCATCTTCATCTCGATACCAGCCTGTGGAGCGTGTGCCGGTGAGGCGCGAGCACTACCTCGGCCCCACGTGCTTGCGCATCAGGCCTTGAGGCTGAGCGCCGCCATCGCATAGCCGCCGGCCGCGCCATCGACGAAATGAAAGTGGTTGCCGTACATCGTCGGCGTGATGCAGGTGACCAGCGCGTCGGATTGCCGGTGGAGACCGTGGCGCGCGATTCCCCGCTGTGCCGCGTCCGCGAGCAGCGTGCCGATCTTGCCCGCCAATGCTCCGTGCAATCGAGCGTCATGCGCAGGGCGTCATCGTATTTGCGGAAATCCGAATTCTCGACGAGCTCGCCGTAATAGGCCTCGGGAGAGAATCGCCCGACCTTGATGCGGAAGCGGAAGATGAGAGACGACAACAGCGTCCGAATGCCGACGTCGATCCGATCGAGCCACAGCGGGCGTCCGGGCTTGTGTCGCGACCGCGCTTCGAGCTCGAGACCCGTCGGCGGCCATTTGACCCGTAACGACCCCGTGGAAACCGGCCGGCCGGCTTCTTCCGTGTCGGACGTGAGCGCGAGCAGCGATTGGAGCAATTGCCAATACTCGGGGCTCGCCCGCGGCGTCGCCGGCACGACGAGGAGCGAGAGAATCGTCCCGCGCGCCGAGGCCACCTTCTCGAACCGGCAGGACAGGTTGGTGAGATCGGGGCGCGTGCCGGGCGGCGCCGCCTCGACGTTGCAGGCGCCGCGCTTCATCTCCTTCTCGGCCCAGGCAAGCCCCCCGCCGGAGAACATGGCGTAGCTGACGTTTCGCGATGGTGCGTAGCGCGCGATCCGCACGTCGAGCCCCTCATCGCGGATCGCCGCCACCGGCACCATGGCGGCGCGCAGCGACATGGCGAGCTCCTCCCGCGCGTAAACGATCGTCGCCGCAAGCGCCTCGCGCGCGACGTTCGCGCGATTTTCGGGCACCGCGAAGCTCGCGCCGTCGCCGCCGAACACGAACGGGAAATCGTGGGTACCCAGCGCATTCGCGACCGCGGCGATGACGGATGCGCCGGCGATGTTCACGGATTTGTAGCCGCCCGCCGCAATCGCCGCGGTCGAGCTCACCACGTCGGCGAGCCCCAGCACCCAGCCGTCCGGCAGCGGCAGATACCGTTTGGCGTCGGTGACCTCTTCGAAGCGCGTGAAGACCGGGACGCTCGCGAAGAAATCGGTTTCGGCGAGACGTCCCGGTGATGCCATGGCGCGCGTTGTCGGGTTGCGGGTTCCCGCCCGAACGCAGTTTAGCATGGCGAGCGCATCGATGCCGCCATGCCTGACCCATTGCCGAGTCAGGCGCTCGCGATGCGTGTCGGCTCGCAGCAGTACTTTCCCGCCAGGCCGGGTAGTGTCGACTCAGCGCCGCGGATTCTCGGTCGCCTCGGAAACGCCCTTGAGCGCCTTGGAGGCCGCACCGCCGGCCGCGCGTCCCAGGTCAGCGAGCGCGACGACGCCGGTGAGCCGCTTGTTGCGGTTCAACACCGGCAATCTGCGCACCTGATGCTCGCTCATCACCTTGGCGGCTTGCTCCACGTCGTCGTCCTCGAAGCAATAATAGACGCGCTCGGACATCACTTCGCGCACCGCGGTATTTCCGCCCGCGCGGTCTTCGGCGACGGCCCGCACCACGATGTCGCGATCCGTCACCATCCCGACCAAACGATCGTTCTCGCCGACCGGGAGCGCGCCGACGTTGTCCGCGCGCATCTTGCGCGCCGCATCGCGGATCGTGGTGTTCGGATCGACGATGTCGACGGAACGGGTCATGATTTCCTGGATCTGCATGGGCCTCTCCCTTTGGCTTTTACGGCTTGGGTCAAGGAAGTAATGACCGGCGGGCGACGGGGGTTTCGGGCCGCGGCGAATATTTCGGCGGCCCGTTCGGCCGATCATTGCCCTTCCGAGGCGCGTTTGAGCAGGCGCACCACCTCCTCGTCCGTGGTCTGGGCAAAATCCTCGTAATGCTCGCCCACCGCGAAGAATGGGTCGGGGGTCGCCAGGCAAACGACTTCGTCGGCTTCCGAGAAGAGCACCTCGAGCGTGTCGGGCGGCGCAACCGGCACGGCCAGAACGAGCTTGCCTGCATGCTGCGCGGAGAGCGCCCGCAGCACCGCCTTGGCGGAACCCCCGGTCGCGATGCCGTCATCGACGACGATCACCGTGCGGCCCTCGACCGCGGGCGCCGGCCGACCGTCGCGATAGAGGCGCCGCCGGCGTTCGAGCTCCTGGACCTGCCGGGTCTTTTCCGATTGCAGATAGCCCGCTTTCGGCCGGACCAGCCGGACCACTTCCTCGTTGAGGATCATCTGCGGATCCTTGCCGTCCACGATGGCCCCCAAGCCGAGCTCGGAATGCCCCGGCGCGCCGATTTTTCGCACCAGCGCCACGTCGAGCGGCGCGCCGAGCGCCTTTGCGACTTCGAACGCCACCGGCACGCCGCCGCGCGGCAACGCCAGCACGACCGGGTGCTCGTCCTTGAACGCCGCTAGCGCGGCGGCAAGCTGCCGCCCCGCGTCACGCCGGTCCGCGAACACCACGTGCCGGCTCGGCGGCGTGCGCCGCGGGGCGAGGAACCGCGCGAACCAGCGCCGTGCATGGCGCACCACCTGTTGGAGCGCGCCCGGCTCCTCGAACAAATGTCCTGCTCCCGGCACCACGATCAGCTCCTTTGTGCATTCGAGCGCTTCGAACGCTGCGCGGTTCCAGTCGAGCACGTGGGTGTCCGCGCCGCCGACGACCAGCAAAGTAGCGGCTCTCACGTCCGCGAGCGCGGCGGCCGCAAGATCCGGCCTTCCGCCCCGCGATACGACCGCCCGGATGCTCGCATCGCGCGCCGCCGCGACGAGCGCGCCGGCGGCGCCGGTGCTCGCGCCGAAATAGCCGATCGGCAGCGGCTCGAGCCGCGGTTCCCCGCGCGCCCAATCCGCCGCGGCGGCGAGCCGCGACGCCAACAGCTCGATGTCGAACACGTTGGCGCGGCCTTCCTCCTCGGGGCGCAGCAGGTCGAGCAGCAGGGTGGCGAGATGAGCCTGCCGCAGCCCCGCCGCGACCTGGTTGTTGCGCGGAGAATGGCGTCCGCTGCCGCTGCCGTGGGCGAAGATGACGAGGCCTTTGGCGCCATCCGGAACTCCGAGCAGGGCATCGAGCCCGAGCGGCGGGATGCGGACCGGTTTTGACTCGGATTGCGGCTCGTCCATGGGCTAGTCCCGCGGAGCATCCCAGCGGCGCCGACGATAAAACCTGAAGCCGCGAGCATCGTTCCGCTCGCCCGCAACCGGTCGACCGGCGCTGCGGGCAAAAAGCTGTGGACGCCGCCGAGAACGGCTCGATAGGCCGTGCGCGAGTTTGACGCCACTGGGCGCCTGATTCATTGTCCGGGTGATCCATTATACTCCACGCGACCGCGCAGATCCTGAGGAACCATGCCCTTGCCGCGAACGCCGCGAGACACGCTTGCGCTCCGCAAAGAGTTGTTCGACATCATCCAGCGCCTGTCGTTCCTTCGCGGATCGTTCGTGCTGTCCTCGGGACGCGCAAGCGATTATTTTTTGGACCTGAAACCGACGATGCTCCACCCGCAAGGGGCGGTCTTGCTGGCCGAGCTCGTGCTCAACAAACTGCAAGACGTGAAGGTGCATTACATCGGCGGGCTGGCGATGGGCGCCGTGCCGCTGGTTTCTCAGGTCGCGATGCTGAGCCACTCGATGGGCCGGTCGATACCCGGATTTTTCGTTCGCAAAGCCGTGAAGGATCACGGCACGCAGAAGCTGATCGACGGCGTGAAGCAAGGCGACCTCGAGCGAAAGAGCGTCGTCATCCTCGAAGACGTTACGACCACCGGGGAATCGGCCATGCAGGCGATCAAAGCCGCGCAGGATGCCGGCGCGAAGATCGAGCTGGTGCTCGCGATCGTCGATCGTGAGGAAGGCGCCGCCGAGTTTTTCGAGAAACAAGGAATTCCTTTCAAGTGGCTGTTCCGGGCGAGCGAACTGTTGCAGGCGACCGAGCCGGATTCCGCGGTGTGAGTTGCAAGGTCTTTCCCACGAGGTCGCGGCGGCCGCATCTGCATGCACCGCAAGAAGATCAACATCTCGACCGTCCTGGCAGACCAAACCGTCGGAATCAAAAAGGTCGACGACGGCATTTGGCTCGTCAGCTTCCTGCACTACGATCTGGGATATATCGACCTCGAACAGAGGACCCTGCAGCCCCTCGACAACCCGTTCGGCCCGAGGTTGTCACCCATGTCTTAGGTACAATCTGTCACCCATGTCTCCGGGCTGGACAGGTGAATTTTGGAGCGGGCGATGGGATTCGAACCCACGACCCCAACCTTGGCAAGGTAGTTCCCAACGTTTGAGCCGATTTGAAGGTACCTGCGGCGGTTTGCAAAAACAGGTGAAATCAATAGCTTCTCGATGCGCGCCCTTGCCTTTGTTTGCTAGGATGTGCGGGGAGCTGCTAGCTATATGCTAGCTTAGCTAGCTAGCGCCGTCTAGCAAACGATGGAGGCTCCGATGGGCGAGCGGAAAATCGGGCTGCGGGAGGTGCGGGCGCTCAAGCTAGGCCAGACCATATGGGATGCGGCCGTGGCCGGCTTCGGCGCCCGGCGCCAGAGGAGCCAGACCGTGTCTTACGTGCTGATCTACAGAACCCAGGAAGGCCGGCAACGCTGGCACACGATCGGCCGGCACGGCTCACCGTGGACTCCCGAGACGGCTCGTGCCGAAGCGCTCCGGCTCCTCGGCCATATCGTCGATGGCGCCGATCCGGCAGCCATCAAACAGGCAAGCCGGCAGGCCGCCACCGTGACCGAGCTGTGCGACCTCTACCTCGCCGATGCGGAAGCGGGGCGATTATTGACGCGCCGCAAGGTGCCGAAGAAATTGAGCACACTAGCGATCGATCGGGGCCGTATCGAACGCCACATCAAGCCTCTGCTCGGCCAATTCAAGGTCGCCGCCGTCACCCGCGAGGATGTAGACAGATTCATGCACGATGTTGCCGCGGGCAAGACCGCCGGCAACACCAAGACGGCTAGAAAGCGCGGTTTGGCGCGTGTACGGGGCGGGAAGGCCGCGGCCACCCGCGCGGTGGGGCTACTAGGCGCAATTTTCACCTATGCTGTGCGGCACGGAATGCGCCCCGACAACCCGGCACATGGCGTCACACGCTTCGCGGACACCAAACGTGAGCGACGGCTGAGCAATGACGAATACAGGATGCTCGGCGATGCACTGCGACGGGCCGAGGTTGGTCGCATCTGGCCGGCGGCTGTAGCGGTGGCCCGTTTCCTTGCGCTCACTGGCTGGCGCTCCGGCGAGACGCTGGGGCTACGCTGGGATGAGATTGACCTTGCGCGGCGAACCGCGACGCTCGGCGACACGAAAACCGGCCGAAGCATGCGCCCGCTCTCGCATGCCGCGTGCGAGGTGTTGCGGAGCCTCACGCGATCGGGCGATCTTGTGTTTCCGGCGACGCGCGGCGAGGGCCGCATGAGCGGCTTCCCGAAGCTATGGGCGAGGATCGCGAAGGTCGGTGGGCTGCCGGCGGACGTGACGCCCCACACGCTGCGGCATTCGCTCGCGAGTCTTGCTGGCGATCTCGGCTACAGCGAGACGACAATCGCGGCGCTCGTCGGTCACCAAGGGCGCTCGATGACCAGCCGCTATGTTCATGCCGCCGACGGCGTGTTGCTGGCCGCCGCCGACGTGGTGGCGAATCGCACGGCCGAGTTGATGGGCGAGTGCAGGGCCTCTGGCGCAGTGATCCCGCTGCGGCGCGAAGTGGCAGGATAGATGCCCCGTTCTCCGACCTTCCCAATTGTTAGGAACGTATCGATGCGCGGCCCGTTGTTCACCGCGGCCGACGGTCTGGAACTCACCCAAAACGTCACGTCCTTAACTGAGGCCGGGACTGCCGAGGCGATAGCGCGGTTGCTTAATCGCGTCTTTAATGGGGCGATCGGGATGGCGGAGCACGATGATGACTCTCCGTCACCGAATGAGTTGAAGAAGTACTACAACGGGGTCATCGCCAGGGCACGAGCGCTAGCTGAAGCACTAGAACTCCCAACGGACCCATCGGAACTGTTGACCCAAGAGGCGGGCCACAAGCCCCAATTGCTTCCTCAACTCAGCCGGCCGTTGCAAGCGCCGAAGTCGCTCGATTGGCTTGCACGGGGCGCCAATCCTCCTGGCATCGTGGCCGTCGCCGAGGGTACTGGCGGTAATGCGCGGCCACGTGTTCCCGGGCTACCGGCTAAGTTTCCTTTGATCGCCAAGCCCGCGAGCGCGGCGGCCGGCGGCGATGATTTTTGGAAACTTGCAGCCATCGCAGAGGAAGCTGCTTCGCTGCCGGAGCTGGCGATGCAGCTAGCTTGGCTTGATAGCCTAGGGATTCGCGCGCCTGATACGATGGACGAGCTCCGCGGTTCGGAGGCAATCAAGGTCTGCCTCGCGGTGGTGCCTCACGTCCTCGCCCTCATCATCGGATTGAGCGAACGCGCCAAACGCGTGCCGCGCCCAATTCCGGACAAGACCAATTATCAGCGCACATTCTTTCGGGAATTATTTCTAAGCTTGGCTGACGTTCATCATACGATTTTCGGATGTGCGCCGCGGTTGCAGAACAGTGAGCGCGACCCCGCTGGCAGCGGGGTAATTTGGGTGCGGAAAATTCTCAAGCTTGCAGCCCAGCGGATTGAGGGGAATCTCATCGACAGCTTGCGGTGTGATCAGGATGGCCGGGTCAGTGCAGTGTATGCAGTCAAGATCGTTGCCGGTCTAAGCGATTGGACAATCGCCGACCGCCTCCGTGAGGGCGCTCGGCTTCGGGAGAAGTTGCGCGGAATTGAACTCAACCGGCGGGAATCCAGCCCAATGTCGCCGGATTAGCGCCCCGGGAATTTCGACACTGCGCAATCTAAATCAAGCCATCGCAAGCAACCGGGAGCGATGGCGAATGTCCGAATTATCTCCTGACGCGCTGATCACGCGCGACCGAGTTGCCGCCGAGTTGACGGCGGCGGGCTTTCCCGTCAAGCCCAAGACGCTCGCGACAAAAGCCACCCGCGGCGGTGGCCCGCCCTACCACAAATTCGGTGCACGGGTGCTCTATCGGTGGGGCCAGCCACGTCGTCGGAGCCCCGCGGTCACGGGGCGCCGTCGTGATCGGCAAAACCATCCTCAAAGAGATCGATGGCAACGAAGAGGACCACAACGCGGTCCCACCGGGGATTCTGAATGCGCCGGCGCCCAAACGTCGGG
>DASWCW010000271.1:0-1925 GCA_036395835.1 Xanthobacteraceae bacterium
ACGGGTCGCGCGAATGACGTTCTCTTTTTTGTCGTCCCGGCCTTGAGCCGGGACCCACAACCACCAGCGGTCATTATCGTACACGCTGATCGTTATCTTCCTTTTCCGACAACGCCGGCCGCGGTGTATGTTGGGGTGGACGGCCCCCGACGGCATCGATGTGCCAGAATGAGGTCGCTAAGATCTCAGACAAGGGAGCCGTCCATGGGCGATATTATCCGAATTGGTGTGGACACGTCCAAGAGTGTTTTCCAGCTGCATGGCGTGGATGCAGCCGAGCGGCCGGTGCTGCGCAAGAAGCTGCGCCGGCGCGATTTTTTGAGCTTTTTCGCGCAGCTGCCGCCGACCAGGGTCGGCTTGGAAGCCTGCGGCGGGTCGCACTACTGGGCGCGCGAGCTGACGGCGCTGCAGCATGAGCCGAAGCTGCTGCCGGCGCAGCACGTGAGGCCGTATGTACGGCGCAACAAGAACGACAAGCAGGATGCCGACGCGATCTGCGAGGCGATGAGCCGGCCGCGCATGAGCTTCGTGAGGATCAAGAGTGCAGAAGAGCAAGCGGCGCAAATGTTGATGACGACGCGCCAGCGGCTGATCGACTATCGCACGCAGCTGATCAACACCATCCGCGGTCACGCGGCCGAGTTCGGCCTCACGGCCGCCAAAGGGCCTGCCCATGTCGAGCCGCTGCTGGCGCGCGTCGCCAAAGACGTAACGGTACCCGCGCTTGCCAAAGAGCTGTTCGCCATTCATGGCCAGGAATACGACCGGCTCAAGATCGAGCTGCGCGAGATCGAGGCGAAGCTGAAGGTTTGGCACCGCGGCAACGAGATGAGCCGGCGCCTGGCCGAGGTCGACGCCATCGGCCCGATCGGCGGTTGCCTGCTGGCGATCAAGGCCGCCGATCCACAGGCCTTCCGCTGCGCCCGGGACTTCGCGGCCTGGATCGGTTTGACGCCGAAGGATCATTCCACCGCTGGCAAGATGCGGCTCGGGGTGATTACCCGCGCCGGCGACGAGGCCTTGCGCCGCACTCTGGTGGTGGGCGCAACCTCGGTGATCAAGCAGGTCCGCAACGGCAAGGCTGATCCCTCGCCCTGGCTGCGCGATCTGGTGGCGCGCAAGCCGCCGAAGCTCGCCGCCGTGGCGCTCGCCAACAAGGTTGCACGCATCGCCTGGAAACTGATGGTCAGCGGTGAACGCTACGACGCGGCACGGGCCGGCATCGTCTCCCCGACCGCAAGGGTAGCACCGTGCTCGCGCCGTCAAGGCCGCTGCGCGCCGCCTGCGGCGGTGGCCTGCGGCCAGCCTTGACGACACTGCGCGCGGCGCTCGAAAGCTGGCCGCCGTCGGTGAAACGATGCATCTGGGCCTCGCCCACAGACAAGGTGAACCACATGACCTTACATCCGACCCGCAGATCATGAACTGCGGCGTGAGGCGGTGGCCTCACGCCGCAGGCCGAAGCTTGCTCGAGAACGGAAGATGGAACTGATCGATCGATCACCGTCACGAGACACTCCGTGGGACCCATTGGTGCAAACCACCGCGACCATGTTTGGAACTCGTGCTCGTGAACCCCATCTTGGCAGCGGTCATGTGCGACCGCATCAACAGACCGGACATATGGCCGCAATCGCTTCGATCAGAAACCGCGTTCCGCCTCTTGCCAGCAGGGGGCCGTCCACATATGGGTCCCGGCTCCTGATGCGCAATTGCGCATTTGGGCCGGGACGACGGTGGTGATGGTGTCGCTACTCAAATCGGATCCCAGGTGAAGATATCAGCCGAGCGGTCGAGCTTGTAGAATGATCCCTTGAGTGCCGGCATGCCGTGCTCGGCGAGGGTTTCCGGCGTCCAGCCCTCGCTTCGATGCACCGAGCGGATCGGGCGCGACTGGCCCATCAGGAATATCTCGTTCATGCGCA
>DASWCW010000272.1:0-1844 GCA_036395835.1 Xanthobacteraceae bacterium
CGCTCGCGCGCATTTTGCGTGAGCTGCGCGGCACGCTCGAATTCAGCGCGCGCCTCGTCGAGCCGACCAAGCTTTTTCAACAGATCGCCGCGTACGCTCGGCAGCAAGTGATAGTTCTTCAATGCGGGCTCATCCGCGAGCGCATCAACCCGCGCCAATCCCGCCTCCGGGCCGTCCGCCATCGCGACCGCGACGGCGAGATTGAGTTCGACGACCGGCGAGGGCGTGATCTCAGCGAGCTGCCGGTAGAGTGATACGATGCGCGGCCAGTCGGTATCCTCCGCGGCCCGCGCGCGAGCATGGCAAGCCGCGATTGCGGCTTGCAGCGCGTACGGACCGAGCGGCCCCTGGGCTTGCGCACGCGCGAGAGCCGCAAGGCCGCGGCGGATCAGCAACTGATCCCAGCGGGCGCGGTTCTGTTCCAGGAGTAGGATCGGCTCACCGTTCGCGCCGATCCGTGCCTTGAGCCGCGAGGCCTGGATCTCCATCAATGCGACTAGCCCGTGCACCTCGCCTTCGTTCGTGGCAAGCTCGGCGAGGATACGGCCGAGGCGCAATGCCTCCTCGCAGAGAGCGGGGCGCACCCAGTCCTCGCCCGCGGTCGCCGAATATCCTTCGTTGAAGATGAGGTACATCACCTCGAGCACCGAGGCGAGCCGGCCTGCGCGATCCGCCCCGCGCGGCACTTCGAATGGTACTTTTGCCTCGGCGAGCGTGCGCTTCGCCCGTACGATGCGTTGCGCGATCGTCGGCTCTGCTGCGAGAAACGCGCGCGCGATCTCGTCCGTCGTCAACCCGCCGATCAATCGCAGCGTCAACGCAACGCGCGCGTCCGCCGAGAGTATCGGATGACAGGCGGTGAACATGAGACGTAGGAGGTCGTCACCGATGTCGTCGTCGAGTGCAGCATCGAGGTCCGGTGTCTCGTGCTGGTGCATCTCGCGCCCGATCTCCTCGTGCTTGGGCTCGATCAGCCTGGCGCGCCGCGACGCATCGAGCGCGCGGTTCTTCGCCGTGGCCATGAGCCAGGCGCCCGGGTTGTCCGGAATGCCCCGTTCGGGCCAAGTCTTGAGCGCTGCGACGAGAGCATCCTGCGCAAGCTCCTCCGCAGCGCCGACATCGCGCGTGAGGCGCGTGAGGCCGGCGATGATCTTGGCCTGCTCGATGCGCCAGATCGCGTCGATCACCTGGTAGATATCGGCAGCCGTCATGGCTCCCGATTAGAGCAACTCCGGCCCTCGCCGCAAGTCCAAGCTTACCTCTCGGCGGCGGCCACCGAGTCCCTCGGCGAAACTGGGTCCCGCTCACTATCGATGAACAAGGAGAGGCGGAGTAGGGCACCGGCTACCCCGATGAGGCCGGACTGATGAGCCGATCTCCATGACGGGCTCCTATTGCGTGCACTGCGCTTCAAACATCGGGCGGATCTCGATCTCCAGGTCGGTGACACCGGCATCCGCGTGAATCTTCATGACGCGCTTCGCGCCCTCGATCGCAGCTTCGTGACTGTCGTAGTTGAGGATCGCGAAGCCGCCGATCACTTCCTTAGTCTCTGCAAACGGTCCGTCGGTGACCGTGACCCTGCTGCCAGTCATCGTGACCTTGTGGCCCTGCGCGCTTGGCAACAGCCCGCCGCCCATCTCAAAGATGCCGATCTTTCTCTCCTCCTCGGCGAGCTTGCCCATCGCGGCGATCAGCTCCGGCTTGGGCGGCAGCCCCGACTCGTAGTCCTTGGTCGCCTTGATCATTGCCATGAAACGCATGATGTCCCTCCGTGCTCGCGGAACGAACGTCCCGCTCCGACTTCACGACGAACGGCGCTTCGTGGGATCGACAGGGGCGGC
>DASWCW010000273.1:0-70288 GCA_036395835.1 Xanthobacteraceae bacterium
AATCGCGGGAAGCACCACCACACGATCCGCGCGCCCGGATCGACCAGTGCGGCGGTGCGGCCGTTGCCGATGACGGCGAGGTCGAGCCCGTAATCCCTCATGGGGTTGCGACTGTCTCGAGCCGGGAAATCTGCGCCAGCCATTTGCGCACATCGCGAGGGGCGGCGAAACAGCCGGCCACCCCGGGAAACATGCGTCCGACCGAAAAGCCGACGCCGTCGAATTCCGGCAGCACCGCGAACACGCTCGCGTCGGTGACATCGTCGCCGACGAAGAGGGGTCGCCGCCCGGCGAACGGCGGGCGGCGCATCAGCTCGCGGACTGCCGCGCCCTTCTCGAAACCGATACGCTTGATCTCGATCACCGCCTTGCCCGGCAGCACATCGAGCGTGCCGGCCGGCGCCTTCGCGCAGATCGCCGCAACCGCATTCTCGACGGCGTCCTTGAGGTTCGGCGCGAGACGATAGTGCAGCGCGAGCGAATAGCCCTTGTCCTCGACGATGATGCCGGTTCCCAGTGCCGCGACCCCGGCGAGCCGCTGCCTGAGCCCGGAGGGAAGCGGGGCGGCGCGACCGGCGACCGGAGCCCCTTCCTTGGCCGGACGCAATTCGGCGCCGTGGCCGCCGATGGCCGCCAAGCGCAGCGGAGCGAAGACGCGGTCGATGCCTTGGAGCGAGCGGCCGCTCACCAGCGCCAATGCCCCGCCGCTGAGCCGGTCGAGCCGCGCCAAGGTTTCCCGCAGGCTGTTGGGGACACGGACCTGGGGCGGCGTGGCGGCGATATCGAGGATCGTCCCGTCGATGTCGAGCAGGAAGGCGAGCTCGGCGGGAGGGGCGGGAAGCCCCGGCACGATCTCCGTCATGGCAGGATTGCTGGCTCTCGGCGACAAACGGAGCTTCCCTCAGCGCGGGATTCGCAGCAAAGCGCGCCGGCGCCTGGCACCTCGAGGTCTGTGTGCCGCAATTGCCTGCGCGTCGCTCGATCGGAAAGCGGGCATGTACTCGTGCGGCGTGCCCGCGGTCAAGCCGGACCATGGTTCGGCGCCTTGCCGGACCGCCGCCAACGACCCGCTCATTCCACGAACGCCAGCGGCCGCGCCACCGTCTCGAGCGGCCTGCGCTCTGCCGCAATGCCCCAGCGCACCTCGATGACGGCGGCGGCGATCATCAGTGCGGATCCCAACAGATAGCCGGCGAAAATGCTGGCCCGCGAGCCGGTATCGATCAGAGCTCCGAACAGCAGCGGCCCGGCGATGCCGCCGATGGCGGTGCCGAGTGCATAGAAGCACGCGATGGCGAGCGCGCGGATTTCGAGCGGAAAGGTCTCGCTGACGGTGAGATATGCGGCACTCGCTGCCGCCGAGGCGAAGAAAAAGATCACCGTCCAGGCTACCGTTTGCATCTGCGCCGAAAGCACGCCCTGCATGAACAGATAACCGCTGGCGGCGAGCAGGATGCCGGAGAGCGCGTAGGTAAAACCGATCATTGGCTTGCGTCCGACCGTATCGAACAGGCGGCCGAGCAGCAGCGGACCCAGGAAATTCCCGGCCGCGAACGGCAGCAGGTACCAACCGACGGCGTCGGTGGCGATGCCGAAAAAGTCGGTCAGCACCAGCGCATAGGTGAAGAAGATCGCGTTGTAGAAAAACGCCTGGGCGGCCATCAGGCTCAGGCCGACCAGCGCGCGCTGGCGGTGGAGCTGGAACAAGGTCAGGGCGACCTCGCGCAACGGCGTGTGGTGCCGGGCGCGCAGCCGCACCGGGGACGCCTGCGGCGGCGGCAGCGCGCAACCCCGCGCGCGGAATCCCTCTTCGATACCGGCGATCACGGCCTCGGCGCGGTCGGCTTGCCCATGCGTCATCAGCCAGCGCGGGCTCTCCGGAATCCACATGCGCATGAACAGGATGACGAACGCGAGCGAGGCGCCGATGAGAAACGCGACGCGCCAGCCGAGCTCGGGGTCGATGATGGCGGGGTCGAGCAGAACGATGGAACCGGCCGCACCCATGGCCGCTCCGATCCAGAAGCTGCCATTAATGACCAGATCGGTGAATCCGCGGACCCGGGCGGGAGTGAGCTCCTGGATGGTGGAGTTGATGGCCGTATACTCGCCGCCGATGCCGGCGCCGGTCATGAAGCGGAAGAAAGCGAAGCTTGCCACGTCCCAGGAGAGGGCGGTCGCCGCCGTGGCCGTGAGATAGAGGGCGAGCGTGATGAAGAACAGCTTCCTGCGCCCGAGTCGGTCCGTGAGCCAGCCGAAGAACACCGCGCCGAGCACCGCGCCGACCAGGTAGAAGCTGCTCGTCAGTCCGACCTCGGTATTGCTGAAATGCAGCACGGGGCTGGTCTTGAGCGCGCCGGAGATCGCCCCGGTCAGCGTGACTTCCAGCCCATCCAGGATCCAGGTGACGCCGAGCGCCACGACGACGAGGGTGTGGAACCGCCCCCATGGAAGCCGATCGAGCCGCGCCGGAATGTCGGTTTCGACGATTCCGCCCTGCGCGCTCCGAGCCCGCTGTTCCTCCACATCCATGGCGACGCTCGATGAACCGACCCGGCGCTATCGATCCAGCCACGGCCGCGAGGCTACGGGCATCCGCCGACTACGGCTCGCCGAAATGACCGTGCCGCTCATATGTCGGCCGCTTTCGCCAGGAACAGCGATAGGATTCCCCCGCCGGCGAGCGCGATGAGGAGCGGCTTGAGCCATGGACTTGCCGCGCTTTCTACCCGCGGCGGTGCCGTCAGTTCGCCGGAGTCGGTTCCGCTCGCCAGCGGATCGAAGTTCCGCGCCGCCAGCAACTTGACGGGTGCCGCGCCGGCGATCGGCTTTGCTCCGCTCAGGCCGGTGGCCTGGCCGGGGCTCGGGTTCGTTGCCGGATCGGCGGCGATTCGCGATTTCGCGCCGAGCCGATGTGTGCGCGACCGGGAGACCTTCTGTCCGGAGTAGCCGGGGCTGACGCGGTAAAGGCTGCAGAGCACGGAATCTCGGTCGGCGCACTTTGCGCGATTGGGATGCGCAGCCTCGGCGGAGGGAACGGCAAATGCCAGGAACGCCGCCAGGGCCAGGCCGATTCGCCACATGATCCGATGCATCCCGGGTCCGCAACGCCGGCTTTTTCAGCGACATTGCCGAGAAAGCGCGCCGTTTTTGCTGGAAGAATGAATTTTCGCGCCAGCGTGCGCAGCGACAACGCGCAACCGAAAGGACGGTTCCGGAGAGATCGATCTTGCAATTGCGGCCGCGGTCCGCCCGCAGGGTTTAGTCCCCGATTCGCCCCCGAATGCGCACAAAGCGCGCGTACAGATCCGGAACCGGGGCAGGGTTGAAGCGTTACTACCCTCGCCTGGATCGGGAGGTTAGCAATGAGGCTGGTCATCGTCTCCAA
Organism: Xanthobacteraceae bacterium; assembly: GCA_036395835.1. Taxonomy (GTDB): domain Bacteria; phylum Pseudomonadota; class Alphaproteobacteria; order Rhizobiales; family Xanthobacteraceae; genus AP-16. The sequence continues at coordinate 3,389 of DASWCW010000273.1, forward strand.
TCGCGTCGCGTGTCCGAAAGCGGACGAACCCATGGAAGGCGGATTGGCAGCCGCGCTACTCCCCGCAGTCAGGACTTCCGGAGCGATCTGGGTCGGCTCGAGCGGCCGCTTCATGGATCCGGCGGACAAGGAGTCCTTCGCGAAGGTCGAGGCGCTCGGCACCGGCGCGGTCGCGACCATCGACTTGCCGCGCGAGGCTTATCAGAAATTCTACGAAGGCTTTGCCAATTCGGCGCTGTGGCCGGTCCTGCACTCGCGCACCGACCTGATCCGCACCGATGTCGAGCAATACGCCGCATACCGCGAGATAAACTCGCTGATGGCGCGCGCCGTGCTGCGCTTCGCTCGGCCCGACGCCATGTTCTGGATCCACGATTACCATTACCTGACGCTCGGCAGCGAATTGCGGCGCCTGGGCATCGATCAGCCGGTCGGCTTCTTCCTCCATACCCCGTTCCCTGTCCGCAACACAATGGTGAGCCTTCCGCATCATCGCGAGCTGGTGCGGGCCATGCTCTGCTACGACCTGATCGGGTTCCAGACCGAGGAGGACCTGGCGAATTTCGCCGATTACCTCCAGCAGGAGCTGGGCTTGACCGGCACGGATTCATTTACCACCCAGCAGGGCGTCACCCGGCTCGGCACGTTCCCGATCGGGATCGACGTCGAGAGCTTCGCCGAGCGTGCGGTCAAATCCGCGGCACGTCCGGAGGTGTCGCGGCTGCGCTCCAGCTTGCAGGGCGCCCGGCTGGTGATCGGGGTCGATCGGGTCGATTATTCCAAAGGCTTGCCGAACCGCTTGCGGGCTTTCGATCGCATGCTCCAGTTCCAGCCCGGGCTGAAACGGGCAGTCACGCTGCTGCAGATCGCGGTGCCCTCGCGCGCGCAGATCGACGCTTATCGACAGCTCCAGTCGGAGCTTGCGGCGCTCGTCGGCGACATCAACGGGCGTCATTCCGAGGTCGATTGGATTCCGATCCGATATTTAAACAAGGGCCTGTCGCAAACGAAATTGGCGGGCTTCTATCGCACCGCGCGCGTCGGTCTCGTGACCTCCTTGAACGACGGCATGAACCTGGTCGCGAAGGAATACGTGGCGGCACAAAACCCGCTCGACCCCGGCGTGCTGGTGCTTTCGAAATTCGCCGGCGCCGCCAGGCAGCTCGATACCGCGCTGCTGGTCAATCCCCACGATATCGACGCGGTCGCGCGAGCGATCTCGAGCGGGCTGGCGATGGCGCACGACGAGCGCCGGGAACGCTGGGGCGTCATGATGGATACGCTGCGGTCTTCCTCGCTCAAGGTGTGGATGAACAACTTCGTGTCGGCGCTCACCGCCTCGCCGCGGACGTCGCGGTTCGGGCTGGCGCCGGATGTCAGCGTCGAGCCGCCACCCCGCCGCCGCGCGGAACTCACCGCGATTTAACCTCACTGAATTCTCGAAGCCCGAACTTGCCGTGGGCCGAAGCCGTTGGGGGCCCGTGGCGTCGATGGCCGTATGCAACGATTTTCAGAAGCCGACCCCGAGGTAGCGCACCAGCGACAATATGCCGAGGATGATCACGATCACTCGCAGGATCTGCTTGAGCCGGCCCTCGATGGGAAGCAGGTTCACGAGGTAAAGCACGAGAAGGACCACGACGAACGTGATCAGAACGCCGATCAGGATCGACAGCGCCGACATGGATGCCCCCGTTTGATCGATGGTGCGGTCGAGTGTAGCACCAAACGCATTGCGCGCCGAAACCGGAGTTCCCATGCCGGGAATAATCGGCATGACGAAACCGAATTGAGAATAGGAGAGCCAAACGGGTACTGCCGGGCGGCAATTGCTCGGGGTGAGCCTGCCCCGGCAGGGAAACTCGGGCGCCCACGAGCCTCTTGGGCCGGATCGGCAGGCCGCAAATGCGCGCCGCTGACGGCATTGCGGCGTCCCGAGCCGGCTCCGGTCTACCCGGACTTCGCCGCGGCGCCGGCCGTCAGCTTAGAACCGGATCCTCGCGCGTCGATGGGATAGGCATCACGTCCATAGGTCCAGGCCGGGCGAAACAGGCGATCCTCGCCCTGCACCAGCACCTGAGCCTCGCGGCCGGCTTGACCGTCGCGCTCGGCAAAGTCGATTGCCACCTGCAGGGCTTCCCTCTTGGTTGGATACGGACCCGAGTAGCGATAGCCGGCGCGTATTTTCCACTCGCCATTGCGCTTGGTGACGAAATATTGGGCACGAGGCATCGCGATTGTTCCTGTCGCTGAAGAGCAAGGACTGATGTAGCGATAACGCCGGCCGCGCCAAATCGTTCATCTGCAAGCAAAATTCGCCGCACGCCGTGCCGGACCGGCGCATGGCCGGTTGCTGCCCGAAATTGGCACGTTCGTTGCAAAAGCAACCCCGCTATGAATGCTCGCATAGCCATCCGGCTTGAGCCGGAGGTCGGATCGACGCCGAAGTGTGACAGGGCGTCCGGCGGCGCCGCTCGTTTTCGCCCCGGGCACACGGTGGTTGCTTCATACCTCAACGCCACCCAAGCGGCGCTTGGGGAAACGAAAACCACAGGAATCTGCAGCCGCTCGGCTTGCGCAAAAGGGCAGAATCTGGCCATGAAATCAACACGGTCTGCTGGTCAACGATCATAAAGTTGCTCGTCTTGTCGGCCAAAGGACACGACGCGCACCAAAAGAGCGGGGCGCAGCAGGCTCCGGAAGGGAAGGGGTTGACGATGAAGTTGGGCGCTTTGCTCGGCGCGCTACTTATGTTGCTGGGCATTACATCGGCTTCAGCAACGATTCGAATTCACGACGATCCCGGGGGTCGGATCGACAGATATCTCCAAAGATTCGCGAAGCTCCGGAATTCCGGCGAGCGCATCATCGTCGACGGAACCTGCAACTCGGCCTGCACGCTGCTGTTGGGAACCATACCGCGCAGCCGGATCTGCGTGACCGAGCGCGCAAGTCTCGGGTTCCATGCGGCTTGGGTGTTCGACGGCCAAGGCAATCAAGTCGAGAGTCCGACGTGGACCAGCGTGCTTTGGCGCAACTACCCGCAAACGATCCGCACTTGGATCAAACGGAATGGCGGCCTCACGCCGCGCATGATTTTTCTTCGCGGCAATGAATTGATGGCGATGTATCCGCTCTGCACCTGATCCCAGTGCTCGAGGGCCGCGCCGCATCGCCTGCCGCGAACGCGGCCCGTTGCGGATCACACAGAGGCTCTAGGGTAAAGCGGCTCTCATTCGGCTTCGCTTCCGCCTGCCGAATCGTCGCACGATACGACCTCTCTCACGTACTGGGCGGCGGCGCGAAAAAGCAGCGGCGGCTTCCATCCGCGCGTTTGCAGCGCCAGTACGCCCCGTCCGGGCTGGGCTGCGTTTCGCTGAACGGCACGAGCTCGTTGTCATACTCCTTGAGTATGTAGCCGATGCCGTTCATGGAGACCTTTTCACCGGGTACGGTGAAGCAGTCGCCCGCTCCGCAGCACCATTCGCCCGCGGCGTTTCGAAAGCCGCCACGGTTGATCCAAAGATCATGCGCGGATGCGAGCGAACCGATCGCCAACAACGCCCCAACCGAACCAACAAGTGCGATCGACCGCAGTGTCATGGCAGTACCTCTGCGTTCCAACGCGGCACTTACCTCGGGGTTCCTGGATCGGCATACCGGCTGCTGTCTCACAATCAGATCACGAGCCGGTGCGGTCGTCGCGGCCGCAAGCGGGGCGTGGAACTTCATACGCGCGCCGGCGTTTGGATATGCGGATGAGTGCATCCGCGCCGAAGGAGACTCTTCGAAGGAGATTCTTAAGGAGATTCTTCATGGCGAGATCGCCCGCCGCGCCGGGTACTCGAGCAGGAAGGGACCGGGGCCTGCGGTGTGTGACGCTTGCGGTTGCGGCCGTGTATTGGCTGCCGATCCCGCCGGTGGCCTATGCGGCCGAACCTCCGGGATCCGCGGCCGAGCGCGGCAAACAGCCGTCTACCGATTCCGGACCGTCCGGCAATCTCAGCGAACAGCTGAAGCGATCCGAAGGCGTGATCAAGCCGCCCGAGAATGTCGATCCCGGGTTGCAGAAAAAGCCGCCCGACGATTCCGGCAAGATGCCGGTCATTCCGCCGCCGGGCAGTCCGGGCGGCGACCCGAGCGTCAAGCCGAAATAACAGCGAACAACGCGCCGATCACGCGGCGTCCCGGAGCGCCTGCTTGCACATGCGCAGGTCTCCGACAAAACGCCTATATTCCTGCTCATTGTCCTGGCGTTCGATGATGCGCAGCAGATACGAAGGATGGATGGTCACCGCCAACCGCATGCCGTCCCCGGCCTGAAGAATCTTCCCGCGAACGGAAGTGATCGATACGGTGCGACCGAGCAGGCTGCGGGCGGCGGTGGCCCCCAGGGCGACCACGAGTTCCGGCTTGACGATCGCGCGCTCGAGATCGTTCCACCACCGGCAGCGTTCGATCTCGTAGGCGTTCGGCCGCTTGTGCAGCCGGCGCTTGCCGCGCAGCTCGAACTTGAAATGCTTCACCGCGTTGGTGACGAACACCTTGTTGCGGTCGAGTCCCGCGTCCGCCAGGGCCCGGTCCAGCATACGGCCTGCCGGTCCGACGAACGGCTTGCCGGCGATGTCCTCGTCGGTTCCCGGCTGCTCGCCGACCAGCATCAGTGCCGCCGAAGTCGGGCCCTCCCCGGGAACGACCTGCGTGGCATTGCGATAGAGCGGACAGCGCGTGCATTGGGCTTCAGCGTCGCGAAGCTTGCGCAACGAGGTGATCTCGGCGGCTTCCATGCTCGAAGGGCCCATGTTGCGCGTCGCCTCGCCGATCCCGCTGCCGTCCAGCAAAACCGCAGGTCGCGCGCAGGGTTCCTCGACCGAGGTTCGAGCCCGGTGCGGTGAGCAGCCACTCGGACCGAGGAACTGCAATTGCTACAGTGCTCCCGCAATTTGCGGCAGTGGTGAGGAAAGCGAACATGGGCGCGTGGCCGCTGCTGGTGATGGCTGTGCTGGCGATGGCGCCCGTTGCCGCTTCCGCCCAGCCTGCCGCAGAGGTGCAAGCGCTCCTGACCGGCAGGGCCGCGATGGGGGACTGGCGCTCCGATGTTCCCGGGGTACGCCGGCGCATCACATCGGCCGACTTGCCGGCACCCTACGCCACGCCATCGGCCGGCAATGGCCCGCGGGTCGTGCCGCGGCCGCCGTCCGCCTCTCCGCGAGTTCCGCGGGGCTTTCGTGTCGAGCGCCTGCCGGTGGAACTCGACGCGCCGCGCATCGTGCGCGTCGCTCCGAACGGGGATATTTTCATAGCGGAGACGCAGGCCGGACGGATCCGGGTGCTGCGCACTCCGGAGGGCGCAACCAGGCCCGATCGGATCGAAACCTTCGCGTCGCGGCTCAACGAACCGTTCGGGCTGGCGTTCTATCCTCCCGGTGCCGACCCGGAATGGCTCTACGTCGCCGACACCGACGCGGTGCTGCGCTTTCCTTACCGCAGCGGCGACTTGAACGCGCGTGGCGATGCGGACGTGGTGGTCCCGAATCTGCCACGCGGGCGCGGTCATTCGACGCGCGACATCGCCTTTTCGCGCAACGGCAAGCAGATGTTCGTCTCGGTCGGATCCGCATCCAACGATGCCGAAGCCATGCCGAGGCTCAGTGCAGCCGAGATCAAGAATTGGGAAGCGCGGCATGGATTGGGCGCCGCGTGGGGTCGCGAGACCGACCGGGCCGCGGTTCTCGTCTTCGATCCCGACGGCAAGCACGGTCGGGTGTTCGCCGCCGGCATCAGGAATTGCGTCGGGCTTGCGGTCGATCCCGCGAGCGGCGAATTGTGGTGCTCCACCAACGAGCGGGATGACCTCGGAGACGACCTCGTTCCGGACTATGTCACGCGCGTGCGCGACGGCGGCTTCTACGGTTGGCCTTGGTACTACCTCGGCGCCAACGAAGATCCCCGGCATCGCGGCGCGCGCCCGGACCTCAAGGACAAGGTGACCCTACCCGATGTGCTGCTGCAATCGCATTCGGCCTCGATGCAGATGACGTTCTACGATGGCGGGCAATTCCCAGCCGAATATCGCGGCAATATCTTTGCCGCGGAGCACGGTTCCTGGAACCGCAGCAGACGCACCGGATACAAGGTCATCTGGGCGCCGGTGCAGAACGGAATCCCGACCGGCGAGTACGTCGATTTCATGACTGGGTTCGTGGCCAACGACAGGAACGTGTGGGGCCGTCCCGTCGGCGTCGCGATGGCGCGCGACGGCTCGCTGCTCGTGACCGAGGACGGCAACGGCAGCATCTGGCGAATTTGGTACGACGGCCGGGATTGAGAGCTGCGGGCTGGCGTCAGGCGAAGGGAACAGTCCTGCGCGCGCCGCGTTTATTAGATTCTCCGGCACCGGGAGATCTCGATGCTCTCCACCATTCTCCTCATCATTCTGATTCTTCTGCTGGTTGGTGCGCTTCCGCGATGGGGTTACCACAGGCGCGGTTATGGACCGAGCGGGCTGATCGGGCTCGTTCTTGTCATCATTCTGATCCTGGCGCTACTGCACCGGATCTGAGCCGGCAGCGCACCGGCCGTTGCAGCCGTCATATCGGTCGGCGAACTGGCCGAGGAAGCGCGCGGCTTGGCTGCCGGGGAACCATTCGGGATCGACTGACGTTCAGGACCAGCATAGCGCCTGCTTTGTCATGCGACGGCCGCTGGCGAGATTTTCGGGGATCGCGGGTGCCGGTTCCGAGGGAGAACAGCCCATGATTCGCCAGGTCAAATCCGGTGCCGAGCTGGCTCGCGCTCCCGCGGCCAATCGGCGATTCGGCTGCGCCTCGGCTTTGACCCTCGCGATTGCCGCCGTCGCGGCAATTTCGATCCCCGGCTATCCGGGACCCGCATTTGCCGCCGAAGTCAATGCGCATGGCGCGCCGCACCCGGTCGGTTTTGCCGATATCGCCGCAAAGGTGAAATCGGCGGTGATCGGCGTGCGCGTGAAGGTGGAGAGCACGCAATCGCAGATGCCCGACCAGGAGCTTCCGTTCCCTCCCGGCTCGCCGTTCTACAAATTCTTCGGAACTCCGGATCAAAACCCGCAAAAGCGCCGATTCGGCACCGCTCTGGGCTCCGGTTTCTTCATCTCGTCCGATGGCTATGCGGTGACCAACAACCACGTGGTCGAAAACGGCCGGAATTTCGAGATCACGACGGACGACGGCAAGACCTACTCGGCCAAGGTGATCGGCACGGATTCGAAGACCGACGTCGCGCTGATCAAGGTGGACGGCCGCAATGATTTCTCCTACGTCCAATTCTCGAGCACCGAGCCGCGGGTCGGCGATTGGGTGCTCGCGATCGGCAATCCGTTCGGGCTCGGCGGCACCGTCACCGCCGGCATCGTCTCGGCCCGCGGGCGCGACATCGGTGCGGGATCGTTCGACGATTTCATCCAGATCGATGCGCCGGTCAACAAGGGCAATTCCGGCGGCCCGACTTTCGACATGCAGGGCGATGTGATCGGGGTCAATGCCGCGATTTTCTCGCCGTCGGGGGGCTTCATCGGCATCGCTTTCGCAATTCCCGCCGATACCGTGAAGATCGTGGTGGAGCAGCTCAAGGAGAGAGGATCGGTCGCCCGCGGCTGGCTCGGCGTGCAGATTCAGACCGTCACGCCCGAGATCGCCGAAAGCCTCGGGCTCAAGAAAGCCGAAGGTGCTCTGGTGGCCGAGCCGCAGCCCGGCACGCCGGCGATCAAAGCCGGAATCAAATCGGGCGACATCATCACCTCGCTGGACGATCAGCCGGTGAAGGATTCGCGCGATCTCGCCAGAAAGATCGCTGGCTTGCCGCCCGGGACCTCGATCAAGCTCGGCACCGTGCGCGGCGGCCAACCCAAGACCCTGACGGTGACGCTCGGCGAGCTTCCGAACACGCCGGCCCGCGCCGAATCCAAACAGCAGCCGAGCGAGCGGCCGAATGCTCCGAGCGAAGAGATCGGCCTCGGGCTGTCGCTCGCCCCGGCCCGCAAGGTCGCGGGCGCCGGCAACCAGGGAGTGGTCGTGACCCAGGTCGACCCCGGCGGGAACGCCGCGGACAGCGGCCTCGAAGCCGGCGACGTGATCCTGGACGTCGGCGGAAAGGTGGTGAACACGCCGAGCGACGTGCGCAACGCAGTCAATGAGGCCCGCGGTCGCTCGAAGCACACGGTGCTGCTGCGCGTCAAAACCGGGCAGAATATCCGGTTCGTCACCGTCCCGGTCGGCTGAGCCGGAAGGCGAGCGGGCCGGCGCCGGCGGTTATTGGGTCGACCTGTTCTTGAGCAGATCGCGAATTTCCGTCAGCAGCACTTCCTGACGCGATGGAGGCGGCGCGGCGGCCGGCTCTGCCGTTTCGAGCCGCTTCAAGCGGTTCATCAGCCGCGCGACCAGGAACATCACCCAGGCGATGATCACGAAGTTGATCACGATGGTGAAGAAATTTCCCCAGGCCAGAACTGCGCCTTGCTTTTTGGCTTCGGCAAGTGTGGTTGCGCTCACGCGGCCGGAGAGGGCGGCGAAATAATTGGAGAAGTCGAGGCCGCCGGAAACCGCGCCGACGACCGGCATGAAGAGATCGCCGACGAGGGATTCCACGATCTTGCCGAATGCGGCGCCGATGATGACACCGACCGCCAAGTCCACGACGTTGCCGCGCAACGCAAATTCCCGGAACTCCTTGAGCATCGGCTCCTCCGATCTGTCGCCACGCTCCTCGCCAGCGCGGTCAAGCGGCGCGCTTCATTGCTTTCGCTCGTGCCCGCACAGGTGCGTCTCGATCTCGGAGATCGGAAGTTTCACGTAGTCCTTCTCGAGCTCGGCCCGGATCGCTTCGCGCAGATGCGGCGAATACGCCTGCCGGATCATTCCCAGCGCCCGGGGCGGCGCCACCATGATGAGGCTCTCGACCTCGCCGGCGGTAACGGCGGTATCGAGCCGGCTCGCGAGAGTTTTGAGAAAATTTCGTTCCGATTGATCGTGCCAATCGGTCTGTTCTATCGCGCTGCGCATGCCGCCCACGGAGGCGAAGGCCCGGCCGGGCACGTCGCTGCCCTGCTCGTGGGTTGCGGCATGCTTCTGCTCGTAGGTCTCTCGGGTTCGCAGGTTGGGGAACCGAGCGTCTCCGGCATTCTCCAGGATGAGCGCCTTGCCCCCGTCGCAGACCACGACCCATTCGCCGCTTGCGATCTTCAGATCCGGCATCGAATTCTCCTGTTCCGGCGCGATCCTGCCGCACAACGCCGGGCGGGCGAGGTCGGTTGCCCGATCGCGCCGCGACCGGACGGAACGGAATGCGGAGCATGCGACGGATTTCCCCGGAACTTGGTGCCGGCTTTGGCGTTTGCCGAGGAGTGTTCGCGCGGTCGCCTCGGGCTCGCGCCGGCGGAACCGAAGCAAGCCTCGTGGTCTCGCCGCGGAGGATTGGCCCGCCGGGTGCGGCAAGCGACCGCACCGATCCGTCGACCGTCAGCTGCCCGCAAACTTCGGTGATCCGCCTCCAACAGCGCGATGCGAATCCAGCAACCAGGTCTCGGAATCGCCGATGAGTAACGGCAAAAAGCACCGCGCGGCATTTCACGCCGGGGACGCGCGCGAGCAGCGTGGGGCCGCGCGGGACGCGCATCTCAGGCCGTCGTCGCGCGATCCGCGCGTGCAGGCCGGCCGAATGGCTCAACTCCGGACGGCCCCGCCCCGGGGCGACCAGCTCGACGACGCGATGCGGGAAGCCATGCTCGGCGCGGTCCCGCGCCTGCGTGCTTTCGCCATCTCTCTGTGCGGAAGCGTCGACAAAGCCGACGACCTCGTGCAGGAGACACTGCTGCGCGCGCTTTCCCACATCGACCAGTTCGAGCCTGGCACCAACATGCCGGCATGGCTCTTCACGATTCTCCGCAACCTGTTTCGATCCGACTATCGCAAGCGCCGCCGCGAGGTCGAGGACGACGACGGCTCTTATGCGGAGACCCTCAAATCGCAGCCCGAGCAGGCCGGCCGCCTGGAGTTCGAGGAGCTTCCCGGCGCACTCGCCAAGCTGCCCCCGGATCAGCGCGAAGCCTTGATCCTGGTTGGAGCTTCGGGCCTTTCCTATGAGGAGGCGGCGCAGATCTGCGGCTGCCCGATCGGAACGATCAAAAGCCGCGTCAATCGCGCGCGAGGAAGGCTGGCGGAGCTGTTGTCGATCGAAAGCGTCGATGACCTCGGACCCGATCAGACCATGCGCGCGGTGCTCATGAACGAGTGTTAGATTTCGTTCCTGTGCGGCAGGCGCGGGTGAAAGCACGCAGGCCCGTGGGGGCCGTTGGTACGGACGTTTACGCATGAGCCAATCCGATCGACCGGCGGACCCCGGACCCGATTTGTCGATCGCCACCGACAAAGTGTGTTTCATCGTCGTCAAGGCGCGCGAGTTCGACGCCAAGGATCTGGTGACCGAACCGGATCCCGGCTCGAATCCCACCGACGATCGCATGATCGCCATTCTCGAGGATCACAAGGACGATCTCGTGTACCGCGAGGTCGCGGCTTTCATCGGCGCCTTGAGCGAGGACGAGCAGATCGATCTCGTCGCCTTGGCCTGGCTCGGCCGTGGCGACGGCACGATCGAGGATTGGCCCGAGCTGCGCGCCCAGGCAGCGAGCGAGCACAACCGGCGAACGGCGCGGTACCTGCTGGGGCTGCCGTTGTTGGCGGACCATCTCGAGGAAGCCCTGTCGCTGTTCGGCAGGTCGTGCGAATCCTACGAGGCTTGAGCCGCGCGGCCGCGGTTGGCTTCATCCCCCGCACGGCCGCTGGTCCCCGGCCATATTCTCGCTGCCGCAACCGCATTTGCGCGAAACGGATTCGGGATAGACTGCTGCGCCTTGGTCGCCTCGATCGCCGATCGAACCTTGAGCAGGATTAAGAGGTCGGTTTGTTCCACGCCGCCGCGCCGCCCCACCTGCTCTCGGACTACGGCTATTGGGCGATTGCCGGAATCGTCGGGCTCGAAGGCCTCGGCATGCCGATTCCGGGCGAGACCACCCTGATCCTCGCCGCCATCTATGCGGGCTCGACCCATCAACTCGACATAAGGTTGGTCATCGCGGCCGCCGCGGCCGGCTCCGTCGTCGGCAGCGTCGTCGCGTTCTGGATCGGCCGGGAGATCGGCTATCCGATGTTGCTCCGCTACGGCCACTACGTCCGCCTGACCGAACGCAAGATCAGGATCGGGCAATATCTGTTTTGGCGTCACGGCGGCAAGATCGTGTTCTTCGGCCGGTTTGTCCCGCTGCTTCGCATGCTTGCCGCCCTGCTCGCCGGGGCCAATCGCATGTCGTGGCCGCGCTTCCTACTGTTCAATACGGCGGGCAGCATCCTGTGGACCTGCGTGTACGGCCTGGGAGCGTATTATCTCGGCCAGGAGGCGAGCCGATGGGCGGCACCGTTCGAGGTCGGTTTGGCAGCGGTGGTGCTGGTCATCATCGTGGGCGGGGCAATCCTGCTGCGCCGCCGGGAGGCGCATCTGGCCCAGGCGGCGGAACTCGCACTGCCCGGTCCGCTGCAAGACCCCCGCCGCGCGCGATCGGTCGATCGCTGATCATCTGCGAACGCTCGTCCCTCGCATCAGGACCATGGATGTCGTAGCGTTCGGGCCGGACCAGCCGCGCTTGCGACAACCGGCGGGAACCGCGGGAGGAAATGAAGATGGGCCGGACTCTCATCAAGGGCGGCGCCGTCGTGACCATGGATCGCCGGATCGCGGACCTTCCGGCTGGCGACGTACTGATCGATAACGATCGCATCGCGGCGATCGCCCCGCAGATTCCGGCGCCGGACGGTGCGCAAATCATCGACGCTGCCGATTGCATCGTATTGCCGGGACTGATCAACGCCCATGTCCACACCTGGCAGAGCGCGCTGCGCGGCATCGCCGGCGATTGGACGGTGGCGAAATACATGGCCACCATGCATCGCGGCCTGGCAACGCTGTTCCGCCCCGAGGACCTCTATATCGCCAACCTGATGGGCGCGCTGAACCAGATTCATTGCGGCTCGACCACACTGGCCGACTGGTGCCACAACAATCCGACCCCGGAGTATACCGATGCGGCCATCGACGGCTTGGCGGAATCCGGCATCCGCGCCGCATTCCTGCACGGCTCGCCCAAGCCGGACCCGAAGCCCGGACAAAAGCCCTTCAGCGAAATTCCGATGCCGCGTTCCGAGGTCGAGCGCCTGTGCAAAGGCCGCTTCGCGAGCCGCGATGGGCTGCTCACCTTCGGGCTTGCCATCCTCGGCCCGTATTACTCGATTTACGAGGTGACGCGGCAGGATGTCGAGCTTGCTCGCGAGTTCGACCTCTTGGCCAGCATGCACGTCGGCGGCGGCGTGCCGATTGCTGCCGGCGGATTCGAGCGCCTCGCGCGGGAAGGCTTGATTCGCGGCAAGTTCAACGTCGTGCATGGCAATGATTTGTCGGCGCAGGTGATCCGCGTCGTCACCGATCGCGGCGGCATGTTCACCGTCACGGCCGAGATCGAGCTGCAGATGGGCTACGGCGATCCGCTCACCGGCCAGCTCATCGCGTTGGACTCGCCGGTCTCGATCGGCTCCGACGTCGAACCGGCGACGCGCGGCGATCTGTTCGCGGCGATGCGCATCACGCTGCAGCACGAGCGCAACCGCCGCACGATGGAAATCCTTGCGCAGGCGGGGAGCCGGCCGGAAGCGATCCCGGTCACCTGTCGCCAAGCGCTGGAGTGGGCCACCATCAACGGCGCCAAAATGCTCGGTCTCGATGACCGCATCGGTTCGCTTGCGCCCGGCAAGCAGGCCGACGTGATCCTATTGCGCGCCGGAGATCTCAACCTGTTTCCGGTCCACGACCCCGTTGCTTCCGCGGTGATGCAGGGCGGCGTGGCCAATGTCGACACTGTCCTGATTGCCGGCCGTATCGTGAAGCGGGCGGGAAAGCTGCTGTATTCCAACGTCGAACAGAAAAAATCCGCGCTGCGGCGCTCCGGCGAGCGAATCCTGAGCGATTTCGGGCTCGAGCCGCAGCGCGCAGCTTGAAGCGAGCGGTTCCTTCCAGGGTTCGCGATTCAGCTTGGTTCGAACATGCGCCAATTTTTCCCGCTGGGCGGATAGCCTGCGGGTGAATTGGCCGGTATAAAGCCGACCGAATGGGGAAGGGATGACGCGGGTTCCTCGAAGACTTACGGTATGGCTCTGTGCCTGGGGGCTGCTGGCGACCGGGATTCCCGGCGCGCAGGCGCAGCCGCATCGTCCCATGGGCCTGGAGGCCGATGAATTGCCGCTACCGGAGCAGCCCGGCGTCGTGCCGGATCCGGACGAGGAGCGGCTGCCCGCGGCGTACCAGCGACAGCTGGTGTTCTTCCGCACCGCGGAGCCGCCCGGAACCATCATCATCAGCACATCCGAACGCTTTCTCTATCTCGTGCAGGGCAATAACCGGGCGCTGCGCTACGGCATCGGAGTTGGCCGTGACGGCTTCCAATGGTCGGGCCTGCTTCGCATCTCGCGCAAGGCGGAATGGCCCGATTGGATTCCTCCGCCGGAGATGATCGACCGCCAGCCGTATCTGCCGCGGTTCATGGCCGGGGGGCCGGGCAATCCGCTCGGCGCGCGCGCGCTTTATCTCGGCAACACGGTCTACCGCATCCACGGCACCAATCAGCCGCAGACCATCGGGCATGCGGTGTCATCGGGCTGCTTCCGGCTCGTGAACGGCGACGTCGTCGATCTCTACGACCGGGTTCCGGTCGGCACCAAGGTCATCGTGCGCCAGAATCCGGAATTGTAGGGCAGGGGCCATGCCGACCGACTTGCCGAAGCCGAGCTTCCCCGCGGTGCTGCCGGGAGCCGCCTGCACTCGGCTTCCTTTGCCGGCTGCCCCCGGGGCTCGTTTGCTGCGGAGCTTTCGGCCCCGGCTCGTCCTTTGGGCATCTCTCCTCGTCGTGCTTGGATCGGCTCTAGGGACGGCGGCGCCCGCTGCCGCACAAACGCTCAAGGCTGTCCGGGAAAGAGGCGAGCTTGTCTGCGGCGTAAGCCGTGGCCTGCTCGGCTTCTCCAGCGTGGACGAGAAGGGCAACTGGAGCGGCTTCGATGTCGATCTGTGCCGCGCCATCGCGGCGGCGATTTTCGAGGATGCGGGCAAGGTAAAATTCGTTCCGCTCGATGCCGCCACGCGGTTTGCCGCGCTGAAATCCGGCGATATCGACGTGCTCTCGCGCAATTCGACGTGGACGATGTCGCGCGAGACTTCGTTCGGGCTGATCTTCGCGGCGATCACCTATTACGATGGACAAGGGTTTCTGGTCCGCAAGACGCTCAATGTCGAGTCCGCGCTCGATCTCGACGGAAAGTCGTTTTGCTTGCAGACCGGAACGACCGGCGAGCTCAATGTCGCCGACTATTTCCGTGCCAACAACATGACCTATTCGCCGGTCGAGTTCGCCAGTCTGGACGAGATCCTCAAGGCCTATGACAGTGGCCGTTGCGACGTATTCGCCACCGACGTCTCCCAGCTTCATGCGGAGAGGCTCAGGCTCACCAAGCCGGAGGAGCACGTCATCCTGCCCGACGTCATCTCCAAGGAACCGCTCGGTCCGGTGGTGCGGCAAGGCGACGACCAGTGGTTCACCATCGTGAAATGGACGCATTTCGCCATGGTCAATGCCGAAGAGCTCGGGGTCAGCTCCACGACCATCGACCGCGCCCTGAAGTCGGAGAAGCCGGAGGTGAAACGGCTGGTCGGCACGGCGGGAGATTTCGGCCAGCAGGCGGGGCTGAGCAACGATTGGGCGGCCCGGGTCATCCGGCTGGTCGGCAATTACGGCGAAATATTCGAACGCAATATCGGCACGAAATCGCCGCTCGGCATTCCGCGCGGCCTCAATCACCTCTGGACCATGGGCGGCATCCAGTACGCTCCGCCGATCCGGTGACGCTCGGGTGGAAATTCCGGTGCCGGGCTAGCGTCTGCGCGGAACCTCTTCCCCAAAACCGCCGTTTATAAGGATTAATTCACCAGAGCGGGCGCACCCTGCGGGACAGCCCCCTTCCTTTCCGGCCCCCATGAATGCGATCCTGGTCAAGATTTTCGCCACGGCCCTTGCGCTCAGCCAGGTGACCACCGAGCCGGGAGCGATCAAGACGCAGTTCGACCCGGTGCGGGACCAAGGGGAAGTGGTGCGGATTCTGCGCGCGGGCTGCGCCCACATCCGCAAGGCCTTCGACATCGAGGACATCAACGTCGATGAGCTCATCACTACCGCGATGGACGATCCGCAGGCCTTGGGCGGGGGCATCAAAGCTCTGCATGGACTGAAGTTCGAGGACCTGTTCACGGCATACCGGCAGTTTTGCAAGAACGAGGCCGTGGACAATCCATCCGTCGACATCGGCGAGGTCATCGCGTTTTACGACAAGGCGGCGGCCGATCTCCCCGACGAGACCAAGCTCAAGAGCCTAAAACCTCGCGGGATGAGCGTGGTGCTCGATCGCAGCAAGAACCGTTTCGCCGATTTGGCCGCGCCCGATCAGCGGCGCCTTCCCGTGCCGCTGAGCGATATCCCCGAGCTTGTCCGGCGAGCCTTCGTCTCGGCGGAGGACAAGCGTTTTTTCCAGCACAAGGGGATCGACGAGCGGGGGATGGTACGGGCGTTCCTGGGGAATCTCGCGGAACCCGGACGGCCGCAGGGCGGATCGACCATCACCCAGCAGGTAGCCAAGAATCTGCTGGTCGGAGATGACGTTACCTACGAGCGCAAGATCCGCGAGATCCTGGTCGCATCCCGACTCGAGCGCGTGCTCGGCAAGCCGGAGATCCTGACGCTCTATCTCAATTCGATCTATCTCGGTCGCGGATCGTGGGGCATCGAGATGGCGGCGCGGAGCTATTTCGGCAAGCCCGCCGCCGAGCTTACCCTGGCCGAGTGTGCGCTTCTGGCCGGTCTGACCAAGGGGCCGAATTATTTCAGCCCCGACCGCCATCCGGATCGAGCGCGGGAGCGCATGGGCTACGTGCTCAGCAGGATGCAGGAAGACCGCGTGATCGACGCCGAACAGATGCGGCAGGCGATGGGCACGCCCCCGCCGCAAGTGGTCGCCTACGAACGCGCCCGCCGTGACAGCGGGTTCTACTTCGTCGATCACCTCGGCCGTGAAGCCAAGACCGCGGCCGGCATCGATATCCTCGCGGGATCGTCGTACACGATTCATTCGACCATTCATGTCGGCCTGCAGCGTGCGACCGAGGCTGCGCTGCAGGAGGGTCTCGCGGCCTATGAGCTCAAGGCCGGTCGCGCGCGTTTCAGCGGACCCGAGGCGAATCTGGCCGATGCGATCCAGCGCATCGAGCGCGATGCGGCAAACATGGATCGACGCGAGGCGACGCAGCCGCTGCAACCGCAGACGCCGGCGTGGCAGCAGGCGCTGCAGTCGGCACGTCTGCCGCTCTACGACGTGCACTGGCCCGCGGCGGTCGTGGTCGCCATGCCGGGCAGCAAGAACGCCGGCGTTCGGGTCGGCTTGGCCGACGGGCGCGTTCTGCCGCTCGCGAGCCCGAACGCCGCGGTTCGCCGCGCGCTGAAACTCCACGACGTGATCTTTGTGCAAGTGATCGAAGCCAATGGAAAATCGCCGGCGCGGGCGGAACTGCGGGTGCCGCCGACGGTCCAGGGCGCCGCCCTGGTGCTCGAGAACAAGACCGGCCGCATCCTCGCCATGGCCGGTGGATTCTCCTATCCGCTGAGCCAGCTCAACCGCACCGCGCAGATGCGGCGCCAGCCGGGCTCGGCGCTCAAGCCGATCACCTACCTGGCCGCGCTCGAGGCCGGCTTGCAGCCCAATACCCTGGTGCTCGACGAGCCGATCACGTTTGCGCCGCTCGGAAACGCGGCCTACGCGCGTGAACGCGATTATTGGTCGCCGAGGAATTACGACCGCGGCAGCTCCGGCGTGGTCACGCTGCGCCGGGCGCTCGAAAATTCGAAGAACCGGGTCACCGCACGGCTGCTCGACGGCGGCATCAAGCGCAGCCCCGAGGAAAGTTTGGATCGTGTCTGCGAGATCGCCATGGAGGCCCAGCTCTACGGCGAATGCGTGCGCTATTATCCTTTTGTGCTGGGCGCACAGCCGGTGCGAATGATGGATCTGGCCGCCTTTTACGCCGCGATTGCCAACGAGGGCGCGCGCCCGTCCCCGCACGCGATCGATTCCATCGAGCAGAACGATTTGGTCGTCTATCGGCACGAGGCTCCGCCGGCATGGATCGGCTCCGCCGATCCCGGCACTTTCTATCAGTTGAAGACCATGCTGCAGGGCGTCGTCGAACGCGGCACTGCGCGTCCGATCCGGCAGCTTGCGCCCTACGTGGCGGGAAAGACCGGCACTTCGGAGAACGAGAACGATGCCTGGTTCGTCGGGTTTTCCAACGAGGTCACGATTGCGGTGTGGGTGGGCTATGACAATGCCGGCAACAAGCGGCGGACGCTCGGCGGCGGCGAGACCGGTGGCAAGGTGGCGGTTCCGATCTTCGAATCGATCATGCAAGCGGTATGGTCGGAATACGCGCCGCGCACATTTCTGAGCCCGCCGTCACCCCGGGCGCGTGGTCAGCTCGTCGATCTGCCGGTCGATCTGACCACCGGCAATCGGCTCGCCTCCGGCAGCCCGAGAGCTTTCGTCGAGCATTTCCACCTCGATCGGCAAGGGCAGCTCGAAGATACGCAGTTCCGTCTGGTTTCCCGCGGCGGGATTTATGCCTATCGCGACGGCGACATATTCGGCGAAACCGAGCGGCCGTCCGGCTGGACCTATCCGCCGGGCTGGCCCTATGACAACGGCGCCGCTTCGCCGCCGTCGCCCTGGCGGGTGCCGCCGCGACCGCGGCTGTCGCCCTGGGGCGGATTGTTCGGCGATCCCTACCGGTGGAACGACGCCCGGCCGCGCCCGCGCCGCGTCGATCCCGACTATTTCTGGAATCGCCGCGGTTTCTGACGGGAGGGCGTGGATGGAGAGATCTCGCGCATTCGCGCCACTGGTCGTGCTCGCGGTTTGCATCGCGCCGGGTTCGATCGCTCGCGGCGAGGAATTCCGGATCGCGGAAGTGCGCTCGCTCGGCGCGGATGCGTCTGCGCTCCAGCCGCGCACCATTGCGTTCGCCGACCACCACGACGAGCCGCTGGCCGATCCCGCTACCGGGCTGATCCGGTTCGAAGACTGGGCGCGGGCGATGCCCATCCAGAAACAATTTCTGAGTCTCTACCCTAGCTTCATCGAGCCGATGGTCGATCTCACCGAGAACGGGATCACCAAACCCTACAAGGAAAAGCTGCACATGTATGTGGCCGAGGCCCGTTTCGCCTTGTCCAAGCCTGCGGCATCGATCAATCTCGCTCGTTACGTCACGATTGCGTTCCTCGAGCGCATGGATCCCAAGATCACGCATCGGACGATCGCGGCCGCCGATATCGATCCGGCCGCGCAACGCAATCCGGATCGGGAGTGGTGCGAGGCCAAGCCTCGCGTGCTGTGCATCGAGTCGCGCTACGAGCTCGAGGGCAAGCTGCCTTCCGGTATCCGCGTCGCCAATCAGCTCGTGGATAAAAAAAAGAAAATCGACGATTTCCTGCGGTTCCAGAGCGAGCTGCGTCTGCTCTCGCCCGCGGAGCTCGATCAGCCGGGGTTGGGGAAGCTCACCGGCATCGGCGCGCCGATCGTCGGCGCGATCGAGCAGAATATTTTTTTCGTCAATCAGGTCATGCAGTTCGGCAAGTTTTTGGCCTTGCTGCAACCGGATGCGACGGATGCGAGCAAGACCATAGTGAGTGCCTTCATCGCGCTCGCGATCAAGACCAGAGTGATCGAGAACAAGAACAAATATGCGAACGTGCCGGTGCTTCGCAATCTGGTTCCCGGGCAGGTCCTGCTCGGCAAGAGCTCGTTCAACACCGGCAATTCGCTGAGCGCCGGACTGCCGAGCTATGCCCGCAACGAGATCAAGTCCGTCGCGGGCATTCTCGATCAGGAATAGGCTTCGGCATCAGCCGGTGCTCCGGGCGAGCGCGCCCGCGTTAACCATCTCGTTCACGAACACTGCGGACGCGCTTCAACTCGCTCACAACTTGCGGCATATTGGCCATAGATGCGGCGAATGGCCTCGCCGACGCGTAGTGTCGTTCTCCCATGCGCCGCCTCCTGCTCGTTCTCGCATTTGCGTGCATCGCCACGGGCAGCGCTCGCGCGAACCTGGTCGTCACCATCGACAAATCGCAGCAGCGCATGTCCGTCAGAGTCGACGGCGAGGATCGATACAAGTGGCCGATATCCACGGCGCGCGCCGGATACGTCACGCCGAACGGGACCTACCATCCCGAGTTCCTGGCGCGCCGATGGTTCTCGCACAAATACTACGGCTCGCCGATGCCCCACGCGATCTTCTTCCACGAGGGCTTCGCCATCCACGGCAGCTATGAGACTTCCCGGCTGGGCCGTGCGGCGTCGCATGGCTGTGTGCGGCTGCATCCGGAGCACGCGGCGGTGCTGTTCTCGCTGGTGCAGAAGGAGGGGACCACCAACACCGAGATCGTCGTCACCGGCGCCAATCCGGTCGGGCGGCCTTCGGGACCCTCGCGCCGGCAGTTCTATTTCTACCGCAGCTTCTCCGGCCGCATCTGATCGCCTATCGTCTTCAGCGCGAGGCCGCGCAAGAAGCGGGCACCGCATGCAACACGGCGAACGGCATGGTCGCGAATAGATCCACGACGGGGATTTCGCTGTCGGGAAAGCTTCGCCCCGGGACGAGCAGGTCCGTCATCGAGCCGAGGCCGTCCGACACCAGGGAAGCGCGCCAGGCAGCGCCGCGGGGCCATTCGCGCCCGCCGTCGGTGAAGCGGCTAAACTGGCGGCCGACCGCAACGATCACCGCCTCGCGCCCCCGAGACCGCGCGAACGCCAGCACGTGGTCGCGGTGCTCTCCTGCAACCCGCACCGGCGCATGATCGCCGTTGCGGAATAGCGATGCGTACGCGGTGCGCAACGCGAGCAGCCGGCTCGTCAGCGCCAGCTTGATCCTTCCGTCTTCCCACGAGGCCTGCAGCGCCCGCCAATCCTGTTCGGCGGCAAGTCCCGCGAGCGCCGCCTGTCGGATGCCGAAAGCGACGGGGCGGCGATTGTCGGGATCGACGAGCGAAAGATCCCAAAACTCGCTGCCCTGATAGAAGTCCGGAACGCCCGGAACCGTCGCCTTGATCGTGAGCTGCGCCAGGCCATTGAGCGCGCCGAGCAGCGCCACGCGATGGGCGAAAGCATGGAAGGATTCGAGAAAGGCCGCCGATTGCTTGGGGTCGAGGATGTCGCCGACGAACGCCGTCAGGCCGCGCTCGTAAGCCTGGTCAGGATCGAGCCAGCTCGTCTCGAGCTTGCTCTCGCGCGCGGCCTTCACCGCATAGGCCTGCATGCGCTCGACGAAGCCTGCATCCGGTGCCGTAGGCGGCCAGGCGCCGAGCAGCGCCTGATAGAGCAGATATTGGTGACCTGGCGAGGGGATCGGCTTTCCCTTTGTGCGATCGACGAAACGGCCGTTGGCGTCGCTCCATGCCTTCACCTGCTCGATCCATTCGTCGGCCAGCTCCGAGAGCGCCAACAATCGCGCGCGCGCATCCTCACCGCGCTTGGTGTCGTGCGTGGCAGTTGCCGTCATGCCGAATGCAGAAGCGCCCGCCCGCGCCGTCATGCGCCGATGAAATTCCGCGATGCCCAGCGCCGGTGCCGCTGGATCGCCGCCGACTTCGTTGCAGGCGAGGAGCCGCAGGTAGCGATAGCACGCGGTGTCTTCCAGCGACTTCGCCATCAAGGGCCCGGTGAACTGTTGGACTCTGGTGGCAAACTCACGGACACGTGTTCGGCTGTAACCGGCGCGTTTCGGCGCAATCAGATCGAGCGTGAGCGCTGCCTGCAGAAAATCGAGTATCGGCTGGAGGCCGGGCCTGCACGCCCTTGCCCGGCTGATGGCTTGCGCGATGGTCGCCCGATCGGCGGGCGAAGCGCCTTCGGCGCCGACGTAGGTCCGATAGACCGGGAAGTGCAGCAAATACAGCCGCAGCGCTTGCCCGAGCGCCGCGTGGGTGAAATCGCGACTCTGCCAATGCCCCGCGGCGATCCTCACCAGCAGACGCACGAGCATGTCGAGATCTCCCGCGAACAGGGCTTCGAGCACGGCGCGCTTCGATTGCAGCAGGATTTCGGAGAAATCCGCATCATTGCCCGGTATCTGCCGGCGATACCGCTCGAGTGCCTCCAATCCGCGCGCATCGACCAATAGCCGCGCGATCGCGTTCAGCCATTCGTATCCGGTCGTGCCGGCCACGCCGGCAAGTTCGGGCATCGGTTCGCCCTCTCCGAGGATCTTCTCCACGATCACATAAAACGGCGGCTCCGCGGCCCCGCGTGCTTCCCGGAT
The DNA here is from genome assembly GCA_036395835.1 of Xanthobacteraceae bacterium. Lineage (GTDB taxonomy): Bacteria > Pseudomonadota > Alphaproteobacteria > Rhizobiales > Xanthobacteraceae > AP-16. The sequence continues at coordinate 24,881 of DASWCW010000273.1, forward strand.
GAGATGCTGGAGCGATCGACAGTACTCGATCGGATCGGCGAGGCCGTCGATGTGGTCGATTCTGAGCCCGTGCAGCCGGCCCTCGCCGACGAGCCGGGAGACCAAGCCATGTACGGCCGCAAACGTGCCGGGATTCTCGACCCGAAGCCCCGCGAGATCGTTGATATCGAAAAAGCGTCGATAGTTGATCTCGCTCGCGGCGACGCGCCAATGGGCGACACGATAGTGCTGCCGCTCCAGCAGGCGATGCAGCGCGCGAACCCGCGCACGAGGCCCAAGCTTGGGACGATAGGCTTCGAGGCCGCTCGCAATGAGACGCGCCGCTTCCTTCGAGCTTGCGAGTGCGCCTTTGAGCGCCGCGGCGTCCTCGCGCGTGCGCGCCCGATGCGCTCGGGCAAGCTCGAGCAGCCGGCGCCCCGCCGTGGTGTGTTGCGCTCCGGCGGCGGCAACGACGGCGCGGATCAGGTGCGGATACACATCCGGCCGGATCGGCAGCCGGTGCGGATCGTACCAGGCGGAGAAAGTCCCGTCCGTTTCCGCGAATTTCAGCACGATCTCGCCGGCTTCGAGCGCTTCGCCGTAGGGCCTACCCAGAATCGGCAGCAGCAGCCGGCCGCGGCTCGATGGTGCATCCCAGTCGATATCGAACGAGCCGGCGTGAGGCGAGCCGTCCCCCCATTCGAGCACGTCGAGCCACCAGGCATTGTCCGCGCCGCCGATGCCGACGTGATTGGGCACGAAATCGAGGATCAAGCCTAGATCGGCACGCGCGAGGGCTTGCGACAATCTGGCGAACGCCGCTTCGCCGCCGAATTCCGGATTAAGCGCATTGTGGTCGACGATGTCGTAGCCGTGCGCGCTTCCGGGGCGCGCCTTCAGAAAAGGTGAGGCATAGAGATGGCTGACCCCGAGCGCCGCGAGATAAGGCACAAGATCCGCCGCGGCGTCGAAGCCGAAGCCGGCGGAAAGCTGCAGCCGATAGGTCGCAATCGGAACATCGGGCGGCATCACGCGATGCTCCAGAACACCGACCACGGCGGCAGTTCCGGCGGCGGCGCTCCGCCCCAGATGGGCTGCCCGTGAACGGCCTCCGCCGGGCGGCTGCGCGGCGGCTCGCCGAGATTGGCAACGAGCGCGAGTCGGCTGCCGTCGCCGAGCCGCCAATATGCAACGACGACGCCGTCGCGCCACTCCGCGCACGCATCGTTGCGCTCCAGGTTTTGCAGCCGCGGTGTAATGTGCTGCCGGCGCAGTTCGAGCAAACGCCGGACGAGCGCGAAGCGTTCTTTGTGCGGCGATCGATCGAGTGCACTCCAATCGAGCACGGCGGAGCGAAACGTCCGTTCCGCGATCGGATCCGGCAGAGCCCGCTCGCACGGGTCCGAATAGGCCGCCGCGAACTCGGTTTTGCGACCGCGCCGCACCGCGTCGGCAAGCTCGCCGCCGAAATCGCAGAAGAACGCAAACGGCTGCGTCGCGCCCCATTCCTGGCCCATGAACAGCAGAGGCGGCATCGGCGCGAGCAGCATGATTTGCAGCGCCGCCTCGATCGCCGACCCAGATGCAAGCACGCAGAGGCGTTCTCCGAGCGGCCGGTTTCCGATCTGGTCGTGGTTCTGCAGAAAGCTGATGAACGCGGAGGGCGGCAGCCCGGTGCTCGGTTCGCCGCGGCGGGCGCCGTTGCGGTGCGCCGAGGGCTCGCCCTGGTAGGCGAATCCGGTCGACAGAATCCGGGCGAGCCGCGCTCCGGGCGCATCCCGGTAATCGCGATAATATCCCGCGTGCTCGCCGGTCAGCAGCACGTGCCAGGCATGGTGATAATCGTCGTTCCATTGCGCCCGATACTTGCCTTGCGGCGGGTCGGCGAGCGGGTCGAGCAGACTCGCGCGATTGTCGTCGTTCTCCAGGATGAGATGAATGCTGCGACCGGTCTCGGCGGCGAACGCGCCGACCGCCCGGCTCAGCTCGGCGAGGATCGGCGGCTCGCCTTGCTCGACGATGGCGTGCACCGCATCGAGTCGCAGGCCATCGAAACGGTAATCGCGCAACCATGCCAGCGCATTTTCGATGGCGAAGCGCCGCACCTGCGGCACGTTGTAATCGATGGCCTTGCCCCAAGGCGTGCCATGCGCGTTCGTGAAGAACGCCGGCGCATAACGGCCGAGGTAATTTCCTTCCGGCCCGAAGTGATTGTAGACGACGTCGAGGAACACCATGAGCTCGCGCTCGTGCGCCGCATCGATGAGCGCTCGCAGATCCTCGGGGCGGCCGTAGGCGCTGTCCGGCGCGAACGGCAGCACGCCGTCGTAACCCCAGTTCCACCGTCCGGCGAAATCCGCGATCGGCATCAGCTCGATCGCGGTGATGCCGGTGGCGGCGAGGTGATCGAGCCTCTCGATTGCTCCCCGAAACGTGCCTGCCGGCGTGAACGCTCCGACGTGCAGCTCGAGAATGGCCGCCTCCGGCCACGGCCGCCCGCGCCATTCCGGCGCGCCCCAGGCGTAATGCGGATCGACTACTTCGCTCGGTCCACGCACATCCTCCGGCTGAAAGCGCGAGGCGGGATCCGGGACGATAAGGTCGCCATCGATCCGGAAGCGATAGCGAGTACCCGGTCCCGCCTCTCGAATAATGGTCTCGAACCAGCCCCGCGTTTGCGCCCGCATGGAATGAAGATCGTCGAGCACGAGATCGACGCGTTTGGCGGCCGGAGCCCACAACCGGAATGTCACGCCGCCTTGCGGGTTGATCCACGGTCCGAAACTTGCCGCGGTCATTCCGCTCCCTCGAACACCAGGACCGAGCGCGGCGGCGCTTCGCAGTGAGATCCGACCCGATATTCGGCGCCTGCGGCTTTCTTCGAGCCCGTCACGGTGGCGAGGAGATGGAACCAACGGCTGCACCGCGGCCAGGCCGGCAGAACGAAGTCGATCGGCTGCTCCGCCGCGTTGAGCACGATGAAGAGCGGGGTGCCTTGGTCGCCGGGCGGACCGAGCACATAGGAGAGATAGCGCGCCTCCGGAAACACCCAGTCGCGATCCGTCATCTCGGTCGCGCGCGGGGTCAGCCAGAGCACATCGTGGGGGCCGTCCTGGCGACGGCCGATCAACCAGTGCCGCGGTCTGAGTTGCGCAAATTTCCGGCGCAGGTCCGTAAGCCGGCCGATCAGCTCGGTGAGATCGTCCCCCGGCCGGCCTAGGCCCGACCAGTCGACCCAGCCGATCTCATTGTCCTGACAGAACGCGTTGTTGTTCCCGCTCTGGCTGTTGCCGACCTCGTCGCCGGCGAGCAGCAGCGGCACCCCCTGAGCCAACAACAATGAGGCGAGCAGATTGCGCCGCAGCGTGCGACGAAGCTCGAGCACCTTGGGGTCATCCGTCGGCCCTTCCACCCCGCAATTGGTACTCCAATTCTCGTCGGAGCCGTCGTGATTGTCCTGGCCATTGGCGTCGTTGTGTTTCTTCGAATAGCTCACCAGATCGGCCAGAGTGAATCCATCGTGCACCGTCACGTGATCGATGCTGGCGCGCGGCGCGCGGCCGCGGCGGCGAAACAGATCGGAGGAGCCCGTCATGCGCGTGCTCAGATCGCCGATCAGGTCTCCCTCTCCACGCCAACAGCGACGCAGCGTGCGCCGGAACACGTCGTTCCATTCCGACCATTGGGCGGGAAAATTTCCGACCTGATACCCGCCGGGTCCGAGGTCCCAGGGTTCGGCAATCAGTTTCACTCCGGCCAGCATCGGATCCTGGCAAACGGCGGCAAAGAATGCGCTGTGCGCTTCGAATCCGTTCGGACCGCGGCCGAGCGTGGTGGCAAGGTCGAAACGAAATCCGTCGACGTGACACACCTCGACCCAATATCGCAGCGAGTCCATCACCACCTGCTGGACGCGCGGATGGCGCAAATTGAGCGCGTTGCCTGTTCCGGTGAAATTCTCGTAAAAACGCGGCCTGTCGGCCGTCAGCCAATAATAGGAAAGATTGTCGATGCCGCGGAACGACAGCGTCGGGCCCAGATGATTGCCCTCCGCGGTGTGGTTGTAGACGACGTCGAGGATAATTTCGATCCCGGCGTCGTGCAGGCGCGCCACGGTGGAGCGGAACTCGTCGAGCGCATTGTCGACGGCGTAGCGCGGCTCGGGCGCGAAAAACGCCAGCGTGTTGTAGCCCCAGTAGTTGCGCAGGCCGCGCTCGACCAGCAGCCGTTCGTCGACGAAGGCGTGGATCGGCAGAAGCTCGAGCGTGGTCACGCCGAGTCGTTTGAGGTGATCGATCACGGCCGGCGCGGCGAGCCCGTAAAAGAACCCGCGCCACCCGGGCGGCACGTCCTCGCGCAATTGCGTGAGTCCCTTGACGTGCGCCTCGTAGACGATGGTGTCCTCCCAGGCGATCCGCGGACCCGCTCCCGCTCTCCAGGTAAAGGCCTCGTCGATCACCACGGATTTCGGCATACCGCGGGCATTGTCGCGGCGGTCGTAGGAAAGATCGGCTCGCGCGCTGCCGGTGCGATAGCCGAAATGCGCATCGCTCCATACCAGCCGGCCGGCGAGGCGCTTGGCGTAAGGATCGACCAGCAGCTTGTTCGGATTGAACCTGTGGCCGCGCTCGGGCTCATAAGGTCCGTGGACGCGATAGCCATAGAGCTGCCCCGGAACCACATCGGGGACGTAACCGTGCCAAACGTCCTCGCTGCGCTCGGGCAGGGCGAAGCGCTCGAGCTCGCGCCGGCCCTGCCGATCGAACAGGCACAGCTCGACCTTCTCCGCATGCTCCGAGAACAGCGCGAAATTGGTGCCCCGTCCGTCCCACGTCGCTCCCAATGGATGCGGGCTTCCGGCCTCCACCCGCATGCTAGCCCTCCGGAACCGAAACCACGATCGGAATTTCTCTATGTATGTCCAGATGGTTAGCCTATTTTGCGGGGAGACTTCGGGACTCTGAGTGCCGATTTGATTCCCAACGTCTAGCCTCGGCCACCTGTTCCAACCCGTCGGCAACCTCCTCCGTTAACACACGCGCATATACCGGGTCGTTGTCTTGTTGTCCCTTTGTCTTGATGCGCCAGCAGGAATCGGCGGAATGATGCATGTGACAATCCGATGGCGGCCAGTTAATCCGAAGATCACTCGGGTTCGATTTTAGTGAACCACTCGGCCCTTTCCAGCGTCCGGCTCAGTGTTGCCTTATCGTCCTTGGGTCTGATTTCAATCGTAGTTTGGCTTGCGAATTGCCAATAATCTTCGCCGCATGGCTGTCGATAAGCCAAACGCCTAGCCGTCCGGAACGAGGAACAATCCCGCCAATGGCGGCACGACCAGATTCAATTCCGGACCCGAGCCTTTGTCGCTTGCCGTGATCGATCCGGCGTTCCCGACGTTGCTGCCGCCATAGATCGCAGCATCGCTGTTGAGGATTTCACGCCAGCGTCCGCTCCTGGGGACCCTGAGGCGGTAATCGTAGCGGACCTGCGGGGTGAAATTGACGACGACGACGCAAGGTGCGCGGCCGTCGCGCGCCTTGCGCTGCCAGGCGAACGTGCTGCGGTCGGTGTCATCCGAGACGATCCATTCGAACCCCGCCGCCTCGCAATCGAGCTCGTGCAGGGCGGGCACCGAGCGGTAGAGGCGATTGAGATCGCGCACCAGCGCCTGGATGCCGCCGTGGCGCGGCTGCGCCAGCAGATGCCAGTCGAGGCTGCGCTCGTGGCTCCATTCCTGCTCCTGCGCGAACTCGCCGCCCATGAACAGCAATTTCTTGCCAGGATGGCCATACAAGAAGGTGTAATAGGCGCGCATGTTGGCGAATCGCTGCCACTCGTCGCCCGGCATCCTGCCGAGGATCGAGCGCTTGCCGTGCACGACCTCGTCGTGGGAGAGCGGCAGAACGAAATTCTCGAAGAAGGCGTAATGCAGGCCGAATACGACGTCGCCGTGGTGATGCTTGCGATAGACCGGATCCTTGCTGATGTAATTGAGGGTGTCGTGCATCCATCCCATGTTCCATTTGTAGCCGAAGCCGAGGCCGCCCCAGTCGACCGGGCGCGATACCATGGGCCATGCAGTGGATTCCTCGGCGATGGTGGTTGCGTGCGGATGCTGGAGGAATACTTCGGTGTTGCACCGACGCATGAAATCGATCGCTTCGAGGTTCTCGCGGCCGCCGAAGCGGTTCGGGATCCAGCCGCCGGGAGGACGGCTGTAATCGAGGTAGAGCATGGATGCGACGGCATCGACCCGCAGCGCATCGATGCGGTAGCGCTCGAGCCAGAACAGCGCGTTCGCCAGCAGGAAATTCGCGACTTCGACCCGGCCGAAATTGTAGACCAGCGTATTCCAATCGAGATGGCGCCCCTGCATCGGATCGGCGTGCTCGTAGAGCGCCGTGCCGTCGAACTGCGCCAGCGCGTGCGGATCATCGGGGAAATGTCCCGGAACCCAATCGAGCACCACGGCAAGCCCGGCGTCGTGGCAGGCATCGACGAGGTGCAGGAAATCGTCGGGGCCGCCGTAGCGGCTCGTCGGCGCGTAGATGCCGGTCGGCTGATAGCCCCAGGATCCGTCGAACGGGTGCTCCATCACCGGCAGGAACTCGACGTGGGTGAAGCCGAGATCGCGCACATAGGCCGGCAGTTCCTCGGCGAGTTCCCGGTAGGTCAGCCAGCGGTTGCCCTGCTCGGGCCGGCGGCGCCAGGAGCCGAGGTGGACCTCGTAGATCGCGATCGGGGCACTCAGCGCATTGGCGCCGGTCGGGGAGGGATGCGGCTCGAGCCGCTCTACGTCGAACACGACCGAGGCGGTCGAGGGGCGCAGCTCGGCCGCGAACGCGAACGGATCGGCTTTGAGCGGCAGCAGCGAGCCGGTGGCCGCGAGGATCTCGAACTTGTACTTGTCTCCGGTCCGCGCGCCGGGAACGAAGATTTCCCAGAACCCGTTGCCGCGTACGCGCATGGCATGCCGGCGGCCGTCCCAAAAATTGAAATCGCCGATGACGCTGACCCGGCGCGCATTCGGCGCGAACACCGCGAATCCGACGCCGTCGACGCCTTCGAGCGAAAGCGGGTGAGCGCCGAGCTTTTCATACGCCCGTAGATGCCTGCCCTCGCCGAGCAGATGCAGATCGAAATCGGAAAGGATCGGGGGAAACCGGTAGGCGTCCTCGAACTCGACGGGATGCTCCCCGAACCGCGCGCGCAGGCGATACGGCCGATCGACCGCTTCGACCCGGCCTGCGAACAGTCCGGCCGGATGAATTCGCGCCAATGGGTGCTCCTCGCCCCCGCTCTCGACGACCGACACCTGCCGTGCATCCGGCAGATAGGCACGCACGATCGGCACGCCGTCGTCGAGATGCGGACCGAGATAAGCGAACGGATCGGCGTGGCGGCCTTCGATCAGCGCGATGGCCTCGGCGGGGAGCTGGGTCATGGCAGCTTCGGTCCGGAAGGGGGCGGGAACAGGATGCGCGAGGCGGCCGCCAACGGCACACGGACCCAATCGGGACGATTCGTCAGCTCGTAGCCGATTTCATAGACTAGCTTTTCCAGCTTGAAGAACTCGAGCAGGCGTTCCGCGGTGGTCTCCTGCTCCGGCCACAGCGCGGCAACGCCGGTGACACCGCGGTAGGCGGCCAGGAACGCCTCGGTCGAGCGCTCGCGCCAATGGTCGAGCGCGCGTTCGAGCCTCGCGTAGTCCTCCGCCGAGATCGGAATGACCCGACCGAGCGCCGCCGTGGTGGCGTAATCGATCGAGCGGATCAGGCCGGCGATATCGCGTGCGGCCGGCATCTTGCGCCGGCGCTCCTGCACGCTGCGGCGCGGCTCGCCCTCGAAATCGAGCACGAATACGTCGTCCTTCACGATCAGGATTTGTCCCAGATGAAAGTCGCCGTGGTGGCGGGCCTTCGGTGCGTCCACGGTTTGCGGCAGCAGGCCGCGAATGCGTGCGAGTGCCTCGGACCGATGCTCGAGCAAGGCCTCGGCCGCAATGCGCGCCTGCTCCGGCAGATCCGAACGACGGCTCGCCAGCAGCTCGAACTGGCGCTCCGCCTCGCGCGCCAACGCCTCGGTCCAGGCCTGCAGGTCTTCGGCACCGATCGGCTCCGGAGCAAACTCCGGTTCCGCCCCGCTCGCCAGGGCCAGCTGCAGTTCCGCGGTCCGCTTTCCGATCTGCTGCATGCGCGGCAGATAGGCGGCGTGCTCCGGGCTCTCGGTCGCGCTCTCGGACACCAGCACCTTTTGCTCGTCGAGAAACCGGTCGAGATAGGCTGCGGTCAGCGACCAGGCGTCACCCTGGTTTTCGACGAACTGATGAACGATGCCGATCGGAATCGTCGCCCCGTCCTCGACGAGCTCGATCGATCCGAGCAGCGCCGGCGCGTGCTGATATCCGGCGGTTTCCGTCAGGAAGCGTCCGATCTCGATCTCGGAATTGGTGCCCCGCTCGAGACGCCGATAGAGCTTCAAGACGAAAGCGGAATCCGCGATGACGGTCGTATTGGACTGTTCGGCCCCGACGGCATGCGTGGCTTCGATGGCGGGCAGCGACGCGAGCGCAAACGTCCGCGTCGGGCGAAACTCGAGCCGCCGGCCGGCGCGGTCGAGCCTTGCCCCGGCATGCAGCTCGGCTAGCACCCAGGAGACGAAATCGCGGTCGGTGCTGGCGTCGATGAGCACGCCTTCGCGAGCGCCGCGCCGGACCGGGCCCAGCATGTGTCGTTGCAGCTGGCCGGCGCGGTCCAGGCGGGTCCATTTGATCGTCAAGGGAAGGGCATAGCGCGACGTTCTGCTCGCCGTGGAGACTTCGATGATGCCGAAAGCAAATCCGGGATCGCCTTCTGCCAGCGGAAGGATGGTCCTAAGCTTGGCATCGAATCGCTCTCCCTTGTCCGCGAACCATCGGTTTGCCGCCAGGAACGCGGGGAGCGCCTCGCGTTCGAAGACCTGATGGGAGCGGCCTTCGATCAGCGAGCGCCAGCTGTGGCTGAACACGAGCGTCACCAGCTCGGGGATGATCGAGGGCCCCTCGACGGTGCCGGCATCTTCGGCGAGCAGGAACCAGAAGAATCCGTACGGGGCGAGCGTGATCAGGTAGGGAGCCTCGGAAATTCGCGGAAACCGCGTGCGACCGAGCATTTCCACCGGCACGAAGCCTCGCCATGCGGAAAGGTCGATTTCCGCCGACTGTGCGGAGCGCGACAGGTTGGCGACGCACAGCACGACCTCGTGCTCGTATTGACGCAGATAGACCAGCACCGCGCGATTGGCCGGGCGCAAAAACGTCAAATTGCCGCGACCGAACACCGGGCTCGACCGGCGGACCGCGATCAGCCGCTTCATCCAGCTCAGCAGCGAGGATAGGCTGCGCGATTGCGCCTCGACGTTGACCGCCTGATAGCCGTACACGGGATCCATGATCATCGGCAGGAACAGCTTCGCGGGATCGCAACGCGAGAACCCGCCGTTGCGGTCCGGGGTCCACTGCATCGGCGTGCGCACGCCGTTGCGGTCGCCCAGATAGATGTTGTCGCCCATGCCGATCTCGTCGCCGTAATAGATGATCGGGGTGCCGGGAAACGACAGCAGCAGCGAGTTCATCAATTCGATCTTGCGCCGGTCGTTGTCCATCAGCGGCGCGAGCCGGCGGCGGATGCCGAGATTGAGCCGCGCACGCGGGTCGGACGCGTAGGTCGACCACAGGTAATCCCGTTCGACGTCGGTCACCATTTCGAGCGTGAGCTCGTCGTGGTTGCGCAGGAACAGCGCCCATTGGCAGTTGCCGGGGATGTCGGGCGTCTGCCGCAGGATATCGGTGATCGGGTGCCGGTCCTCCTGGGCGATGCCCATGTAGATGCGCGGCATCAGCGGGAAATGATAGGCCATCTGGCATTCGTCGCCGTCGCCGAAATACGCGCTGACGTCCTCGGGCCATTGATTGGCCTCCGCGAGCAGCACGCGCCCGGCCGCGTGGGCGTCGAGCTCCGCGCGGATCTGCTTGATGACGGCGTGGGTCTCCGGCAGGTTCTCGTTGTTGGTGCCTTCGCGCTCGCACAGGTAGGGAATGGCGTCGAGCCGGAACCCGTCGACTCCCATGTCGAGCCAGCGCCGCATGACCTGCACCATCGCCCACAGCACGCGGGGATTGTCGTAATTGAGATCGGGCTGGTGGCTGAAGAACCGGTGCCAATAATACGCGCCGGCGGCGGAATCCCAGGCCCAGTTCGACTTCTCGGTATCGTTGAAGATGATGCGCGTGTCGAGGTAGCGCTGGTCGGTGTCGCTCCAGACGTACCAATTGCGCGCATCGGTGTGAGACCGGCTGCGACGGGCGCGCTTGAACCACGGATGCTGATCCGATGTGTGATTGATGACGAGCTCGATGATGACTCGCAGGCCGCGGCGCTTGGCTTCCACCATGAACCGGCGGAAGTCGCGCATGGTGCCGAAATCGGGATTGATGCGGCGATAGTCGGCGATGTCGTAGCCGTCGTCGCGGCCGGGGCTCGGATAGAACGGTTGCAACCACAGCGTGGTGACGCCGAGCTCCTGCACGTAATCCAGGCGATCGGTCAGGCCGGCGAAATCGCCGATGCCGTCATGATTGCTGTCGGCGAACGCCTTGACGTGCAGCTGATAGAGGATTGCGTCCTTGTACCAGAGCGCGTCCCCGGTCTCGGTCGTCGTTCTCGCACTCGACTGCACGTCCACGGCGATCCCCTACTCAGGCCAAACAGCGAAACAGCAGGGCGGGATCTTCGGTCGGATTGATGTTGAGCCGCACGCCGCCCCACGCGATCGCGTGCCGCTCGCCGGTCACCAGGTTCTCCACGCCCGCGACCTTGGTTCGCCCACCTTCGGGTCCGATCTCGATATCCCCGAAATGGAACCAGAATTCCCGCGGGCGCGCGCCGCTCAGCGCGATCGCGACCGCGACCGCATTGTCGTGCGCTGCCGATTCCTTGACGAATCCGATGACCTGATCGTCGTCGACCGCGGCGAAACGTAAATTGCTGGTCTGCAGTAGCGCCGGGTTGGCGCGGCGCAGCCGATTGAGCCGTCCGATGTAGTCCTTGATATTGCCGGGCCGGTCCCAGTCCCGAACCTTGAGCTCGTATTTTTCCGAATGCAAATATTCCTCGCGGCCGGGGATCGGCGTGTGCTCGATGAGCTCGAACCCGCTGTAGACACCGTAGCTCGCCGACAAGGTCGCCGCCAGCGCGACGCGCGATTTGAAAATGGCGTGATCGCCGGACTGCAGGTGCAACGGGAGAATGTCGGGAGTATTGACGAAAAAATTCGGCCGGAAATATTCCCGGACCGGGTAGGCGGTGAGCTCGCTGACGTAGGACTGCAGTTCCCATTTCGTCGTTCGCCAGGTGAAATACGTGTAGGATTGCGAGAATCCCAGCTTGGCGAGAGCCCTCATCACTTTCGGCCGGGTGAACGCCTCTGACAGGAAGATCACGCCCCGATGCCGCGTTTGCACTTCGCGGATCATCCACTCCCAGAATGCGAACGGTTTGGTGTGAGGATTGTCCACGCGGAAGATGCGCACGCCCTGATCGACCCAGAACAGCACGATATCGCGCAGGGCGTTCCAGAGCCCGGCGCGGTCGGCGCAGTAGAAATCCGGGTTGACGATGTCCTGATATTTTTTCGGCGGGTTTTCCGCATGACGGACCGAGCCATCGGGTCGATAGCGGAACCAGTCCGGATGCTGGACCAGCCAGGGGTGATCCGGCGAGAATTGGATGGCGAAATCGAGCGCGACCTCCATGCCGAGGCGGCGGCATTCTGTGACGAGCCGGCGAAAGTCGTCGAGCGTGCCGAGCTCGGGATGAATGGCGTCGTGGCCGCCTTCCCGCGCGCCGATCGCATAGGGGCTGCCCGGGTCGCCGGGGCCCGCCGCGAGCGCGTTGTTGATGCCCTTGCGGTGGGTACGGCCGATGGGGTGAATCGGCGGGAAATACAGGACGTCGAATCCAAACGCGGCAAGCTCGGGCAGGCGCGCGATGCAATCGTCGAACGTTCCATGCCGGCCCGCAATGCGGGACTGGCTGCGTGGGAACATCTCGTACCAGGCGCCGCCGCGCGCGAGCGGCGGATCGATGACCAGCGGAAACCCCGAGCTGCGGGTCAGGTCCGGGCGGGGTTGATGCTCGGCCATGACCTCGCGCAGCTCTTCCGACAACAGCACTTCGGCGTCGCCGGTTCGGTCGAACTCGGCGCGCGCCGCTTCGATGATCGCGCGCGCGCGCTTGTCCCGCGGTCCGACGTCGGCGAGCAATTCCCGGCCTTCCTTGCCTTCCAAATCGACCTTTTGCCCGGCTTCGCGCTTCAGCAAAAAGTCGCGCCGCCAGCTGGCGAACGTATCGGTCCAGGCTTCGATCGCATAAACATAGCGGGCCGGCTCGTCGGGAACGAAGCGTGCGGTCCAGCGATCATTTTCGTGAAGGCGCATGGGCGCTCGGTGCCAGCTCTTCTCGCCGTCGCGGCGCCAGATGAGCGCCGCCGCGATCACGTCGTGACCGTCGCGAAAAATATCGGCCCACACATCGATCGGCTCGGCTTGCACCCGCTTCACCGGATAGCGGCCTTGCTCGATGCTCGGGTATACGTCCTCGATCAGGAAGCGGGCACGCGCGAATTCGCGCGTCGAAGCCGTAACTGAGGAGATCGGCGGGAAGGCGGGCTGAATGGTCATGACTTGGTCTGGGGTAGCCGGATGGCGGCCCAGTAACGACCAACGACGGGGGGCGACCTTGGGTTCCGGACCGACGCGGGTGAGAACCCGCAAGCCTCTGATTTCGTTGTCATTCGCCAATCTGCGCCGGATCGGGCAAGAGCACAATATCGACGCGGCCTCGGCCCCGTGGCAAGCCCCGGTTTGTCGTGCGCCATGCCCCGGTTCGCGCGCCCCGCTCTGTCCCTGTGAGCTGGCCCAATGGATGCGTTAGCCAAACTCGCGGCCGAATGGGGCATCGAACCGGGCTATATCGATGGGCAGGGGCTTTCGCGCACCGTCGATCGAGACACGCTACGCCGGATCGTCGAGATCGTTTCCCGCGGCCAGAACCCGCCGAAGCGTCGCAGGCTGTCGCCGATCATCGGGATCCGGCGCGGCCACGGCGCTGCGCCTGCGCTTTCCGACACCCCGCCGTCCACCTCGGTCGATTGGACCTTGGTTTCGGGCGACACCACGATCGCGCGCGGCACTGCCACATCCGGAGCTTGGCACTTGCCCGGCGATCTTCCGCTCGGAACATTCCGGCTCGACGTCAGGCTGAGTTCCAGTGCCGGGCAGGCAAGCGAGCACGCGAGGGTCCTGGTCGCGCCGGAACGCGCCTATGGGGGCGAAGACTTTGCCGATGGCCGCCGGATTTGGGCGCTCGCTGTCCAACTGTATGGGGTCCGCTCGCGTCGCAATTGGGGGCATGGCGACTTCACGGATCTGCTGAGCTTGCTCGAGCTGTCGGCCGGACTCGGCGCCGCCGGAATCGGTATCAATCCATTGCATGCGCTGTTTCCCGACATGCCCGAGCGGGCAAGCCCATATGCGCCCAATAGCCGGCTCTTTCTCAATCCGCTCTACATCGACCTCGAGGCCGTGCCGGAATTTCCCGGGCTGGATGCAGCCGGCCTGACGCAGGAAGCCGCTCGTCTGCGGGGCGCGGCGATGGTGGATTATTCCGGCGTCGCCGCGGCAAAACTTGCAGGACTGCGTCTGGCGTTTCACGAGTTTCGCGATCGAGGTTCGGCGCAGCGTCTCGAAGATTTCGAAGCATTCCGGCGCGAGCAGGGCCCCACACTCACGCTGTTTGCGAGCTTCGAGGTCTTGCGGCGAAGGTTTGGAGGCAGTTGGACGGATTGGCCGTCACCCTGGCGGCGACCCGACGCAGGCGCCCTCGACGCACTGCGCCGATCCGCCGGTGAAGAGATCGAGTTCCACGAGTTCGTCCAGTGGCTGGCCGACCGGCAACTGCGTGCTTGTCGGGACAAGGCGCGGAGCCTGGATATGCCGCTCGGGCTTTATCTCGATGTTGCGGTAGGCGTCGATCCGGATGGCGCGGATGCGTGGAGCGAGCAATCCACGATGCTGGCCGATGGTTCGATCGGAGCCCCTCCGGATCTGCTCAACACCGCGGGCCAGAACTGGGGCCTCGTCGCATTCAATCCGAGGGCGCTCGAGCAGCACGGATTCGAGGCGTTCCGCGGGATGCTGCGAGCCGCAATGCGCTATGCCGGCGCGATCCGCTTGGATCACGTGCTCGGCCTCAACCGTCTCTATCTGATCCCCAACGGCGCGCGGGGCGGGGGATATGTCCGCTTTCCATTGGAGGCCATGCTGGCGGTGGTCGCCCAGGAGAGCGTGGCGCACCGTTGCGTGATTATCGGCGAGGACCTCGGCACCGTGCCGGAGACTCTGCGCGAAACGCTCGCCGATTGGGGCGTGTGGGCCTACCGGGTGATGTTGTTCGAGCGGGCCGAGGATGGCTCGTTTCAGCCGCCGCCGCATTATGCCGAGAGCGCGCTGGTCACCTTCAGCACCCACGATCTTGCGACTTTCGCGGGCTGGTCGACGGGCCGTGATTTGCAGGAAAAACGCGCGCTCGGCATCGATCCCGGCGAGACCGACGTGGATCGGGCGGCGGCCCACGCTGCGCTGCGCACGGCGCTGGGGCGCCGGCGTGGCAAGGAGCGGACCCGGTTGGGCTTCCTGCCGGTGGCCTGCTATCTCGCCGCCACGCCCAGTCGGATTCTGCTCATTTCGATCGAGGACGCGCTCGGGGTTCAGGATCAGCCCAATGTTCCGGGGACGATCGACGCGCATCCGAACTGGCGCCGCCGGCTCCCGATCGTATTGGAGAACTTGCACCGTCATCCGCGCATGCGCGCCTTGGCACGGGTACTGCGCGGAGCCGGTCGAAGCGTTGGCGAAGGCCGACACTAGCCGCCGCCCACGTCCGCCGCACAAAAGCTGACGGCCACCGCAGGGGTGGCCGCCAACTCATTGACTGGGCATCAGGTTGATCTAATAACCCCAATATGGGTAGTCACAGACCCACACCCGCTGCCAGCCCCAGTTGGTCGGGACCCAGCGCCAGCACGAGTCATAGCCGTACGCGCCGGCGAACCCAACGCCGAAGAAGAAGGCGTTGCGGTGATGAAACCTATGGTGGTGGCGGATCGAGCTGGTCGTAAAGGTTGTATTCGGGCTGAACCTATTCGGGCCGGTCGAAAAGTTCGTGCGATTGGTCGTAACGGTACGCCCGACCGGCCCTGCACCCTGCACCATGGGCCCACTACTGCGCACTGCGCCCATACCGACGCCGCCGCCTCCACCGCCCCCACTGCTCACATGCGCACCGGCCATACCGCTACCGCCCCCACTACTGTGCCCATGCCCCTGCGCGGCCATGGCGGTCGAACTCACGCCCAGTGCCGCCACGGCCGATAATGCGACGAGTGTTTTGCGCAACATTGCTTTCCTCCTCTTCATTGTGCGACGTCACAACTGCCGTCGGACTGTAACGCCGAAGGACGCGAAAAAGTGCCGGCTCACAGCATCAAATATCTGGGAGTGCAGGGTTTTTGCCGCGGTAACCTGAACAGATGTTCATCGTGGGCGGCGATGCGAGTGGCTCGTGCAGTTGCGCTCTTCGAAGGCTCACGGCCGATCCAACGCGTCTGCAGACGGCAACGACATTGCGCATGAACTGATGTTCTATTTGGCCTGGTCACCCTCACCAACTTGGGGGCGCGAGCGAGATTCGCGACCATTCGACCGAGGAACTTTTGCGGGCTCGGAGCGTTCTCGGCGCGAGATGTTTCGGGAGGAGCTTTTTCATGGCAAATCAGGGACGTTCCGTCGCCGACAAGGAATTCGACAAGACCGCGGGAACGATCGATGACATTCAGCGCGACCTGCAGGCGGTGCGAGACGACATGTCTCGGCTCGCGCAACAGGTGGCAAGTCTGCTCGGCGTGACCGGCAGTCAGGCCCTTCGCGAGGTCAAGGCGCAAATGAGTCGGGCGAAAGAGAGCCTCGACGGAGTGCTCTCCGATGCAAGCGGGAAGGGCATGGAGGCCATGGAGACGGCGCGGGAAAGCACCGATACCATGGTCGAAGCGCTCGAAGACGCGGTCCGGCAGCGCCCGTTCGCAACGCTGGCGATCGCCATCGGCTTGGGATTCCTGTTCGGCGCAAGCTGGCGGCGCTAGGAGGACAACGTTGCTCCCCGGCGTCAGGGATCTGAAAGAACGGCTCGACGCCGCGATGAAGACCGGCGCATGGTCGACCGTGGCCGGGGTGGCGGCGCTGGTCATGTTGGGCTTCCTGTGCGCCGCGCTGTTCCTCTATCTGCAGAATTGGCGAGGCTCGATCGTCGCCTGTCTCATTCTAGCCGGCGCATTCCTGCTGGTGGTCCTGATCGCGATCGCGGCGATCGCGCTCGTGCGTCGGCGGCAGGCGCAACTGGCGCGCGCTCGCGCGCAGGCGAACCAAGCCGCCGGCCAATGGTTGCGGGATCCCGTCGTCGTGACCACCGCCCTGCAGGTTGCGAGGGCGCTGGGGTTGCGGCGCGCGGCTCCCGTGTTGCTGCTGGGTGCGTTCGTGGTGGGATTGGTGCTCAGCCGGACGGCCGCCAAGGCCGGGCATCCTGCCGGTCCCGAATCATAAGTAGAGTGGATTCGCCGCGCGATGGCGGCCGAAGCGACGTCCAGACCGGCGCCTCAATGCACCGAGACCGGTTCCTCCCCGACCAGGCCGAGCATGATGAATTTGTCTTCCGCGATCTTGATGATCGCGACCATCGCCTCGTCCGGATCCTGGGTCAGCTCGGCGCAGACGTCGTACATCTCATAAAACGGCCGAGTAACGCCGTCCGAGCAATATGCGGTGCACTCATCCATGTTCACGTAAACGACGTCGATGTCGATCACGACACTACACCTACGCTCACGCCCACCCGATCCAATATTGTCGCAGACGTTAATTCGGATCCCGGTTCGAGAGTTCCGATACGCCCCTCCGCGGACCGGATCAAGCCGCTCCTTGCCGGCTTTGCCGTGTCGCGCGTTTACCTGCGTCGAGCGCGAAGGCCGTGCAAATAAATCGCCGATCACAAGGCTCCGGCTCGAATGGGAATCGCAATGAACGAGCTTGCAGCGAACCGGCCCGAATGGTGGCGCACCACGACAATTTATCAAATTTATCCACGCTCGTTTCAGGACAGCAATGGCGACGGTATCGGGGATCTCCACGGCATCCTGCGGCGCCTGGATTATCTCGTCGAGCTCGGCATCGGCACCATCTGGCTCTCTCCGATCTTTCGCTCGCCGATGGCCGATTTCGGCTATGACGTTTCCGATCACACCGACATCGAGCCGTTGTTCGGAACGCTTGGCGATTTCGACGAGCTGCTGCATGCGGTCCACCGGCGAGGATTGAAGCTGCTGCTCGACCTCGTGCCGAACCACACCTCCGACCTGCATCCCTGGTTCCTGGAAAGCCGTTCTTCGCGGCATAATCCGAAACGCGATTGGTACCTGTGGCGCGATCCCGGGCCGAACGGCGGCCCGCCCAACAACTGGCTGTCCGAATTCGGGGGAAGCGCCTGGACGTTCGACCGGCGGACCGGTCAGCATTATGGCCATGCGTTTCTGGCCCAGCAGCCGGACCTGAACTGGCGCAATGCGCAGGTGCGCGGCGCCGTTCACGACGTGATGCGATTCTGGCTCGCGCGCGGCGTCGACGGCTTCCGGGTCGATGCCGTCGGACACCTGGTGAAGGACGAGCAGTTTCGCGACAATCCGGTCAACCCCGAGTTTCGCCAGCACGACCCGCCATCGAAGCGACTGCTGCGACTCTACAATGCCGACCTGCCTCAGGTACACGAGATGATTGCGGGCTTGCGTTCCGTCGTCGACGAATTCCCGAGCCGGCTGCTGATCGGAGAAGTCTACTTACCCTTCGACCGGCTGTCCGCCTATTACGGGAGCGAGCTTTCCGGCGCGCATTTTCCCTTCAATTTCGCGCTGCTGTCGACCGCGTGGAACGCGCGGGCGATCGCGGGCCTGGTCGACGAATACGAAGCCGCGCTTCCTCCCGGCGGCTGGCCCAATTGGGTTCTCGGCAATCATGACAAGCCGCGGATCGCCGGCCGCGTGGGCATCGATCAGGCACGCGTCGCCGCCATGCTGCTGCTGACGTTGCGCGGCACGCCGACGCTGTACTACGGCGACGAGATCGCAATGCCGCAAGTCGCAATTCCGGCAGAACGCGTGCAGGACCCGTTCGAAAAAAATGTTCCAGGACGAGGTCACGGACGCGACGGCGCCCGCACGCCCATGCAATGGAATGCAACGCCCCATGCCGGCTTTTCCGAGGTCGAGCCGTTGCTGCCGCTCGCCGACGATTTCCACAGCGTGAACGTCGCCAACCAGCGGGATGATGCAACGTCGATCTATCATTTATATCGTCGCCTGATCGCGACGCGCGAGGCGCGGTTGTCGTTGCAGGTCGGCGCCTACCAGCCCGTCGTCGCCGGCGGGGACCTGCTGCTGTTCGTCCGCGCGCATCCGCGCGAGCGCACGCTCATCGCGCTCAACCTCGGCGAGGAGGCGGCCGCGGTCGAGTTCCGCGCCGGCAGGCTTGCCGGACGCGTGCTGGTCTCCGCTCTCGGCGATCGCGACGGCGAAGCCGTCGATCACAGCATTGATCTGCGCGGCAATGAAGGCCTCCTGATCGAGCTTTCGGCGGAGGCCGACGTTCCGGCGAGCGTGCTTTAGCGCTCGGAACATTGCGGACCGCGCCGACGTTCAAATGCATGATTTGCCATAGAGATAATCAGCACTTGCGCGGGGCCGCCGATCGGCGGCTAGAATGCCGCGGGTCGGCGTCGCGCTTGCTGGAGCCGGGCCCGGTCGGCGCACATCGTCGCGCCATGGACAGCCAGGGTAGGAAGGGACCGACTTCGTGCCGCTAGCCCGCCGCAAAGCCAAATCCGCTTCGCGCACCAAAGTCGAGGCGCGAGGCCGGCGCGATCCGCTCAAGACCTATCGCGAGAAGCGGGATTTCCGGCGAACCGCCGAACCGGAGCCCCGCGTCAAGCCCGGCACCGGCTGGCAATTCGTGGTGCAAAAGCACGCCGCGCGGCGGCTGCACTACGATCTGCGCCTCGAGCTCGACGGCGTGCTCAAGAGCTGGGCGGTGACGCGGGGGCCGAGCCTGGTCCCGGGCGAGAAGCGCCTCGCGGTCCAGACCGAAGACCACCCGATGGATTATCTGGAATTCGAAGGCAACATCCCCGAGGGCGAGTACGGCGGCGGCTCGGTCATCGTTTGGGACCGCGGCCATTGGGTGCCGGACGGCGATCCGCATCACGGCCTCAAGAAGGGTCATCTCACGTTTTCGCTGGACGGCGAGCGGCTCAAGGGCCGCTGGCATTTGGTGCGCATGCGGCCGCGCCCCGGCGAGAAAAAACAGCAATGGTTGCTGTTCAAGGCCCGCGACGAATACGCGCGCGAGGCGTCGGATCCGGCGATCGTCGAGGAGGCCACGACCTCGTTTCTCACTGGACGCGAGATCGAGGACGTCGCCGCGGAGGACGAGTTGCGCCCGGACCACGCCGAGCGCACCGAGGTCGCGCGCCGGCGCACGGCGGAAATTCCCGATCCGGCGCGGCTTCCCGGCGCCAAGAAAGCCATGCTTCCGGTATTCGTCGAGCCGAGTTTGGCGCAATTGGCCGACCGGCCGCCGAAGGGCAAAGACTGGGTTCACGAAATCAAATTCGACGGCTATCGCATCCAGGCTCGCATCGACGGCCGCAGTATCAAGCTGCTCACCCGCAAGGGGCTCGATTGGACTCAGCGTTTCCAACCGGTTGCCACCACATTGAAAAAGCTGCGGCTGGGCTCGGCCCTGATCGACGGCGAGATCATCGTCGAGGCTCAGTCCGGCGTACCGAGCTTCAGCGAACTGCAGCAAGCGCTAAGCTCCGGCAGCAAGGATCGGTTTCTCTATTACGTATTCGATCTGTTGTATTGCAACGGCGTCGACTTGCGGAACGTGGCGCTCGTCGAGCGCAAGGCGTTGCTGGATCGAGTCCTGGAGCCGATTGCCGAGAGCGCCAATGTTCGCTTCAGCGAGCATCTCGAGCAGGATGGCGCGACCATGCTCGATCACGCCTGCCGGATGGGACTCGAAGGGATCATATCCAAGCGCAGAAACGAGCCCTATCGGTCCGGCCGGGGCGAGCACTGGATCAAGAGCAAATGCGTCGAGCGGCAGGAATTCGTGCTGCTCGGTTACGTGCCCTCCACGGTAGCGAAGGGCGCGGTCGGCTCGCTGGTGGTGGGTTATTACGAGGCCGGAAAGCTCGTCTACGCCGGGCGCGTCGGAACCGGGTTTTCCGCCGACGTGGCGCGCTCGCTGCGCAAGCAGCTCGAGAAAATCAAGGCGGCAAGGCCCGTATTGGGCAAGCCGCTTCCCGCGGGGGCCGACAAGGGCGTGATCTGGGCCGAGCCTCGTCTCGTTGCCGAAGTCGAATTCCGCGGCTGGACCCACGATGACGTGCTTCGGCAGGCATCCTACAAGGGGCTGCGGGAGGACAAGCCGCCGGAGGAAGTCGTGCGCGAGAAGGCGTCGGGATCGGCGAGAAAAACCAAGACGGCGGAGCGGGCCGACACCGCGAACGGGATCGCGGGGGTTCGGCTCACCCACCCGGAGCGCATCCTGTGGGAAGGCCAGGGCGTCACCAAACAGGGCCTCGCCGAATTCTACGTCGAGATCGCCGATTGGATCCTGCCGCACCTGGTCGGACGGCCGCTGAGCCTCGTGCGCTGTCCAACCGGCGCCATGCATCAATGCTTCTATGCGAAGCATGCCTGGGCCGGGCTCGCCAAAGCCATTCGGCCCGTGGACGTCGGTGAAGCGAAGCCGATGCTCGCGATTTACGATTTGGAGGGGCTGATCGGCCTGGTGCAGGCAGGTGTGCTCGAGATCCACCCGTGGGGATCCACGGTCGAGGATCTCGAACGGCCCGACCGCCTGATCTTCGATCTCGATCCGGGCGAGGGCGTCGCCTGGGACGCGATGCTGGCCGCCGCGGCGGAAGCCCGGCAACGGCTCGAGGATCTGGGCCTGGAAAGTTTCCTGAAGACCTCCGGCGGAAAAGGCCTTCACGTCATGGTGCCGATCGAGCCGGAACTCGATTGGGATCGCGTCAAGGCGTTCACCAAAACCATCACCGATGCCATGGCGGCAGACGCGCCCGATCGTTACGTAGCGACCATGTCGAAGCAATTGCGGCGCGGGAAGATCTACGTCGATTATCTGCGCAACGGCCGCGGGGCGACCGCGGTCGCCGCCTATTCGACGCGGGCCCGGCCGGGCGCGCCGGTGTCCACGCCGCTCGAATGGCAGGAGCTGTCGAAGGCGATCAAGCCCGATCATTTCAACATCGACAACCTGCGGCAGCGGCTCGCCTTCCTAAAACGCGATCCATGGCAGGGCTTTTTCGACATCCGTCAGCGTCTGCCGCAGTCGGCGGTGCCGGCCGCCGGCAAGAAATCCCGGCGTCGACGCTCATGATCGCCCGGCGCATCCTCCCATTCGCGCTGGCGTTGGCGGTGCTTGCGCCGGCGTGGGCGGAAGAGCCGCCGGGGCGGCCGCCGGCCAATGCGCAACGCGAGCAGCAGCAGCAACCCGGCCCCGGCGTTCTGCGGCTGCTGCCGGGCGATGCCGTCGGCGAGCACTCGATCGAGCTTGCGTCCGGCAAGCTCGCCTACACGGCGACTGCCGGCACTTTTTCGCTGATCGACCAATCCGGCGAGCGCAAGGCCGACGTTTTCTACACCGCCTATGTGGCCGGCGGCGACACCGCGAGCCGGCCGGTGACCTTCGTGTTCAACGGCGGCCCCGGCGCCGCATCGGCCTTTCTGCATCTGGGGTTGGTCGGTCCGAAGCTCGTCGACTTCGGCCCGCAGGGCCGCGACGGCGCCGCCGCGCGGCTGCGCGAAAATCCCGAGACGTGGCTGGCGTTCACCGACCTCGTTCTGATCGATCCGGTGGGCACGGGCTGGAGCCGCGCGCCGAAGCCCGACGACGCGAGCGCGTTCTACAACATCCGCCGCGACGCGGAATCGATTGCGAAAATCATCGCGCTCTATGTCGCCAAGAACGGCCGCAGCGGCTCGCCCAAATATCTGCTGGGCGAAAGCTACGGCGGTTTCCGCGCGGTGAAAGTCGCGAAGATTCTGCAGGAGGATCAGGGCATCGTCGTTTCCGGCATCGTCATGGTGTCGCCGCTGCTGGATTCCGAATTTCTGTTCGGCAGCAGCCGATCCCCGCTCCGGGCGGCGCTGCAGCTCCCCAGCCTGATCGCGACCGAGCTCGAGCGTCAGCACGCCTTCAGCGCCGCCGCGCTCGCGGAGGGCGAGCTTTTCGCCATGACCGAATATCTCGCCACGCTTGCCGGGCCGCCGCCGACCGGGGCGAAGGCCGATGCATTCTACGGCAGACTCGCGCAGTTCTCCGGCCTGCCGCTGGAGACCGTGGTCAAGACCCGCGGGTTCATTCGCGACGTCTATTTGAAGA
Organism: Xanthobacteraceae bacterium; assembly: GCA_036395835.1. GTDB lineage: Bacteria > Pseudomonadota > Alphaproteobacteria > Rhizobiales > Xanthobacteraceae > AP-16. Next base: position 47,475 of record DASWCW010000273.1, read on the forward strand.
ACCTGCGTGCCGGCCAGGATCAGGTGGTGAGCCGTTACGACGCAAGCTTCGCGGCGCCGGACCCCTATCCGGAAGCCGACTCGTCGCGCGGCCCGGATCCCATCCTCGATGGCTTCGTGCGGGCGCTCGGCGGGATGTTCGTGGGCTACGCGCGCAACGAGCTCGGATTCAAGACCGACATCACCTATGCGCTGCTGGCCTCCGAGGTCAGCCACAAATGGAACTGGCACGAGGGCGGGGGCTGGTCGCGGCCAAGCGTGCAGGACGACATTCGCGACCTGCTGGCGCTCGATCCCTCGCTGCGCATGCTGGTCGCGCACGGTTTGAGCGACATGGTGCTGCCCTATGCGGTCTCCCGCTACGTGATCGACCATCTGCCGCAGATCGGCGCGCCCGGCCGCGTCGAGCTCAAGCTCTACCGCGCAGGGCACATGTTCTATTTGGACGATGCGCCGCGCAGGGCGTTCACGGCGGAGGCGAGGGGGTTTTATCAGGCGATCCCGTCGAACCCGACGCGTTGACCCGAAGGTTTGCAGCACGAAGCCGCGCTAATGCACATTGATCGTGACGGTGGTCGATCCGTTCTTGCCGTTGCCGTACATGACCTTGTAGGCGAGCGTATCGGTCCCGCGGAATCCCGGGTGCGATCGATACATGATCTGGTTGCCGCTGATGGACTTACCGGCGCAGCGCCCCGTGCTTCCCGATCGCGGCGCGCTTGCGGCGATGATGCTGACGCTCGGGACGACCGTCACCTTGCCATTGCCAGGTTGGCTCGTGATCGTGACCGAGGTGGGCAGCGGCTTGCAGCTCGCGTCCCACGAGCGTTCGTCGACGAGCAGCGCTTCGACGCCGGATTCCGCCGAGCGCGTCAGCTTGATTTCCTGGGCGAGGGCGCTCGTGGCGGTGAAAATCGCGATTGCCGGAACGATCGCGCGAATGACAATCCCTGCGGCTAGCTGAACCATGGCAATCACCTTGTTGGCCTTTCGTTATCGGCGGCCGCGAGCAAGCTGCCGTGACAAGTCGACATCGCGACGGTTATTCGACCGAATGCGACAGCGTACCGGATCCCTCGATGGTGCCGTCGTTGTGATACCAATCGACGCTGCTGTGATCGGATGAAAAAACCAGGCGAACATTGTCGGGCTTATAGCCGGGAGAGGCGTTGATCACTGTCGTCCTGCCTTCGAAGGTCCGGTCATCGGTCATTTTGCCGACCAGCCCGATCTCATTGAGGAGCTTTCCATCGAAATCGTAGATCAGCACTTTCCCGGTATTCATGTCCGGGTTCAGCGTCAGGCGATACGTTCGGGTGGCCTGCGGCTCGCCGCCGAGGAACCGCCGATCGACCTTGCCGGCATAGGTGCCCGGCATGTCCGCGGGCGCTGGCACGGCCTGGGCGATAAGCCGCTCGGACCGGGCCGTGCCGTCCGCAGCCGGTCCAGCGAACTGAGGCTCCGCCTGATGCAGGCGCACGGTTTCGACGGCGTTCGCCCAGACCGACGTCGGCGCAAGCAGCATAGCTGCGGCGATCAGCAAGATTTGAACCACGGTATGCCCCCGGGACCGCGCGATCGAGCCTAGCGGAGGCGATTTGGCGCTTCAACACGGGCCTGGACGCCGGTTGCCCAAATCCGAGGCAGCGCCATTCATCCGAGGTTCAGCATGCGAAGCCCTATTGCAAAGGCAGGACGGGCGGAACTCGGTCTTGTCAAGCCTGCTGCCGCGCGTCATATCCTGTTGCGGGGATGTCGGGGATGATTCGGGGGCGCCCCGCCATAGCGTTGGCCATCTGAGCTACAATTTTGCCAGATTTGGTCCATAGCAGGCCTGCGGGCACGGGTAAGGGGATTCGTTCATGAAGCCGCTGCGAATCGAGATGACCCGGGATTCTGAATCCGGGCGTGCCGGCATTCCCGCCGCCGATGCCCAGCTTGCGCGACGCATTCTCATTGTCGAGGACAATTACTTCGTCGCGCATCAATGCGAGAGCGCGCTCGTCGAAGCCGGTTACGACGTCGTCGACATCGTCGAAACCGCGGACCAAGCCGTTCAAGCAGCGCTGGACCGCCGGCCGGCACTGGTCCTGATGGACATCTATCTTCCCGGCAAGCGCGACGGCATCGACGCTGCGGTCGAGATCTTGCAGCGCTTCGGCATTCGCAGCATCTTCGCTTCGGCGCTCGCCGATACGGCCGTGAAGACGCGGGCCGAGCTCGCACAACCGCTGGCGTGGCTCGCCAAGCCCTTCAACGATCGCAAGCTCGTGGCGACGGTCAAATCCGCGCTCGACGAAGTGAATGCTCTGCCGCAGACGCAACCCTGATCCTTGTTCGGCGCCGCCCTGGCGGACGGCTGCAATCGACGCAGCTGTATTTCGGAAGCGCGACCGCCGCAAGCGCAGCCGGACGAATCCGGAACCTTGAATCGGCGCCTTCGCGTTAAGGTGTCCGATCCGCCGGAGAACCACATGCCCAAGCTCGGCACGGTGGCGCTGATCGGGGTATCGGGGAAGCGCTACGAGTTCGATATCTATCTGCGCGAGGACGCATTCAAGGCACTGGGTGCCGTGTATTTCCTCGCCAAACGCATTCCATTCGCCGAAGCGGAGGCGGAATACACCTGGATCTACGTGGGCGAGAGCGCCGACATTTCCCAGCGGCCGCTTTCCGTCAAGCACAAGCCGTGCATCGACGCCAACGAAGCGAACTGCCTCTGTCTCCACCTGGAGGATGACGCGCAGGCGCGGACCGCCATCGTGACCGATCTCGCCCGGGCCTATGATCCGCCCTGCAATCGCGACTAGACCACCGATCCGCAACGCGGCCGACCGGGGGAACCAGGGGCCGAATCGGCCGTTGGCGTGTGCGGTCTTTGGCGGGACCGTAACCCCCTCCATGGGGTTTCCTCCCTCGACTTGGGCCGCTCCGGCATATCCGGGCGGCTCTTTTCTTCTCGCAACCGGGCAGAGCCGGACGCCCATGACGATAGGCTCCCCGGGCCGAGGCCTCGAAGCGCATCGATGTGCTCAAAGCCAAGCTCGCCAAGAAGAAGAACGCGGGATCGGAGCGCGCTGGCTGAATGCCGGGTTCACCATACGAGCAAGCAGAACACCGGGCCGTTGGCTCGGCGTTCGGCGCTTGTCGGCATGCTCGACCCGCTCGTCCTGCTCGTGACGCCGGGACTGTGCGTACGGGCGGGACGCTGGCGCCCTTCCGTGCCGACGAACTCAGGCCTGCTTGCGCGCGCCGCCCTCGCCCTCGGCGAGGATTTGCGTGTCGATCGAGATCGAAAGCGGAATGTCGCTGCCGACGAAGATCGGATGGAGCACATGCGACCGGTAGCGCCAGATATTGTCTTCGGCGAGCACGCAATCGCAGCTCAGATCCGCGACCAGCATCGGCGGCCGTTCTCCCTGGAACGGCGGCCGGCCGTCGGCGCGGTAGAGGCTGATCACGCCGGTGATATGCGCCTGCTTCTCGTCCTGCGAAGCTACTTGCAAATTGTTGATCAGATGCCGCGTGGTCGTGTGGCCGCGCTGCCGGCGCCAGGCGTAGAACGCGCGGATCTTGTCGTGTCCCCGGAACTGGTTGTCGCCGACCGCGAACAGGCCGTCGTTCACATAAAATTCGTGGGCTTTGATTCCGGCATTGAAATCGACGTCATACCAGTAGTTCGTCTCCAGGCGGTGGAGCGCGAACCACAGCGCCGCTTCATCGCGATCATGGATGCCAGGCATGGCGGGTTGCGTGCGGGACGATGCACCTCCGGATCCTCGCACCTAGAACAGAATTCCGTCGAGCGCGGTTCCACTTCCCACGCCGGCGGATCGGCGGCAACCTGCAACGCACTCTTGCCGGATCAGCTCGCCCGACTGTCAGCCGCGCTTGCGGGTTCTCGTCCGCGCCGCCCGCGCCGGCCGGGCCGTCCGCGCCGCGCGCGGGCGTGCCGGAGCGCGTTTCGAGCTTGGCTTGGCGCGCCGCTTCGCTGCGCGCGGGGGCGGATGCTTGACCGGCGAGGCCGGCCGGACGAGCTGGCTCTCGCCGACGACGCGGTCGTGCGGCTCGCGCGCGCTCTTGATCTGATAGAAGAACTCGCCGTTGTGATCCGGCAGCTGGCGCACGATCTGATATTCGGTGGTGGGGGCGGATCGCTGGTGAAAAGCGGGAACGAAGTCGACTTTCTCGCCAACGCCGAATTTATGTTCACTCATACAAGCCGCGGAACAGGAGGATCGATCCGCCACCTTATCGGGTTTCGTGAAAATTGCCAAGGCCGATCAAGGCCTTGCAGTGCTCGCTGCGGCGATGGTTAAGGCCGTGCCGGCGCCTTCCAAGACCTCGAATCCGTGTCTATTTGACGCCTCCCGCAATTATTTGGACGAAACGGCGTCGATCCGGTATTTGTGCGATGCAGCATTTTCGCCGGGCTGCCGCTCCGGCACCCGGAGGGGCACGCCTGACGGCACGGCTCGAGGCCCTATGCCGGCGGTTTCCTGGCCAAGCGTTCGTTCACCCGCCCCATATCGACGACCATTCTGTGGTGGGTTCCGCGCCCGATTTCCTCGATCTCGTCGCGGGCGCTCACCTTGAACTCGATGTGACGTCCATCGACCTTGGTGACTTCCGCCTCGGCCCGCACTTCGTGGCCCAAGGGGGTGGCGGCGAGGTGTCGGACGTCGACCGCGGTGCCGACCGCGCTTTCGCCCGCATCGAGATAGCCGCGGATGGCGTCGAGCGCGGCATTCTCCATCGCCAGGATCATGACCGGCGTGGCGAGCACATTGGGCAGCGTGGGATCCTTGAAGCGGCTGGCGAGGTGCTCGGCGCGCACCCTCAGCTTGAAGCTGCCTTTGGCGCCTAGGGGAATGGAGCGCATGGGCTTCTCTCGCGGTTGCCGATACCTCAGGGACAGATATAACCGGAACCGCTCGGGCCCTGCAGCATGGCAAGCTTGCGCGCGCTCGAGCTGAACGGAAGTTGAGATCAGAACCCCGTCACGGCCTGACGGATGTGCTCGACCTCGGGCGGGCTAGCAAAGCAATGTCCGACCAGCTTGCGCCATTGCTGAAAATCCTCGGAACTTCTGAACTCGACCGTGTGATTCTCGACCGTATCCCATTTGACCAACAGCCGGTAGCGCTGCGGCTTTTCCACCGAACGATGCAGTTCCATGCCTTTGCATCCGCGAGCGCGCTTGAAGAGCGGCGCCGCCTCTTTCACGCCCGCCTCGAACTCGGCTTCCAGTCCGGGCTTGATGTCGATCTGCGCAAGTTCCAGCACCATGGCTTCCGCTCCTCGTCAAATCCGTTGCGTCACAGCGCCGCCCGGCGGGCCGGAAGAATTTGCGCCCGCAATCGGGCAGCGATCACCCCGACGATTCCCCTCGGCATATAGATGATGAAGATGACCAGCAGGATGCCGTAGATGGTATTGGCGGCCCCGATCCAGGTCGTGCCGAACCAGACGCGCAGAGCCTCGCCGAGCACGATCGTGAGCACGGCTCCGACCGTCGGGCCGAGCATGGAGTACATGCCTCCCGCGATCGCGGCGAACACGATCTGCAACGACACGCCGACGCCCGCGAGCGTATCGGGATTGAGATACATCACGAACTGTCCGTACAGCGCGCCGCCGAGCGCGGTCATCGCCGCGCTGATGATGGTGACCGTGAGCTTCTGGCGGGTGACGTGGATGCCGATCGCGGCCGCGGCGCCCTCGTCCTCCGAGATCGCCTCGAGGGCCGCGCTCGCCATGCTGGCGTCGACGCGCCGCCACACCCAAAGGCCGAACAGCCAGAGCACCAGCGCAAGAAAGTAGAAATAGCGCTTGTCCGCGAATTGGATTGCGAACCACGACGGCGTCGGAACGCCGCTCGGCGTCATTCCCAGCGATCCTCCGGTGATGTCCCGCATGGCGACGATCGAGAGCCGCGTCACTTCGGCGAGAGCCAGCGTCACCAGCGCGAAATAATGTCCGACCACCTTGAGCCGGAAGCACGGATAGCCGATCACGATCGCGAGCAGCACCGCCAGCGCGACGCCGACGGGGATGCCGAGCCAGGGCGTGAGCCCGGCGAAGTTCCACAGCAGGCCGGCCGTATAGGCGCCGGTGCCCAGAAACGCCCCGTGGCCGAGCGACACCAGGCCGAATTTTCCCATCAGCGACCAGGCGGTGTAGATGAAGCCCCAGATCAAGATGAGGATCACGATGTGCAGGAAATACGAGGAGGGGGAAAGCCACGGCAGCGCCGCCAGGACGGCGAGTCCGGCGAGTCCGGCGAGCCATGGCGCGCGCGTGCTCATGATCGCCCGAAGATCCCCTGCGGCCGCAGGAAGATCAACGCGATGAACACCACGAAGGCCAGCACTTCGCCGATCTCCTGGGAAAAATAGAAGCCGCCGATCGAGATGATCTCGCTCATGATGAAGGCGGCCGCAAACCCGCCGATCATGTTGCCGAGCCCACCCAGCACGCAGATCATGAAGGTGATGGGACCGAACGACAGCCCGATGAAGGGATGCACGTCGTATTGCAGCACCAGCAGGCAGGCGGCAAGCCCGGCCAGCGCCCCGCCGATCGCCGAAGTGACGAGGTAGATGCGCCGCTGGTCCACTCCCATCAGCCCGACGATTTCCCGATCCTGGCCGATGGCGCGGATCGCAGTGCCGAGAAAGCTCTTCGACAGGAACAGATAGAGCGCGCCGGCGCCCAGCACGGCAACGCCGAAAGCGATGAGGCGGGCGAAGCTGATGCTCATCTCCGCGAATTCGAGAATCGGCAGGCGTAGGCCGATGTTGCGGAAGTCGGTGCCGAACAGCAGGGTGGCGAAACTCTGCAGGAAGAACAGCAGGCCGCCGGTGGCGAGCAGCTGATTGATCGCCGGCGAGCCGAGGATCGGCGCGATGATGAGCTGGTGCACCAGCATTCCGAACAAGGCGACGCTCAGGATCGCGGCCACAGCCGCGAGCGCCAGCGGCCAGTGATAATACCCGTAGAGCCAATAGACCACGTACATGCCGCACATCACCAACTCGGCATAGGCGATCCACACCACGTCGATGACGCCGAAAATCAGGTTGAGGCCGAGCGCGAGCAGCGCCAGCACGCCGCCCAGCAGCAATCCGTTGAGGAGAGCTTCGACAAGATAAATGTCCATCGCCTCGAGTTCCCTAAAGCCCCAGATACGCCTGGCGCACGAACGGATTGGCCTTGAGCTCGGCGGCCATGCCGGCAAGCTTGATCCGTCCGACCTCGAGCAGATAGGCGCGGTCGACGAGTTCGAGCAGCTGCTGCACGTTCTGCTCGACGATCAGCACGGTAAATCCTTCGCCGCGGATTTTTCGCACGAGGTCGAACACCTGCTGCACGACGAGCGGCGCGAGTCCGGCCGAGGGCTCGTCCAGCAGCAGCAGCTTCGGCTTCGACATCAGCGCGCGGGCGATCGCGCACATCTGCTGCTCGCCGCCCGACATCGTGCCGGCGAGCTGATTGCGCCGCTCGGCGAGCCGCGGAAAGAGCTCGTAGACCCGGCCCAGACGCTCGGCGAAATGCTTTCGCGCCTGCGGCATGTAGGCGCCGATGCGCAGGTTCTCCTCGATCGTGAGCTTGGGAAACAGCCGGCGGTTTTCCGGCACGTGCGCGATGCCGCGGGTGACCACCCGGTAGGCGGGGACGCCGGCAAGCGAGCGGCCTTCGAAGGCGAGCCTGCCCGCGCGCCCCGGCAGCAGTCCGGAGATGACGCGCATCAGCGTGGTCTTGCCGGCGCCGTTGGGGCCGATGACGCCGACCGCCTCGCCGGCATCGACCCGCAGGCTGACGCCGAACAGCGCCTGGAACGAGCCGTAGGCGGCGGAGAGGTTGTCGATCTCCAGCACGACCGGCGCTCACGCTAACGCGGCCGCGGACGCTTCCCTCGCCCGCTTGCGGGGGAGGGGGCGGCCCCCGCAAGCGGGAGAGGTGACCGGAGTGCGCGGCTCGCGCGCAGTATCGTCGAGAATCCTACAAATCACTTGTGGCCCTTGCCCAGATAGACTTCGATCACGCGGGGATCCCGCGCGACCTGCTCGGGGGCACCTTCGAAGATCTTCTCGCCGTGGTCCAGCACGATCACCCGATCGACCACGCGCATCAGCACCCCCATGATGTGCTCGACCCAGATGATGGTGATGCCGAGCTCGGCGCGAATCCGCTCGAGCACGGCCGCGGCCTGATCCATCTCGGTATGATCGAGGCCGCCCAGGCTCTCGTCGGCAAGCAGGATCCGCGGCTGCGTCGCCAACGCGCGCGCGAGCTCGAGCTTTTTGAGCCCGGCAGCGCCCAGGCTTTCCGTCTTGGCGGCCGGATCGCTGGGGAGGCCCGCGAGCTCGAGCGCGCGCGCCGCCTGGCGCTCGGCTTCGCCGCGCGTGACGGCTCGGCGCTGGCCGAAGAACGCCGCCAGCGTCACATTGCCCAGCAGGCTGAGCTTGCGGAACGGCCGCGGGATCTGGAACGTGCGGGCAAGTCCGAGATGACAGACTTGGTCGGCGCTCATGCCGCCGATCTCGGAGCCGTCGAGCCGGATCGAGCCGGCACTCGGCCGCATCGCGCCGGCGATCAGGTTGAAGATCGTGCTCTTGCCGGAGCCGTTGGGGCCGATCAGTCCGAGGATCTCGCCCTCGGTGAGCTCGAACGAGACCCGGTTGACCGCCAGGAATCCATCGAAGCTCTTGCTCAACGATTCGACGACCAGCACCGGCCGACCTCGATGGTTCGACTCAATCGCGCGCGCTCGCCTTGCGCCCGAAAGCGAGGGCGGGCGCGCAGGTCGGCATCACATCATGGCGTAAGGAGACGAGGCCGGCAGCGGCAGCACGGGGTCGGCCGTGCGGATGGGAGTAGGCCACACCACCTTGGTGCCGTCCTTCACGTACTGCATCACGACCGGGGTCGAGCGCTCGTTCTGGCCCGACATCGGCGTGCCCGGCGGGAAGAATTTGACGCCGTAGCCCTGGATGGTGCCGCCGGGTGCAATGTCGATATCGAGCGCGGCCTTGCGCACCGCCTCCGGATTGGTGCCGCCGTATTTGCCGATCGCAATCGGCAGCACCTTCTCCAGCAGCAGCCAGGTCTGATTGAATCCCATCGAAGTGTGCGGAGGAACTTCCTTGGCGCTGGTCTGCGCCTTGTAGCGATCGACCATGACCTTGATGAGATCGCCCATTCCGGGCGCCAGCGTCTTCGCGTCGAGCAGCTGTGCCGGCACCGGGTCCACGTTGCAGAAATGCTCGACGTCGGCGCCGAACGTTTCGCGCAGCTTATCGATCTGGCTGTAGCCCGCGCCATTGCCGATCAGCATCTTGAAACGCAGGCCGGCTTCGCGCGACTGGCGCAGGAACAATGTAATGTCGGGATTATATCCGGTGTGGAGGATGACGTCGGCACGCGCGCGCTTGAGCTTGGTCACCAGCGAGGAAAGATCCGGCGTGCTCGCCGAATAACCTTCCTTGAGCACGACCTGGGTGATGCCGCGCTCCTTGCATTGCGCGACGTCGGCCTCTGCGACACCGGTGCCGTAGGGGCCGTCCTCGTAGATCACCGCGACCTTGAGATCCTTGGGTTCGATGCCGAGCTTGGCCTTGGCATTCTCCGCGAGGAAGGATGCTCCGGCTTCGCCGTATTGATCGGAATGGATCTGCGCGCGGAACACGTAGTGCAGATCCTTGCCCTTGAACACCGAGGAGGCAATGGCGGTGGTGATCCACAGGATCTTCTTCTGCGCCTCGAGCTTGGCGGCGAGCGGCACCGCATGCGCGCTCGAATAGATGCCGAGGATGATGTCGACCTTCTCCTGGTCGATCAGCCGCTCCGCCTCGTTGATGGCGACGTCGGCCTTGCTCTGGGAATCGGCCTTGATCGGCTCGATCTTGTATTTGCCGAGCACGCCGCCGTGCTCGTTGGCAAGATCGATCGCGATCTGCGCGCCGACCGCGCACGGCATCGATCCGGCCGCCGCGAATGGGCCGGACAGATCGTAGAGCACACCGATCCGGATCGGTTTTTCCTGCGCCCGAAGCAGTGACGGCACGCCGAGAAGCGGGCCGGCCGCGATGCCGGACGCCGCGAGCTTGAGCAGGGTACGCCGCGTCTGCATGGGATCCTCCCTATGTGATTGAAATACAATAACTTTCTTGTCAAAAGCGTAGTGGTCGCCAAGTTTGCTGTCAATAGCCGGGTCGTCTTGGAATGGACATTGTAAATGAGCATTTCCCGACGATGATGTCTTGCGAATAAAGGTTTGTCGTGAACCTCCGGGCGAATCTGCGCGTCGGACTTGCGGGACTGGGCGCGATCGGAATGGCGATTGCGCGCCGGGTTGAGGCCGGAATTCCCGGGCTGACGCTCGGCGCCGCTGCGGCGCGCGACAACAGCGCCGCGGCAGCGAGGCTTGCGGCAAACGGCATCGCGACGCGGATGGTGGCGGTCGCGGCGCTTCCCGAGCATTGCGAGGTGATCGTCGAATGCGCGCCCGCGGCGGCATTTCGCTCGATCGCCGCGCCCGCGATCGAGGCGGGGCGGATCTTCATCGCGTTGAGCGCCGGTGCGCTGCTCGACCATATGGAACTGATTGAGCGGGCCGCACAGACGGGTGCCCGCATCCTGGTGCCGACCGGAGCGCTGATCGGGCTCGACGCGGTGCGCGCCGCTGCCGAGGGGACCATCGGTTCGGTCAAGCTGGTCTCGCGTAAGCCGCCGTCGGGGCTCGTCGGCGCGCCGTATCTGCAGGCGCGCGGCATCACGCTCGCCGGCCTTGCCGAGCCGCTCAAATTGTTCGAGGGCAGCGCGCGCGAAGGGGTGCGGGGCTTTCCCGCCAACGTCAATGTCTCGGCGGCGCTGGCGCTCGCCGGCATCGGCCCCGATCGCACCCGCCTGGAGATCTGGGCCGACCCGGGGATTTCTCGCAACATCCATCACATCGAGGTCGATGCGGATTCCGCGCGCTTCTCCATGAGGATCGAGAACGTGCCCTCGGAAAACCCGCGGACCGGAAAGATCACGGCGCTGAGCGCGATCGCCTGCCTGCGCGGCCTGGTGAGCACGCTGAAGGTCGGAAGCTGATTGTCAGCGATCATGCGAATGGGCACGACCGGGCCGCTCGCCGGACGATTTGCTCATGGTCTCCGGCGCGATGTGTACCTTCGGCGAACGCGACAAATCGTTTCCTGCTCATGAGCGTCGGCCCCGCGCAATGCGCGGGGCCGACGGGCACTGCCAAGCCGGAAGCAAGCAGTCGCTCAGGCGACGAGGGCGCGCAGCCGGGGATGACGTTCCACGAATTCTAGTTCCTCGATCAGGGCATCGAGCCCCCACACGTGGCCGGCGCGCTTGACCATCAGGTAAACCAGCATCACCGCATAGACGACGTGGTAGTCCAGCAGGAAGTTGTTGGGGTTGTCGATATACGGGAAGTTCATGTGCGCGGTCCAATACAGCAGCATCAGCATGATGCCGAACGGCGCGCTCACTCGGACGAGGAGCCCGGATATCAATGACAGGCCGATCAGAAGATGGCCGTATTCGACGAAGAATGTAAGCACGGGAGCGATCGCCGGGCTGGTCAATGGCGCGTAGACGTCGTGGAACGTCTTGGTCTTGCTCAAAAACCCGACGACGAATTTATCGTCTCCAAGATGGTGGATCGCGGCGTAAAGAAACGTCCAACCGATCGCGACCCGCAAGAAGACGATGATGGCTTGTTCGAGCCCCGTTTCCGACCGGTGCGTCGACATGCATCCCTCCATCAAATGTCGTCCGGCCGCCGAGCGGCCGCCTGATACCACTCCACTCGCACGGCGGGTCGGGAACGACATTGATCCAGCGCAAATCGTGACGGGCGGAAATCCGATTCTGAAGTGCCCGGCCAGCGACGTTGCCGGCTATTCGTGATAGAGCGCCGTTGCCGGCTGCAAGCGAGCCGCGCGCCGAGCAGGGTAGAAGCCGAAAAATATGCCGATGGCGACGCTGCAGCCCGCCGCCAATGCCAGGACTTCGAGCCCGATGACGGTCGGCCAGCCGGCAAGCACGGCGACCAGTGCGGCAACCGCGGAGCCCAACGCGATGCCGATGGCGCCGCCGAGCCCGGACAGCGTCCCCGCTTCGATCATTCGTCGAAAAATTCGTTTATGGTTCGCACGCAAAATGCTGAGCGATGGCGTTGGCATAATAACGCAACAGCACCATCTCGCGCGGATTGGCCCGGTATTTTCCGTCGCTCGCTTCGACGATGCGGCGCAGCCGAAGCATGCGCAGGCCCACCCGCACCGCATAGCCCGGATCCTGGCGCGGCACATGCACATGGGCGCCTTGCGTGCGAACCTGCTCGATCAGCGCCAGCGCTCCGGATTCGATCTCGGCCTCCGACAACTCGCGGCCATTCGCCCGCATCAGCACGCTGGCGACGAGCGAGACCGGAAGCACCGGCACGAGCTTGCCGACCTCGCGCATCAGCATTGTGCCCAGCGCCTCCACCTCGGTGAAACGTCGCTGCTCGGTCAGCTTGCGGAAGTCGAGGCCGCGCTCGCGCGTGTGGGCGCGCAGCGAAACCGGTGTCCCGAAGCTCGCCGCCGCATAGCCATTGCGATACCAGCGGCCGATCGCAGCGAGTGCGGCGGCGCGGACGACGTAACGCAGCAACGCCATCGCGCCGAGTTTCGCGTACGGCGCGCCTGCGTCCTTGGCCGCGGAAGCCGTGAGATTGCGGTCCTCGAGCACCCGGTCGTAATTGATGCCGACCGGCACGAACACCACGTCGCGTTCGCCGTCCGGGTCGAACCGCCCGACCATGTAGGAGAGCAGGCCGAACTTCGGCGGTCGTAACGCGCCGTCGCGCGAGAGCCCGCCTTCCGGGAACATCGCCTGGGTCACGCCCTCGGCGGTGGCGAGGTGCACGTAGCGGGCCAGCACCTTGCGATAGAGCGGATCGCGGGAATCGCGGCGGATGAAATAGGCGCCCATCGCGCGAATGATCGATTCCACGAGCCAGACGCGGGCCCATTCGCCGACCGCGTAGGACAAGGCCGAGCTCGCCGCCACCATATAGGTGACGAGCACGTAATCCATGTTGGAGCGGTGATTGAGGACGAACACGACGGCGGCGTCGGGATCGACGGCGCGCAACGCTTCGTCATCCATGTAGCCGAGCCGCACGCGATAGAGCAGCGTGGACAGCAGCCGCGCGGCCTGGGTTCCGAACTTGAAATAGGCGTAGGCGCTGAAGTTCGGCACGATCTCGCGGGCGTAGGTCTCGACTCGCGCCATCACCACGGCGCGCGGCTCGCCCGTGGCCACGGCGTGCGCCTCCGCGGCGCGCACCAGCTCCGGGTCGAACATGAGGCGGTCGATCAGGCTTTGCCGGCGCGTGAGCTTGAATGGCTGGATGCGCAGGCGCAGGCGGCTGTTGAGCTCGGCGATCGCCGCGTTGAGCCGCCGCCGCAGGAGAAAGCGCACGCTCGGGATGAGCAGCCGATCCAGCAGCCCGACCAGCGCCAGCGCCGCAAGAATGCCGACGAGCCAAACCGGCAGTTCGATCGTAGCCGACACAACGTCCTCCCTCGGGGAAGGCTATCATGGGCCGGCTCCCGTTTGTGAGCTGGTGCGCGGGGCCCGGATCCGTCGGTTTCGAGCGCACGCACCGGGCCGGTCCGGTTGCGCCCGGGCACTCTCTCCGGCTAGCTTTGCGAGCACAATCCTGGAGACGGCCATGGCATTCACGGTCAGGAGCGACAGCTTCAAAGACGGCGATTATCTCGGCATGGACCACGTTCTCTCGGCCGATTTCGGCTTCGGCTGCGCGGGCCGCAACACGTCGCCCCACCTTGCCTGGTCGGGCGCGCCGGCCGGCACCAAGAGCTTCGCCATCACCTGCTTCGATCCGGATGCGCCCACAGGCAGCGGATTTTGGCACTGGCTCGTCGTCAACATCCCCGCGAACGTGACGGAGCTCGCGCTCGATGCGGGAAATCCGAAATCGGGGAAATTGCCGAAAGGCGCGCTGCAGACCCGCACCGATTTCGGCGCGCCGCGTTACGGCGGCCCATGCCCGCCGGCCGGCGACCATCCGCATCGCTATCTGTTCACGGTTTTCGCGGTCGGCACCGAAGCGCTGGCGGTGAAGCCGGACACCTCGGCTGCAGTCGTCGGCTTTCAGCTCAATTTCAACACCCTGGCCAAGGCCGCGATCATGGGGCTTTACAAGCGCTGACGATCCTCACGGGCGCAACAACAAACGATCGAACACGCTCCGAGCCGACAACATGGAAGGAGAAGCCGGATGTGCGCGCAAAGAACCGCCCGGGCCGTGGCCTTCGAGACGGCTCGATCGCAGCCCGCCTCGACTAGTCCGCTGATTGCCGAGGATCTCGCGCGTTTCGTCGGCGGATTTTCGGCCGACGCCATTCCGGTCGCCGTGGTCGCGCGCGCCAAGCATCTCATCCTCGACGCGGTGGGGATTGCGCTCGCCTCGACCACCTACGATTTCGCCCGTCGAGCGATGACGGCGATCGCCGCGCTTGCCGGAACCGGGGATACCGCGGTGATCGGCATGCCGGCGCGGCTGCCGATGCGCGACGCGGCGCTCGTGAACGGCATCCTCATCCACGGGCTCGATTTCGACGATACCCACACCGGCGGCGTTATTCACGCCACTTCGAGCCTGCTCCCGACCGTGCTGGCGGTCGGCACGCGGAGCCGGGCAAGCGGACGCGAGATGCTCGCGACCTATATTCTCGGCGTCGAGGCCGCGGCGCGGCTCGGCGCCGTGGCCAAAGGCGCCTTCCACCAGGTGGGCTTTCATCCGACCGGTCTCATCGGCGCTTTCGCGTGCGCGCTTGCCGCGGGCCGGCTGATGGGGCTGACCGAACAGCAGCTGGTCATGGCGCAGGGAATCGCGCTCTCGGCAGCGGCGGGCAGCCTGGAATTTCTGGAAGACGGCGCCTGGAACAAACGCTTCCATCCCGGCTGGGCGGCAACGTCGGGAATCACGGCGGCGGCTCTGGCGCAGCACGGCTTTGTCGGCGCGCGCCGCGCCTATGAGGGTCGCTTCGGGCTCTATCCCAGTCATCTGCAGGACCATTTCGACCCCGCCAACCTCGTCCTCGCGACCGCGGAACTCGGCGAGATTTGGGAGTTGCTGCAGGTCGCGGTCAAACCCTATCGCGCCTGTCATTTCGTCCACGCCTGCATCGATGCGGCGCTCGCGCTCCGGCGCGAGCAGGGGGTCGATCCGGCTCAGGTCGACCGCATCCGCGCCCTGGTGCCGGCCGAAGTGGTCAAGACCGTATGCGAGCCCGTCGCCAACAAACGACGGCCCGCCAACAGTTACGACGCCCAGTTCTCGATTCCCTACGTCATCGCCGCGGCCCTGGTCAGGGGAAGCTTCACGCTCGACGAGCTCGAGGAGGAAGCGCTCGCAGATGCGACCATTCTCGCGCTTGCCGATCGCGTCGATTACGAGATCGATCCGCGCTCGAGCTTCCCGCGGCATTATTGCGGCGAAGTCATCGTCACGACGCGTGCCGGCCGCACGCTGCGTCATCGCGAGCAGATCAATCGCGGCAACGGCGAGCGCCCGCTCGCCGAGGCGGCGATCGTCGAAAAGTTTCGCAGCAACGCCGCGCGCGCCGTCTCGCCCGCGCGCGCGATGGGAATCGAGCAATTGGTGCTGGCGGTGGACGCTCTGGCCGACGCACGAGCGCTCGCCGACGGGCTGACGCTCGCCTGAGCCCGGCGATGGCGACGGCCGAGATGAAATCCGAAGACCAGGAAGCCGTCATTTTCGGCAGCATCGATCGTTTCCTCGAGCGCGACGTTGCGCCCTACGTGCACAAGCTCGAGCACGATGACGAATATCCCGCCGATATGGTCGAGCGCATGCGCGAGCTCGGGCTGTTCGGCGCGACGATTCCGGCGGCCTATGGCGGGCTCGGGCTTTCCGCGGTGCTCTACGCCAGGATCGTCGAGCGCATCTCGCGGGTGTGGATGTCGCTCGCCGGCATTTTCAATTCGCATCTGATCATGGCGGCGGCGGTGGAGCGCTTCGGCACCGAGGCGCAGAAGCAAGAATTCCTGCCGCGGTTCGCGTCCGGCGAATTGCGCGGCGGGTTGGCGCTCACGGAGCCGGATTGCGGCACCGACCTGCAGGCGATCCGCACCGCCGCGCGGCGCGAAGGCGATCACTATGTCGTCGACGGCACCAAGACCTGGATCTCGAACGGGATCCACGGCCAGTGCTTTGCGCTGCTGGTGAAGACCGATCCTCGGGCGCAGCCGCGTCACCGCGGCATGAGCTTGTTGCTGGCCAAGAAGGCCGACGGCTTCACGGTGAGCCGCAAGCTCGAGAAGCTCGGTTACAAGGGCATCGATACGGCCGAGCTGGTGTTCGAGGGCTATCGCGTTCCCGCCGACCGGCTGATCGGAGGCGAAGCAGGATTCGGCCTCAAGCACGCGCTCGGCGCGCTCGAGCTCGGCCGCATCAACGTCGCCGCGCGCGGCGTCGGTGTGGCGCAAGCCGCGCTCGACCAGGCGCTGGCCTATAGCCAGGTGCGCAAGACCTTCGGCAAGCCGATCTGCCAGCATCAGGCGATCCAATTGAAGCTTGCCGATATGGCGACGCAGGTCCACGCGGCGCGGTTGCTGACCGAGGATGCCGCGCGGACCTACGACCGCGGGAGCCGCTGCGACCTGGAAGCCGGCATGGCAAAGCTGTTCGCGAGCGAAGCGGCGGTCGAGGTCGCGCTCGAAGCGATGCGCATCCACGGCGCCTATGGTTATTCCAAGGAATTCGTGGTCGAGCGGCTCTATCGCGACGCGCCGCTGCTCGTCATCGGCGAAGGCACGAACGAGCTGCAGCGGATCATCATCGCCCGGCAGTTGATCGAGCGAAATCCCATCTGACGCGGACACGTCATGCCCGGCCTTGTGCGCACAGGGCCGGGCATCCACGAGTTAAGTCCCGTCCATGGAAGCGTGGATGGCCGGGACGAGGCCCGGCCATGACGGGAGCGGTGTCCGGTCTCACCGCGGGCGGTCGCCCGCGAGCGTGACGCGATGCATGACGCGCCGGAAGCCGTGGTAGTCGTTGATCGGATTGTGCTGCGTGCACCGATTGTCCCACAGCGCGACCGAGCCCACCTGCCAGCGAAAGCGGCAGGTGAATTCCGGACGCGCGATGTGCTGGAACAGATAGTGCAGGATCGGTTCGCTTTCCTCCTCGGTCATGTCCTTGAAACGCACGGTATGACCGAAGTTCACATATAGCGCCTTGCGGCGGGTCTCCGGGTGGGTGCGCACCACGGGATGTTCGGCCGCATATTGCTGCTTTGCGTCCTGCTTGGCGCCGTCGCGGACCCGATCCTCACGCGTCCGGGTGACGTCCGCCTTCGTTGAGCTGTTCACCGCGACGAGCCCGTCCAGCATGCGACGCATCCCCTCCGATAGCGTCTCGTAGGCGAGATACATGTTGGCGAACAGCGTATCGCCGCCGAACGCCGGAACTTCGCGGGCGACCAGCATGGTGGCCATCGGCGGCTGGTCGAGATAGGCCGTGTCGGAGTGCCACAGCCCGCCGAAATTCACCTTCTCGGTTTCCAGCTTGACCACCGGCGTGATCTCCGGAAATCCCTCGATGCCTCTGACGAACGGATATTCGATCACCTCGCCGAAGCGCCGGGCGAGTTTCAGGAGCCGCTCCGGCGCGAGCGTCTGGTCGCGGAAGAAGATGACCAGGTGCTCGAGCCAGGCGCGCCGGATCGCTGCGATCGTTTCGTCGTCCAGCTCGTGCGCGAGATCGATGTTGACGATCTCGGCCCCCAGGGCGCCCGCCACGGGGCGGACTTCGATGCTGTCGTTTCTCATCTGCCGTGCCTTTCACGAAATTACTCGGCGAAGCGCGCCAAAGCCTGGCGTCATCGAGCAACGCCGCGGTCCGGGATCCGCATCGAATTTGACGCCATGAGCTCGAACCATGCAAGACAGCGTGCGGGAGGCCGGTCCATGCGCATCGCCGCTGGCGGGTTCATGCACGAGACCAACACGTTCGTCGCGACGCCCACGACGTGGGACGATTTCGTGCGCGCCGGTCCATGGCCGACCGTCACCGAGGGCGAGGCGATCCGCTCGGTCTTTCGCGGTCTCAACCTCGGCATCGCGCATTTCATGCAAACGGCGGAAGTGGCCGGTCACGCGATCGTGCCGTTGGCCTGGGCCGCCGCGCAACCGGGCGGAAGGGTGGCGGACGATGCATTCGAGCGCATGGCGGGAAAGCTCACCCTGGCGCTCGAGCGGGAACGGCCGGACGCGGTCTTTCTCGAGCTCCACGGCGCCATGGTCACGCAGAGCCATGACGACGGCGAGGGCGAGCTGCTGCGCCGCGTCCGCGCGGCGCTAGGTCCTGCGACGCCGATCCTGGTCTCGCTCGATCTGCACGCCAATGTCTCGCCGCAGATGCTGGCAGGGGCGGATTTTCTGTCGTCCTACCGCACCTATCCGCACACCGACTGGGGCGGGGCAGGCGCGCGTTGCGCCGAATGGCTCGAACGTGTGGCGTCCTGGAAGCCGCGCCCGGCCCGGGCGCTGCGGCAGTGTCCGTTCCTGGTCCCGATCACGGCGGGCTGCACCTACACCGAGCCGGCGGGCGGGCTGTACCGGCGACTGCGGGCGGTCGAGCAGCAAACCGGCGTATACCTTTCGTTGAACATGGGCTTCCCGCCGGCAGATATCCGCGACGTGGGCCCGAGCGTCACGGCGTATGGCGAGACGCAAGCCGCGGTGAACGTTGCGGCGGACGCGCTGTTCTCCGCGCTGCTCGCAGCCGAGCGCGAGTTTGCGGCGCATCGTCCTCTGCCCGCGGCCGAGGCGGTGGCGAAGGCGATCCGGATTTCGGCGTCCGCATCCCGCCCCGTGGTGTTGTCGGACACGCAGGACAATCCGGGCGCCGGCGCTCCCTCGAATACGACCGGCCTGATCGCCGAGCTGCTGCGGCAGCGGGCCGAGCGCGCCGTGGCCGGCATCATGCATGATGCGGCCGCCGCCGCGGCGGCGCACCGCGCCGGCATCGGCGGAACGCTCGCAACCCTGGGGGGAGGGGGATCCGGTCCGGGCCAAGCGCCACTGCCGGGACCCTGGCGCGTCGCGGCGCTAAGCGAGGGCCGCTTCCGCGGGACCTCGCCGATGCTGCGCGCCGCCGAGACCAGCATGGGGCCGACGGCGCTCCTCGCCCGGGGCGGGGTCGAAGTGCTCGTCGCCAGCATCCGGCAGCAACCGATCCACCGTGAGGCGTTTACTCACATCGGCGTGGACCTCGCCTCGCGCGCCATCGTGGCGCTCAAGAGTTCGGCGCATTTTCGTGCCGGTTTTCAGGAAATCGCCGAGGCCGTGATCGTCTGCCTCGCTCCCGGCGTGAATCTCGAAGATCCCGGCTGCTTCGCCTTCACGAAGATGAGGCCTGGCGTGCGCCTGCGCCCCGCGCCGGGCTGAGGTCTGCCGGCGGGGGTCACGCAACCGTAATCGCGATGGTTTGAGCCAAGCAGGATCGGATACGCGGTCGCTAGACTAGGCCTGTTCTCCGCTCTTCTGCATTCCCACCATCGGCGAATGCGCATCGGACGCGGTTTTCCAGCCGCTGAAGATCTTGTCGGAGATGATGGCCTCCGGCGGCGCCATGAACGCCTCGACAATGGTGATGATGCCGAAGACCAGGGCCATGACCACGCCCAACTGCTTGCCGGTCTCCTGCGTCAGCAGCAAGCTGTTTTGTGAGGTTCCCAGCAGCGCGATGATCGCCGCCAGGAACGCGATGCAGGCAAGCACGATCTTGAAGATCATGAAAGACTTTCGAACGTAGAGAAACATGCCGACCTCCTTGGACCCGTATCGCATCATAGAGGCGAATCGCGGCAGCGGCCACGTGTTTCGGCCATCGCGCATCGCTCCGCGTCGACCGGAGTGCGAGGACCACATGTCCCGCGGATTCCGGCCTTTGTACCGCTGGCCAGCGCGCCTTGGCGCGCATGGCTGCGCGCTTTGCGGCGAGCCACCAATGCGCCCGCGACCTTCGCGTGACGGCTGGCCGTTCCGGTATGCAACGCATCCTGCTGATTGGCGTTATCTGATCCGGTTCTGAGGTTCAAGCGAAGGCGGCCAGCCCCGTCACGCGGGGCTCCCTCGGATGCCGCCGATGTTCCCGCAACGAGGAAGAGATGAAACGGCAAGACGAAGCGCACCAACGCTCCGAAGACATATCGGACGATGTCATGAATGAAGTCGTGAAGGCATTGCGCAAGCGCGTTCGCAAGATCGATCACAGCTACGACATTCCCTACATCGCCGGCTACAGCAAGGATGCGCGGACGATCTATATCGATCGGCATCTGCCGCGCTCGTTCCGCTCGTGGACCTCGCGGGTGTACGTCACGCCTTTCCTTCTCACCCATGAGATCGTGGAAAAGGCGCTGCTGGACGAGCTCGATCTGCATTATTTGCATGCGCACCAGATCGGGCTGCGGACCGAGCGCGCCGCGGTGGAAGCGGCGGGCATTTCCTGGCGCGCCTACGAAAGCTTCATGAAGAAGCACGAGAAACCCATCGAGGAGGAAAAATTGCAGCGGGTGCCGCGCGACCTCGACTTGACGCCGTATCGCGATCTGAAGGATTTTCAGCTGCTGCGGAGTCTCGTCGCGAAAGAGCGCGGGCCGCAGTCGAAGCCTCGTCGAGCCCGCCGGTCGTAATCGCAGGCCGCCTTTGTCGTTCGCGCGATTGCAGCGACCAACATGCGCATTGGCGCGGCGTTACGGGCCTTGTTGGGGAGCCTGGGTGATCGCGATGCTGCAGGCTCGGCACTCGAAAATGAGTTGTTCGCAGCGGTATCCGCCCCGCGGAATCACGCGGATAAGCTCCATCGTGCCGCCGCAAGCGGGACAAAGCGGCGAAACCGGCCGCCGCCTGGAGGGGATGCGCTCGTCCCGAATCATGCCCGTTGATATCCGATTTGGCGGCCGGCCCCTGTGACCTTCGTCACTGCCCGGGCAATGATCGGATCGGCCGGGGGTTCCCCCGCCGGCCGGCGTGGTGGGGATGCTTTCGTGCCGGCTCGGCCGGATTGTGTTGCACGCAATCGCGCGTGCGAGATCCCGCCGATGCCCGTGTACTCGGGAGTGGCCAAGTGGCGGCCAAGGATTGGTCGGAGTGGCAGGATTTGAACCTGCGACCCCCTCGTCCCGAACGAGGTGCGCTACCAGGCTGCGCTACACTCCGATATTTGGCAGAGAGAGAGCCTATATAGCCTCTCGCCCCCGGCACCCGCAAGCGCGAGGGGCGTTGATCGGTCCGGCCCCCGTCGCTATCGTCCGGCCGCGATCGCGACTGGCCGATGGGGCGTAGCCAAGCGGTAAGGCAGCGGATTTTGATTCCGCCATTCCCAGGTTCGAATCCTGGCGCCCCAGCCACCCAGTCCGGTCTCTGTGGTGTGAACTCCGCGTTTGGAAGAATCCTCGACATTTCCGTCAGTTAGGCGGGTACGCCCGAGTCTCTGGCCATGGATTCTCAGATTCTCGGCGCTGGACCAGCGGTTTTCGGGCACCAGTCTCTGCTCGGTAATTTTCAATATCCGTGTGGGAACGCGAGAGACTGGTTCGACAGGGAGCAGAGACCGGTTCGTTGGGTCTCGTGTCCCGAGCAGAACCCGGTAACACGATAAGTCGTCGCGCATTAAGCGCCCGAAGCGCATCATCCCATCGACGTTCGCGATAGGCGACGAGTCCTTCCTGATACCTGTCCCGTGATGCCAACCGTTCCGGCGTGAGCTCGCCCCTGCGTCCAAGCACCTCAAACACGACCTTTGGCCGGGTTTGACCCGCGACTACGATCCGATCGACCTCCCGAACCTCGAGCGTGGTACGCGCCGCAGCGATCGTTCTTTCGCACACCAGATTGCGGGTGCCGTACATCTTGTTCGCGCCCTCCAGGCGCGAGGCGAGATTCACTACGTCGCCCATCAAGGTATAACTCATCATGACGTCAGAGCCGATGCTACCGACCAGAGCTTCACCCGTCGCAACGCCTATCCGCAAATCGCATTTCTCCATCGGCGTGCCGCGCACGCCCAGCAGCTCGGGAATTTCCCGACGCAACGTCGTGATGCGTTCAATCATTTCCAGGGTGGCCAGGCATGCAAAGCGGGCATGATCAGTCTCGCCAACGAATGGAGGGCCCCAATAGGCCATGATGCCATCGCCAATGTATTTGTCGATGATGCCGCGGTTGGTCCGGATCGGTTCGGACATGATTGAAAGGTAGCGGTTCATGACCTTGACCAGACCTTGCGGCGTCATGCCTTCGCTCAGGCTGGTGAATCCCTTCAGGTCGCAGAACAGCACCGTCATCACCCGGCGCTGACCCTCCGCTGCGGTCAAGTTTGGGCGATCGATCAACCCTTCCACGACGCGAGGATCAATGTATTTGCCAAAAGTTTCCCTGACGCGCTGGTTATCGCGCAGTTGCACGACCATTCGGTTGAACGCGCCGGCCAGTTGCCCGATTTCGTCGGCCGTCGTTACATCGATGGATCGATCGAGGTGGCCCGCCTCGACCGCGCGCGTACCCTCCAGCAATTGCCGCATAGAGCGAATGATGCCACCGCTGACAAGGTTGGCGAAAATCAATCCGACAATCGCGGCAAGCAGCGTCGCGATCGCCGAGATCAGGACCGCCTGAGTCTGCTCCGACCTGATCGTCGCGATAGCGCCATAACTCACTTTCACCATCTCAGCGCGAATGGCGTCG
>DASWCW010000274.1:0-1736 GCA_036395835.1 Xanthobacteraceae bacterium
AACCGAGGTTTAGCGACCTTTACACGCTTGCGACCAGAGGCTGCTCGTTCGGGGTCGGCGGGCCGCGTTCGCCAAGGACATCGAACTTGTGGTGATGCGGCACCAGCTCTCGGTGTTGACTCGCCAGCATCAGCGTCCGAAACTGCGCTTGCTGACGCCGGCAGCCCAATGCTGCGCCAGGATCGGCAAGCGAAAAGTGCACCACTCGCCGCGCCGCTGATCGCGTCCGCCGCCTTGCTGAGGCTGGGGCGCTCGATCACGGTGTCGAGCGAGGAGGCAGGAGGTGCGGAGCGCGTTGGAGTGGGCGCAGGTGGGGACGCTGGCGGCGGAGGGACTCTCGCAGCGGGAGATCGCGCGGCGGCTGGGGATCAATCGCCGCACCGTGGTACGGCTTGCTCGCAGCGACGAGCCGCCGCGCTATCGCCGCGCTGCGCTCGGCTCGCAGCTCGACCCGCTCGGGCCCGTCCTGCGCCGGTTGGTCGAGGAGTGGCCGCAGATCGAGGCTCCGCGAGTCGCCGAGATCCTGCGTCTTGAGCACGGCTTCGGCGGCTCCGAGCGACTGGTGCGCGAGCATCTGCGTCGCCTGCGTCCGTCGAGCGTGCGCCCGGCCCAGCGCAGGGGCTACCGGCCCGCTCAGGTGCTGCAGCTCGACTGGGCCGAGATGCCGACGCGGCCGCGCATTGCCGGGCGCGAGCGTCGCGTCTACGCGCTCGTCGCGGCGCTGCCCTACTCAGGCGCCCAGACCGCTCATTTCAGCTTTGATCTGACGCTGGAGTCCTTCCTCGAGGGGCATGTGCGCGCCTTCGAGTTTTTCGGCGGCGTGGCGCGCGAGTGCGTCTACGACAACCTGCGCTCGGTCGTCGCCCGGCGCGAGCGGGAGCAGGTCGTCTGGAATCAGCGCTTCCTGCACCTGCGCGGCCACTACGCGTTTCACGCCAGCGCCTGCACGCCGGAGACGCCACGCGAGAAGGGCTCGGTCGAGGCGGCCGTGCGCCACCTCAAGTCCGGCTTCTGGCCGGCTCGCCGCTTCCGCGACCTGCGCGAGCTCAACGACCAGTATGTCGATTGGCGCGACGGGGTCTGCAACGCGCGTATCCATGCGAGCGGCCGCTTCGCGGTCGCCGAGCGCCTCGCCGAGGAGCGCTCGGCGCTGCGGCCGCTGCCGCCGGCGCGCTTCGACTGGTCGGGTCATCGCTCGGTGCGCGTGCCGATCGACGGTTACGTGAAGCACGGCCGCTGCTTCTACCGTGCGCCCGAACGGCTCGTGCACGAGCGCGTGGAGCTGCGCTTCGACCGCGACGAGGTCTGGATCGTCCACCGCGGCGAGGAGGTGGCCCGCTACGAGCGCAGCTACGAGCAGGGGCTCTGGCTGCCGCCGCCGATCATGCGGCCCGAGCCGCCCGCACCGCCGCGAGCGGCGTTCATCGCCCCCGCCGCGATCGCGCCGCCCGAGCTGCGCGAGTACGCGGAGCTGTGCCCGTGAACAAGGCGAAGCCTGGCGAGCGGCTGCCCTACCTGTTGGCCAAGCTGAAGGCGCCGCGCGTCTTGGAGCGGCTCGAGCAGACGGCCGAGCGGGCCCGCAGCGAGTCCTGGTCCTACGAGCAGTTTCTCGAGACGCTGCTCGAGGCCGAGGTCTTCGCTCGCGATGCCTCGGGCGCGCGGATGCGGATCCGCCACGCCTCCTTCCCGGCGCTGAAGACGCTCGAGGACTTCGACTGGTCGGCCCAGCCCTCGGC
>DASWCW010000275.1:0-1712 GCA_036395835.1 Xanthobacteraceae bacterium
GCCGGCAGGCAATTCGACCTCGCCGTCGATCTCCGGAAACATCCCGAGACTCGGCCGGTCTTGCGGCATACCGGCGCGCGATACCTCGCCGGCTTCGACCATCGCAGCCTGTTCGGCTGGCTCGACGTCGCGCTCGAATGGGCCGGCGACGAAGCGCTTGCGCGCAAGCGCCAGCACACCGCCGATGACCTCGTCAACCTAGACCAGATGTCCGCCTGAGCGCGGGGCGACCCGTCTCACAGTATGCAGGTAACGAGGATTGCGCCGGATTGGCCGGCGCCGAGCCTCATGCATAGGAGACGGGCCGTGCGGGATCGTATCACGTATGTCGGGCTTGACGTTCACAAGGAGACGGTCGTTGTGGCGATGGCCGAGGGCGGCCTCCGCGGCGAAGTTCGGGAATACGGTCGTATTGCGAATACGGCGGCGGCCTTGGATCGGCTGATGCGCAAGCTCGGCGACGGCGGCGTGAGGCTTCGGTTCTGCTACGAGGCAGGGCCGTGCGGCTATGGCATTCAACGTCACGTGTCGATGCACGG
Organism: Xanthobacteraceae bacterium; assembly: GCA_036395835.1. Classification (GTDB taxonomy): domain Bacteria; phylum Pseudomonadota; class Alphaproteobacteria; order Rhizobiales; family Xanthobacteraceae; genus AP-16. The sequence continues at coordinate 540 of DASWCW010000275.1, forward strand.
TCACGAATGCGTCGTGGTTGCCCCCTCGCTGATCCCGAAGCGCGCGGGCGACCGAATCAAGACAGATCGGCGGGATGCAGCCAGTCTGGCGCGGCTGCATCGAGCGGGCGAGCTGACGGCGGTATGGGTTCCTGATCCCGGGCACGAAGCGATGCGCGATCTGGTGCGCGCCCGTCTCGATGCGGTGCATGCGTTGCGCCGGGCGCGCCAGCAGCTCTCGGGGTTCCTGTTGCGCCAGGGGTGCCATTACGGGCGGCCTGCTTGGACCAAGATGCATCGCCGATGGCTCGCGGGTCTCAAGTTTGAGCAGGCGGTGCATCATCTTGTGCTCGAGGATTACATTCAGGCAGTCGAAGCTGCCGAGGCCCGGCGCGACCGGCTGACGGCGCAGATCGAGGCGATGCTGCCGGACTGGACGTTGGCTCCTGTGGTGGCGGCGCTGCAAACGATGCGTGGCATGGCGCTGGTCAATGCGGCGACGCTGATCGCCGAGTTGGGCGACCTCTCGCGCTTCGCCAATCCGCGCCAGCTGATGGCCTATCTCGGGCTGGTGCCGTCCGAGCATTCGAGCGGAACGAGCATTAAACGCGGTGGTCTTACCAAGGCCGGCAACAGCGCCGCCCGCCGGCTGCTGATCGAGGCCGCCTGGTGTTACCGCTTCCCGGCGCGGGTCAGCCGCGAGCTGCTGCTCCGGCAGGAGAGCCAGCCGAGGCCGATCCGCGAGATCGCCTGGAAAGCCCAGCTGCGGCTGTGCGCCCGTTATCGCCGGCTCGCCCGCACCGGCAAGCCGGCCAATGTCGTCACCGCTGCGATCGCCCGCGAACTGACGGGCTTTATCTGGGCCATCGCCCGGCATGTCCCCGTGACGGCAGGCTGACCGGAAGACCAGCATGATCCTATTCAAGGGAGGCGCCGGCGAACCATACGACATGCGACTACCGGGCAAGGCTGGGGGCGCGGTCGCGGTCAGGAGAACCCTCGCATCCACTATCTGCCGGATCGCCGATCCGACGCAGGTTCCTAGACCGAGGCAGCTCCGCGACGCATCAACGGTCATGCGGTTCCGACCCGCGCATCAGAGTGTGATCAACCGTCGTTTCAACGACCGCGTCTCCTGCCTTGCCCGGCACAGCCTGAAACAAACGCTTGAAAGAAAGCCACGAACTCGCTTGC
>DASWCW010000276.1:0-2970 GCA_036395835.1 Xanthobacteraceae bacterium
TGGCGCGCCCGACAGGATTCGAACCTGTGACCTCTGCCTTCGGAGGGCAACGCTCTATCCAGCTGAGCTACGGGCGCGGTTCGACCGGCTTCTCGCAACAGGGCTCATGGAACCCAAGGCCGGGCGAACGCTATCCATAGCCGAAGCACTCCGGAGCGGCAATGCGGCGCCGACCCCGCCGTCCGGCACGGCGCATCGGGCAAAAACCGCGCCCCTCGCCGCCGCCCGGCGCTATGATCGAGCGCCGTGCCCGGAACATCGGCGCGCCCCGCCGCCGCGGCGCGCCACAGGAGGCAGCCCATGTCGCAAGTCGCCGAAAAGAACAAAGCCGCCGCCGCGCCGGTCAAGGAGGCCGCCTTCAACTGGGAGGACCCGCTCGATTTCGAGGGCGAGCTTTCCCACGAGGAACGCATGGTACGCGACACCGCGCGCGACTATGCGCAGGAGCGGCTGTTCCCGCGGGTGCTGACCGCCTTCCGCGAGGAGCGGTTCGACCGCGAGATTCTCACCGAGATGGGCGCGCTCGGATTGCTCGGCCCGACGCTGCCGGAGCAATACGGCGGCGCCGGCTTGAGCTACACCGCCTACGGGCTGATCGCGCGCGAGATCGAGCGGGTCGATTCCGGCTACCGCTCGGCGATGTCGGTACAGTCCTCGCTGGTGATGCATCCGATCTTCGCCTACGGCTCGGAAGCGCAGCGCAAGAAATATCTGCCGAAACTTGCGACCGGCGAGATGGTCGGCTGCTTCGGCCTGACCGAGCCCGACCACGGCTCCGACCCCGGCTCCATGGTGACGCGGGCGCAACCGGCGCCGGGCGGTTTTGCGCTGACCGGCGCCAAGACCTGGATCAGCAATTCGCCGATCGCCGACGTCGCCCTGGTGTGGGCGAAGCTCGACGACGTGATCCGCGGGTTCCTGATCGAGCGCGGCACCAAGGGATTCTCCACGCCGAAGATCGAGGGAAAGCTCTCGCTGCGCGCCTCGATCACCGGCGAGGTCGTGCTCGACGGCGCCTTCGTGCCGGAGGAGAATCTTTTGCCGAACGCCAAGGGTCTCGGCGGCCCGTTCGGCTGCCTCAACCGCGCACGCTACGGCATCGCCTGGGGGGCGATCGGCGCCGCGGAATTCTGCTGGCATCGCGCCCGGCAATACGTGCTCGACCGCAAGCAATTCGGCCGGCCGCTCGCGGCGAACCAGCTGATCCAGAAAAAGCTCGCCGACATGCAGACCGAGATCACGCTCGGCCTCCACGCGGTGCTGCGCCTGGGCCGGCTGATGGATGAGGGCAAGGCCGCGCCCGCGGCGGTCTCGCTGCTCAAGCGCAACAATTGCGGCAAGGCGCTCGACATCGCCCGCGTGGCGCGCGACATGCACGGCGGCAACGGCATCTCCGACGAGTTCCACATCATGCGCGTGCTGGCGAATCTGGAGACCGTCAACACCTACGAGGGCACGCACGACATCCACGCGCTCATCCTCGGCCGCGCCCAGACCGGCATCCAGGCATTCTTCTGATCGAAGGATCGGGGACGAAAACGGGCGCGGAACGGACGATCAGCAAAGTAACGACGGCATCGAGCTCACTGTGACCTTCATTGAAGAAGTTGTTCGACGCTGCTGGAGCCGCATACTCGTGTCCCCTCTCCCCTTTGCGGGAGAGGGGAAGCGCGCGCGTCGCTGAGTCTCTTCAAGCAAATCTCGCCGGCCGCATTTCGATACGCTGTTCCTATCGATCAGCGCAGCGTTTGCTCCACGAGCGCCGCGAGCCGCTTCACCGTCGCGCTGTGCGGATCGGCGAGCGGGTCGAGCACGGTGAAATGATTGCCCGGCGCTTCCTCGCAGCGCGTCGCGACGCCGGCCTCGGCCCAGGTCTCGGCAATCTCGCGGCTCTGGCGCAGGAACTCGCTGGATTCCTCCGCGCCGACGATCACGTCGAGCGTGCGCCCCCGCGGCGCCGGCCAGAGCAACGGCGAGACCCGGCGCGCCTCCGCAAGATCGAGGCGCAGATCCTGGTTCATCGAGATGCCGATGAGCGGCACGAGATCGAACACGCCCGAGATCGCGCAGGCGGCCGGCACCGCGTCGGCCGGCATGCCGAGCGCCTTCCAGTCGGTCGCGAGCGCGCAGGCGGCGAGATGCCCGCCGGCGGAATGGCCGTACACGAACATGCGTTGCTCGAACCGGCGCCACAGATGGGCGCAAGCCTGGCGGATTTCGCCGATGATGCTGCCGACCTGCACCTGCGGACAGAGATCGTAGCCGGCGACCGCGACCGAGATGCCGTGCGCGAGGAGCCCGCGCGCCACGTGGCTGAACGTTTCCGGCTCGAGCGAGCGCCAGTAGCCGCCGTGGACGAAGATCGCGAGCTTTTCGGCATTTCCGGCATCGCGCCCGGTGCGGAACAGGTCGATGGTCTGCCGCGGCGTCCTGCCGTAGCCGAGCCCGAGCTCGGCTCGGCCTTGTGCCGCCATCTCTTCGCGGAAGGCTTGGGCGGCCGCTCGCCAGCGCTCGAAGATCGCCGGATGCTCCGGCACCCGCGCGCGGTTGTTGTACTCGGCCTCGTAGTCGATCTCGGTCGTGGTCATGGCGTGCTCCCGCGCCCAGCGTGCGGGATCGCCGGCCGCGCCGCAAGCGCTGAGGCGCTCCCTTGCAGCAGCATGGCCACGCTCTTTCCTCCCTCTCCCCGCAATGCGGGAGGAGGCAAGCGCGCAACTGGCAGGGATGCGCGAAGCGGTCTATCTAGAGCGCAGAGGAAGCGCCATGAAGGTCGACGGCAAGCACCTGCGCACGATCTGGCTCGAGGCGGACGGCCGGACGGTCGGCATCATCGACCAGACCCGATTGCCCCATGAATTCGTCACCGCGCGGCTCGAGACGCTGGAGCACGCGGTCACCGCCATCCGCACCATGCAGGTGCGCGGCGCGCCGCTGATCGGGGCGACCGCCGCCTACGGGCTTTCGCTGGCG
>DASWCW010000277.1:0-2936 GCA_036395835.1 Xanthobacteraceae bacterium
TTACTCGATCACCTCGTCGGCGCGGGCGAGGAGCGAGGGCGGCACGGTCAGGCCGAGCGCTTTGGCGGTCCTCAGATTGATCACCAGTTCGAATTTGGTCGGCTGCAGGACCGGCAATTCGGCAGGCTTGGCGCCTTTCAATATGCGGCCGGCGTAAATCCCAGCCTGGAGATAAGCATCCGGGACGCTCGGTCCGTAGCTCATCAAACCGCCAACCGCTGCGAATTCTCGCTGATAGTAGATCGCCGGAATCGCGTATTGTGCCGCCAACGCAACAATCTGATCGCGCCGATCAAAGAAAAGCGGATCGTTCAGGACGAGGAGTGCGCCGGCCGTGCTTTGGCCAAACCTTGCAAATGCCTTGCCAAGATCACGTTCGCTGGCGGCGTCCAGGACGTGGGTCTGTAAGCCGACGGCGCGGGCTGCTTCCTGGACGTTCCTCAGATTGCGTTCGACGTTCGCATTCTCCGGGTTCACGAGTATGGCAATAGCAGTAGCTGCGGCCACCATTTCATGCATGAGCCCCAGCCGCTTCTCCCCCAACGCCGAGCTCAAATACATGACACCGGTGACGTTAGCGTTTGGCCGGTTGAGACTGGCGACAAGCCCGAACTGAACAGGATCGTTGGCGGTCGCGAAAACAACCGGAATCGTGGCCGTTGCAGCCTGCGCCGCAAGCGATGCACGAATGGCGCTTGTAACCAGCACGGCCACGCCCTGTTTGACTAGATCCGCCGCAAGTGCTGGCAGCCGATCGTTCTCGTCGTCTGCCCAGCGGTACTCGATGGTGACGTTCTGGCCCTCGACATAGCCGGTTTGAGTCAGGCCATTGCGAACCGCTGCCGCATACGGTGCTCCTCCCGTAGACGAGGTTGGGCCGAGATAGCCGACAACCGGCAGCGCCTGTTGCTGCGCGCGCGCCGCAAGCGGCCACGCCGTCGCTGCTCCAGCGACAAGACCAATAAATTCTCGCCGCCTCATGCACGCCCCCAGACTAAGGACAAGGCATCGTACCGGCTCAGACTAGCACACTGGAAGGGGCCGGGTTTGAGTTCAGGCACAGGTCGTTGAGCGGCTGGCCATGTCCGAGATGGGTCATCCGCGTCGATTCCGAGGCGTCCGCGGTTAGTCCGCTCTGCCCCCAATACTCACCTTGAAAGCGGACATTCGGGGTGGGCAGGTCGGTGCCAACAGCCGACATCCAGCCTGCCCAGTCGGTCGCAAAAATCGAGTCAACGCGTCCTAACGGTGCGCGATGCATTCGATCTCGATCAGAAACTCCGCGCGCGCAAGCGCCGCGACGATCACCGTCGTGCGCGCGGGCGGGTCTTTCGGGAAGAACGTGCGCCACACCTCGTTCATCGGCGCAAAATCTGCCTGGCGCGTGAGGAACACGGTGCACTTGTCCACCTTGGCAATGGTCGTGCCGGCCGCCTCGACCACGGCCTGAACCTTCTTGAGCACACTCGTCGCCTGGCCGGTGATGTCTGGGGCATCGAGCTCGACCTGCCCGGACACGTAGATGACGTCGCCGACGCGCACGCCCGGCGAGAGCGGCAAGGGGACGCGCGTTGCTGCGGCAGGCGGAGAGATTACGTCGCGGGTCAGCGGTGGTGTCTGCGCGGCGGCCGGAGCGACGAGCAAGGTAAGGAGGGTTGCGGCCGCGACGATCGATGCGGTGAGCGGTCGGTTGATGAGACGAACGGACATGGCGGGCCTCTCGCGCAACGTGGCGGTCTTTTGAGCAGGAAGGCCCAGCATAATGGATTTGGTGAGGGTCAGATAGGTCGTCGCTGCGCTGCCGAATTACAACTCGTCTCATGTCGGCTTGGGGTCAATAACGCCATTTCCAGCGCGGAGTCGCCTTGACCGCTTCACCCCCATGAACGGACATTTCTGGCCGTGATCGGCTAGTCCGACTCGTGCCACTAGCGGAAGTCGTCAGCCTCATTCTATCACCTCGTCGGCGCCAGCAAGCAGCGTCGGCGGCACGTCGAGGCCGAGCGCCCTGGCGGTCTTGAGGTTGATTGCCAGCTCGAATTTGGTCGGCTGCTGCACCGGCAAATCTGCTGGTCTGGCGCCCTTTAGAAGCCGACCGACGTAGCCGCCAGCCAGGCGATAATAATGTGCGAAATCGGGTCCGTAGCTCATCAGGCCGGTGGCCTCAACATGATCGCGCTGGAAGTAGGACGCGGGAAGGGAATGGCGCGCCGCCAGGGTCACGAGTCGCGCGCTTTCGGTATTGAACAGCGGGTCGGGACCCACGAGCAGCGCTTCAGGCCGCCAGCTCAAGAAAGCCGCGAAAGCCGCGTCGATCTCCCCGCCGGTGCTGGCGTTGAAGACGCGAACATCAAGACCGAGCGCGCCGCCCGCCACGGCCACGTCCCGGGCCGTCGGCTCGGCTGTTGCCGCAGTGGTTGGATTGACGAGCACGGCAACGCGCTTGGCCCCGGGCAACAGCTCGTGCAGCAGCGCCAATCGTTTGGCCACCAGCTCGGCGCCAAGGAAGTAGAATCCGGTGACATTTCCATCCGGCCGATGGAAGCTCGACACCAGACCCATTTGCACGGGGTCGCCGCCGCTCACGAATACGATCGGGATGGTTTGTGTCGAGCGCTTGGCCGCGAGTGCTGCGGGTGGCCCCGAGGCGAAGATCACTGCGACCTGGCGCCGGACGAGCTCAGCGGCAAGCTCCGGCAACCCCTCCGTGCCGCTGTCGGCCGAGCGGTACTCGATCGTCACGTTCTGCCCCTCGACGAAGTCCTCCGCGCCTAAGCCCCTGCGGAACGCAGCGAGCCAATGCTGGCGCCTATCGAGCGCGGGGCCGAGGAAGCCGACCACCAGCATCGCCCGCCGCTGCGCCCGCGCCGCGAATGGCCACGCGGCTACCGCGCCGCCGAGCACACCGAGAAATTCGCGCCGCCTCATGCGTCCAA
>DASWCW010000278.1:0-32464 GCA_036395835.1 Xanthobacteraceae bacterium
ATGAGATGAGGCGGCTCGATCAAGCCAAAAAACAGCGGCGACCGCGCGGATGCGCAGATCGCCGCAGGCTTCGAGAGGGCTATTATTTCACGTTGGTGTTGAGCGTCAGGTCGGCCGAGAACTTGGCGACGAAGGTTGCGCCGCACCAGTTCGACACCAGGCCGCTCGGATTGGTCGCAGTCACGGCGCTCGGATTGATGGTCGCCGTATGGTCGCCGGTCAGGACATTGCAATCCGCCTTGGACAGATCGGTGTCCCAGTAGCGCAAGTCGAGGGTGAACACCTTATAGGTGATTGCGACGCCGATATTCCAAGTGGTGTAGTCCGGATATTTGATTCCGGACGGGAAGTTCGGGAAACCGCAGCAGTTCGCGGGAATTGCGTAGAATGCGTCCGTCGTCCCGAACCAGTAATGCCCGAGTTCGGCCTGGAAATATCCGCCCCAATCTTTCGGGAACCACGTGCTCGGAGCGGTCAACTTGACGATGCCGGACGCGAACAGGCCATAGGCGCCGGAGTTCAGCCAGGAGGGAGAATAGTAAACGTCTGCGGTGACGGCGAGGGTATCGCTAAAGGTATAGGTTCCCTTGCCGTACACCTCCCAGAAGCTCACATCGCCTTTCAGGATGTTGCAAAATCCGTTTAGCGCAATGAACAGGTTGGTACACGACGTGGCCCCAGTCAGGCCGTTGAACGTGATCCCGCCCGGGTAGTAATAGTACCAAAACCCGAAATCGAGGGCGAGCTTGTCGAACGTCGGGCGGATGCCGCCGTAGAAATCGATCTCGGCGGCGGCGTGATTCGGAAAGTCGATGCTCTCGCCGGCGTTGGCGTAGTAGACTTGCAGGTTCGGATTGAAATTGTAGCGCAGCTCCGAATAGGCGGCGACCGAAGGCTTGTGTGCCGACTGGGTGATGCCGCGGAACTCGTAATCGTTCATCAGCGCGCCGCCGAACGCGATGTCCCATGGCGAAGTCGCCGCGGGAGCCGCCGGCGCCGCCTTGACCGGTATGGTGAGGTCCGCGGCGAATGCGGCCGGGACGGACAAACCGAAAGCGACGAGTGCTGCCGAAGCGAATTTCTTCATGAGATGCCCCCGTTCCCAGGCGCGGTGAGGAGGCGCTCTACGCAAGCCCTTCCGCGCTACCGCCAGCTTTGGCTGCCAGCGTAATGTGACACCTACGATCGATCCGGCGTCGGCGTCCGACAAGTGGAAACGGGGAGCAACTGCCCGTTTTTTGGGCGAATTCGGGGGAATCCAGCAAAAAAATCAAACCTGTTGTATTTGCGCGACATGGGAGGCCGCATGGGGTTGCGTGACATCCAACCCTACCCCTGAGCCAAGGGGTGGGTTTTCGCGTCGCGTTGCTCCCGCTCGACTCGCGCTACCAGCGGCGCATCACGGGAGCGGCGCGCTTGAGGCTCGCGAGATCGGCGTAGCCAATCTGGCCCAGGCAGCGGCTCGCCTCATCGATGAGAAGCTCGATCAATTCCTTGGCGGCCGCCGGCCCGTGCGCGGCGACCGCGTACATCATGGCGCGGCCGACGAGCACGAAGTCGGCACCCGCCGCGAGCGCCTTGATGATGTGCTCGCCGGAGCGCACGCCGCTGTCGATGATCAGCGGAAAGTCCGGTCCGACCGCGGCCCGGATTTCCGGGAGCACGTCGATCGTCGCCGGCGCCGAATCCAGCTGCCGGCCGCCGTGGTTGGAGACCACGACCCCGTCGCAGCCGAGCTCGCGCGCGCGCACGCTGTCCTCCGCGCTCATCACGCCCTTGACGAGGAGCCGGCCACGCCAGCGGGCGCGCAATTTCTTCAAGTCCTCCCAGTCGAACCGGCCGCGGATCTCCGAGGTCAGATAGGCGGCGATCGACTGCCGGTTCACCATCGGCGCGTATTGCTCGACGTTGACGAACCGCGGCACGCCGGCGGCGAGCGTCTCGAGCGACCAGGCCGGATGGGTGATGAGATCCAGCACGACCCGCGGCGTGATCTTGAACGGCACCATGAAATTGTTGCGGATGTCGCGCAGCCGCCGCGCCGCGAGCGGGACGTCGACGGTCAGCAGCAGCACCTCGTAACCGACGCGCTCGGCGCGCGCGACGATGTCGGCCACGTCCTCGTCGCGCTTGGAGACGTAGAGCTGGAACCAGGCGTGGCCGGGCGTGATCTCCGCGATGCGCTCGAGCTTGGTGTTGGCCGCGGTCGAGAGCGTGTAGGGGATGTCGGCGGCGGCCGCGGCGCGGGCGATCGCCTCCTCGGCGCGCGGCCGGATCAGATTGCCGAGCCCGATCGGCGCTATGCCGAACGGCGCCGCCCAGCGTTTTCCAAACAGGTTCGTCGAAAGATCGCGGCTCTCGATGTTGACGAGAGAGCGCGGCTTGAGCATCAGCTCGTCGAACGCGCGCTCGTTGCGCCGCACGCCCGCTTCCGAGCCGGCGCCGCCGTCGAGATAGTCGAACACGAATTTCGGCAGTCGTCGCTTCGCCAGCGGGCGAAGGTCCGATACGCACGTTAGATTCATTCGATACCACCTGATTTGGCGTGAATGCGAGACGGTTACGCGCCGGGCGGGGGAGGGCGCATTATGCGAGGGAGGCGAACGAAACTCAACGGCGGACAGTCGCGAGGCGGCGTCACCCGCCGAGCTTCTGCGCGAGATCTTCGAGGCTCATCGCGGCGAAATCGACCGGCACGGTCGGGCCTGTCTCGCCGGTGGCCGGCCCGTATTCGGCCGGCCGTGCGACGTGCGCGGTTTTCAACCCGCATTGCCCGGCCGCGGCGAGATCGCGGCTGTGGGCGGCGACCATCATGCATTCGCGTGGCTCGAGATTGAAGGCCTCCGCCGAGGCGAGATAGACGCGGGGCTTGGGCTTGTAATCGCCGGCGACCTCGGCGCCGAGGATCGCGTCCCAGTGCAGATGGTTGCGGCGCGCGAGATCCGCCATGAGCGCGATGTTGCCGTTCGACACCGGCGCGAGCAGGAAATTCTTGCGCAGGCGCGCAAGCCCCGGCGAAACGTCCGGCCAGGCATCGAGCCGGTGCCAGGCGAGATTGAGCTTCTCGAGCACGCTCTCGTCGAGCCCGTCGATTGCGAACCGCGGCAGGATGCGCTCGAGATTCCTGCGGTGCAGCACGTCGAGCTTGGAGAACGCAATCTTGCCCGAGCGGACCTCCTCCATGCCGGGCTGGTACTCGCCGCGCCAGGCGTCGGCGAATTGCGGCCAATCGAGCGAATGGCCGAGCGGCTCGAGAATGGCTTTTGCCTCGCGTGCGATCGAGGTGCGCCAATCCATCAGCGTGCCGAACACGTCGAAGAACAGTGCTTTGACGGGTGACATGAGTCGAGCCTTTCACGATGCACGCTCAGGCGCCGGGATGCAGAACGCAATATCACAAATCATCAAGCTCGCGTGAGCGGCGGTTGCACGCGCCCCGGCGGCGCCCAATTGGAGGTCATGGACCATTCGCTGCTCACCGCCTCACCCGCCACCCACCTCAAGATGGTCGTGGTGGCGCTGCTTGGCGCCATCCTGGTGGTGACGGTCGGGATCACCGCGCACGTGACCGCCTCGACATCCGCTGGGCTCGCTCCGACCGTGCTCAAGGCCGGCCAGCCAGTCACCTATACCAAGCACAACGGCGCGCTGGTTCGCTGATAACGGCGACCGCTCGGGCGCGTCGCGATCCAGCTGCTCGCCAGTGCGCCGCTCGCGGCCTAGTCGATCACGGCCTTCTCGGTTCCGGGGGGTGGCGCCCCGGTGCGCGGCCGGCGCATCAGCAAGAGCAGCAGCACGGTGGGCAGGGTGATCATCAGCATGAACTTGAAATCGTTCGCGTAGGCGATGATCTGCGCCTGTCGGGTGATTTCGTCGTTGAGCGCGGAAAGCCCGCGGTGCCGGGTCACGTTCCAGAACAGATAGGCACCGCCGGTCTGCAGCATGCGATTGAACGGCGTGACGTGGGCGGCGAGCTCGGCATGCATCACCTGCGTGTTCTGCGCCAGCAGGAACGAGGTGATCGAGATGCCGATGGCGCTCCCGACGTTGCGCATCAGGCTGAACAGCGCGGTGCCTTCGGTCCGAAGCTCCACCGCCAGGGTCGCGAACGCGATCACCTGCAGCGGGATGAACACGAAACCCAGCCCGAAGCCTTGAATGACCGAGGTCACGGTGAACGACCAGATGCAGATGGCCGGCGTCCATCCGGTCATCTGCCACATCGACCCGGCGATCATCAAAAGCCCGATCAGCATCAGCAGCCGCGGGTCGACCCGGTTGCTCAGCCGTCCGGCGACCATCATGGCGATCATGGTGCCGACGCCCCGCGGGACCATCAGCAACCCGGCCTCCGCGACCCCGTATCCGCCGAGCGTCTGCAGCCAGGGCGCCAGCAGCGCCGAGCTCGACAGCAGCACCATGCCGACCGAGAACATCACCAGGAGCCCGGCCACGAAATTGAGATCGCGGAAGATCCTGGGGATGATGAACGGCTTTTCGGCGGTGAAGAGGTGCACAACGAACAAATAGATTCCGAGGCCGGCGAGCACCGCCTCGATGATGATCTCGGTCGAGCCGAACCAATCGTTGTGCTCGCCGCGATCGAGCATCAGCTGCAGCGCGCCGATCCCCAGGCTCAGCACGGCAAAACCGATCCAGTCGAATCTGAGCTTGGCGTCTTTTCGGGTCTCCTTGAGGAACAGCCACAGCCCGGCGATGGCCACGATGCCGAACGGCAGATTGATGAAGAACACCCAGCGCCAATTGTAGATATCGGTCAGATAGCCGCCGAGCGTCGGACCCAGAATCGGCCCGACCATCACCCCCATGCCCCAGATCGCCATGGCCGAGCCGCGCTGCTCGATCGGATAGAGGTCGAGCATGGTCGCCTGCGACAGCGGCACCAGCGCCGCGCCGAACGTGCCCTGCAGGAACCGGTATACCACCATCTGGGCCAGCGATTCGGCGGACCCGCACAACATCGACGCGATGGTGAAGCCGGCGAGACAAGCCAGGAACAGGTTCTTGCGGCCGAAGCGGGCCGCCAGCCATCCGACCGGCGCGGTGAAGATCGCGGCCGCCACGATGTAGGAGGTCAGCACCCAGGTGATCTGATCGAGCGTCGCGGACAGCGAGCCCATCATGTAGGGCAGCGCGACGTTGGCGATCGTATTGTCGAGCGCCTGCATCAAGGTCGCGATCATGGCGCAGACCGTGACGATGGCACGGTGGGGCACGGCGGAACGCTGGGGCGCGTAGGTCGCTGACGTCATGGACGTGACAGGAACTCATGCAGGTGCCGCGAACTCGGCGAACTCCCTCTCCCCGCTGGGGAGAGGGTTGGGGTGAGGGGGCTAGGGAGGAACGAGAGGGCGAAGCCCCTCACCCCACCCCTCTCCCGATGGGAGAGGGAGCAGGCTGAGCCGGCCGCGCGGTTACGGATCATCATGAATCAACGTCAGAACAGCTCGAACAGCGAGCGCCGATGTCCGGTGTCGATGTCGACGGTGACGCTCATGCCGGCGCGCAGCACCGGATCGTCCGGCTTGCGGTCGACCCGGATGCGCACCGAGATGCGCTGCACGACCTTGACCCAATTGCCGCTCGCGTTCTGCGCCGGCAGGATCGAGAACTCGGAGCCGCTCGCCGGGCTGATGCTCTCGACCGTGCCGACCCACACCCGGCTCGGATAGGTATCGACGAAGATGCCGACCGGATCGCCGGGTTTCACATAGGTGAGGTCGGTCTCCTTGATGTGGGCGTCGATCCAAACGTTGTCGGTCGAGACCAGGCCGACCGCGCCGGTGTTGGTGAGCGCCGCGGTCTGCGAGACCAGATAGGTCCCGGGCTGCAGCGCGTCGACCTGGGTGACGATGCCGTTGAAGGGCGCGCGCACTACGGTGTGGTCGAGCTGGCGCTGCGCCTCGTCGACGTGGGCCTGGGCCTGCTGATATTGCGGATGCTCGGCGACCGCGACGTCCGGATTTCCGCCGAGCCGCGGGAGCTGCACCTGTGCCTGCTGCTTGAGGGATTCGAGCTTCCGTTTGTCCGCCGCCAGCGTGAATTTCGCCTGGTCGTAATTGGCTTTGGAGACGCTGTCGCTTTTCACCAGGACGGTGTAGCGGTCGAAGTTCGCCTGATCGAGCTCGACCTGCGCCTGCTGGGCTTGGATGTCCTCCTGCATGCGCCTGTAATCCTGCTTCATCGCCTCGATGCCGAGCGCGGTCTGCTGCAGCTGCGCCCTCGCGTTGTCGAGCGCGATCTGGAACTGCCTGGGATCGATCCGGAACAGCACGTCGCCGGCCTTGACGGTCTGGCCTTCGCGCACGTCGACCTCGGTGACGATGCCGGAGACGTCGGTCGAGACCATGAGCTTGGCGGCGCGCACATAGGCGTCGTCGGCGGAGACGTAGCGGCCGCCGCGAAGCCAGAACGTCAGCGCCGCGATCAGTACGATGAGGATCCCGCCCACCATGAGCAGGAGCCGCAGCGTGCGCTTTCGGCCCAGCGACCGGGAAATCGCGCGCTCGATCTCACGGGTCCGCTGCAGCATGGCTCAGCGGTTCCTCGAGACCGGCTTTTTGGGTGCGCGTTGAGCGTGCCGCTGGCTCCCAACATCTCCCCCTGAAAGGAGGAGAGCCTGCCCTCGGGCTTGACCCGAGCGTCGACCGGGCCGGATCAAGTCCGGGCCAGGCTCCGCGTCGGGAGCGGGTCGCGATCCCCACCCCATCCTTCCGCTTTCGAAGGGGAGGGGGTCGCTTGCAGCTCGCGGCGAGCCAAATGGGATCACCCTGCGTGGGGCCGACGGCAACCGACTCATACAGAGTTCCTCAGGTTCCAATTGCATGGCTGTCGCGGGCTGCGGCGGCGAGATTGGCTTTCATGCGCAAGAGGCCGTCGGCCATCACCTTGAGCGTTGCGGCGTCGAGCCCCGCCGTCATCAGCTCGAGCAGCTCGGCGCGGTATTGTTTGATTTCCCGCAGGATGGGCGTGGCCGCCGGCGTCAATTGCAGCCGCCACACGCGGCGATCCCTGGGATCGGACCGGCGCTCGACGAGGCCGCGTGCCTCCAGTCGGTCGACGAGGCGCCCGATGGTGATCGGCTCGACCTCGACGATCGCCGCGAGCTCGTTCTGCGAAAGTCCCGACTGGCGGTCGAGATGCGCCAGGATCACCCATTGGGCCCGCGTCATCCCGCGGGTGCGGGCGCGCTGGTCCGCCCGCGTGCGCATCTGCCGGGCGACGTCATAGAGCAGGATGAGGAGTTCCGGATCGAAGCCGATTTGCATGAAAGAACCCTTAAGCGGCGATAAGATAAGCCGCGTTATTATTTAGGCAAGAAAAAATTTCAGCGCGAGCATTCGGTCCGGCCGTCGGGAGGTTCGTGGCCCGGCCGTCATCCCGAGTTGCGAGGCGCGAGGGTCCCTCATCGATTTTTTAAGCGATGGGGCCCCCCGCGAGCGCCGAGCCTCGAAGACGGCCGAGACGCCGCCGCCCTTCGAGGCTGGCCCGCGATAAAGGTCAGAGCAGGTATGCCGACGGTACCAGCGGGCCAGCACCGCAGGGCGACGGAGCGAGCTAATAACCTTGAGGAACAATGCCGGGCCGGCGCGCTTGCGCGGGAAGCGGCGCTGGCCGATGGTGCGCCCCTTCAAGACTCGCGCCCGGCTCTGCGGACCCTCATATCGTACTTGGCATATCGTACTTGGCATATCGTACCCGGCGGACAACAGCGTGGGCCTCCGATGCCGACACGGAACAGGCAGATGAATGCTTCTTTTTTCGGCGAGCTGCTGCAGGCGATCTCCGAGCGCGGCCGCGCCTTCATGGACCGCACGCGCGAGCGGCGCGGGCTGCCGGCGGAGCGCTCCGACAGCCTGGTCGAGTTGTGCGAGGAGCTCTTGTCCGGCCGCGGGGAGGCTACCGGGGTGGCGCTCGCGCGGGAGATCCTGCTGCGCTACGCCGAACTGACCACCGGGCCGCGGATCGCCTTCTTCGAGGCGCTGGCAACAAAATTCGGCGCCGACCGCGAGCGCATCGGGGCCGCGGTCGCCGCCTGGGAGGCGAACCCTTCCGAGGAGGCTGCGGCCGAGCTCCATGCCGCGGCCGAGCCGCGTCGCCAGGAACTGTTCCGCCGGCTCAACCTGGCGCCCGGCGGCACCACGGCGCTCGTCGCGATGCGCGAGCAGCTGATGGACGCGCTCGCCCGCCGCGACGACCTCGCCGCGGTCGATGGGGATTTCGTGCATTTGTTCTCGTCCTGGTTCAACCGCGGCTTCCTGGTGCTGCGCCGCATCGACTGGTCGACCCCGGCGATCGTGCTCGAGAAGCTGATCCGCTACGAGGCCGTTCACGAGATTCGCGACTGGGCGGACTTGCGCCGCCGCATCGATCCGCCGGATCGGCGCTGCTTCGCCTTTTTCCATCCGGCCCTCGTCGACGAGCCGCTGATCTTCGTCGAGGTCGCGCTCTCGGAGCGGATCCCCGACGCGATCGCGCCGATCCTGGCCGATGGCCGGGAGGTCCTCACCCCCGACCGGGCGACCACGGCGACGTTCTATTCCATCTCCAACTGCCAGCGTGGGCTGACCGGCGTGACGTTCGGGAGCTTCTTGATCAAGCAGGTGGTCGAGGAGATCTCGCGCGAGCTGCCGCGGCTCTCGACCTTCGTGACGCTCTCGCCGGTGCCCGGCTTCGCCGCCTGGCTCGCCCGCGAGCGCGCGACTGAGCATTCGGCGGCGCTCAATCCCGAGGACCGCGCCAAGCTCGTGTTGCTCGACCGGCCGGACTGGTGGCAGGAGCCGGAAGCCGCGGAGGAGCTGCGCGAAGCGGTGCTGCGCGCGGCGGCCGCGTATTTCCTCGGCGCGCGCACGCCGCGCGGCATGCCACTCGATCCGGTCGCCCGGTTCCACCTCGGCAACGGCGCGCGGCTTGAGCAGATCGATTGGCTCGCCGACAGCTCGCCCAAGGGCCTGCGGCAGTCGCACGGCCTGATGGTCAATTACCTCTACGATCTCGAAGAGATCGAGCACTACCACGAGGCCTATGCGGAGAGCCGCACCGTCGTGGCGTCGAGCGCGATCCGCAAGCTCGCCCGCAACTCGACCCTGCACCTCCTCCCCGCCGCAAGCTGACCGCAAACTCGAAATCGCCGCAGTTTGCCTGTCTTCTCGCTTGCCCCGCGTCGCCGCATGAGCCATTCATGCACCCGCCAATGAGTGGAAGTCTGTTCGATCTCATCCGGTCGCACGCGCCCGCGGCGGACAAAGCCCTGCTGGAGCTCGCCGACGGCCGGCAGCTGAGCTACGGCGACGCGCTCGCGTGGTCGGGTCGCGTGGCCAACACGCTGGTCCTGCGCGGGGTCGAGCCGGGCGACCGGGTGGCCGTCCAGGTCGAGAAATCCCCGGAAGCGCTGATCCTCTATCTCGCGACCCTGCGGGCCGGCGCCGTCTACCTGCCGCTCAATACCGCCTACACGCTCCCCGAGCTTGAATATTTCGTTTCCGACGCGGAGCCCAAGGCCGTGGTCTGCGACACGGCGAGACGCGCCGGCGTCGAGGCGATCGCGAAAAGATGCGGCGTTGCCGCGGTCGAGACGCTGGATGCCTCGGGACGCGGCTCGCTCGGCGCGGCGGCGGCCGGCGCGCCTGCGGATTTCGCCGATGTGCCGCGCAAGCAGAGCGACCTTGCCGCGATCCTCTATACGTCGGGCACCACCGGCCGCTCCAAGGGCGCGATGATGACTCATCGCAACCTTGCCTCCAACGCGAGGACGCTGGCAAAAGTCTGGCATTTTTCCCAGCGCGACGTGCTGCTGCACGCGCTGCCGATCTATCACACCCACGGACTGTTCGTGGCCACCAACGTCGTCATGATCGCCGGCGGCTCGATGCTGTTCCTGCCGCGGTTCGACGCCGGCGAGGTGCTGCGCCTGTTGCCCAAGGCCACCGCCATGATGGGCGTGCCGACGTTTTACGTGCGGCTGCTGCAGCATCCGGAACTCAGCCGCGCGCGCTGCGCCCACATGCGGCTGTTCATCTCCGGTTCCGCGCCGCTGCTCGCTGAGACCCAGCGCGAATTCCTGATGCGCACCGGCCACGCCATTCTCGAGCGCTACGGCATGACCGAGACCGGGATGAACACGTCGAATCCCTATGACGGCGAGCGCATCGCCGGCACGGTCGGCTTTCCGCTGCCCGGGGTCGAGCTGCGCATCACCGATCCAGCGACCGGCAAGGTGCTGCCGGCGGGCGAGGTCGGCGTGATCGAGATCCGCGGCCCCAACGTGTTCGCCGGCTATTGGCGCATGCCGGAGAAGACCGCGGCCGAGTTCCACGACGGCTTCTTCATCAGCGGCGATCTCGGCAAGATCGATGAGCGCGGCTATGTGCACATCGTCGGCCGCGGCAAGGACCTGATCATTACCGGCGGCTTCAACGTCTATCCCATGGAAATCGAGACCGAGATCGACGCGCTGCCGGGCGTGGTGGAATCTGCGGTGATCGGCGTGCCGCATCCGGATTTCGGCGAGGGCGTCACCGCCGTGGTGGTGAAGGACGAGGCCGCGAATCTCTCGGAGCAAACGATCCTCGCCGCGCTCGAAGGGCGCTTGGCCAAATTCAAACTTCCCAAGCGCGTGATCTTCGTCGAGGACTTTCCCCGCAACACCATGGGAAAATTGCAGAAGAATATTTTGCGCGACCGCTATGGGGGGATTTACGCCGAACGTGCGAGAGCCGGGCAAGGTGAGGTGTCGTAGGGTGAGTCGAGCGGAGCGAAACCCACCGCGGAAATTTGGCGAAGGGCAGATTCCACGTAACGCACCGTGGAGTGTGCCGGTTTTAGCTCCTCGCGATGTCAGGCTCGGCGCGCCATCATCACCAGAAACTCGAACATCACGTGGGCGGCGAGGAATGCCGACATGTCGGCCGGATCGTGCGGCGGGCTGATGGTATTGACGTTCATGCCGACGACGTTGAGCATGCCGCATGCACGCAGCGCGGCCAGGCCCTCGCGCGTCGAAAGGCCGCCCCAGGCCGGCGTGCAAACGCCAGGCGCGACCGAGGGATCGAATACGTCCATGTCGAAGCACAAATAGACCGGCCCGGCGCCGATCGTTTCCGCCACTTCGGCAAACGTATCGGCGATGCCGCGGTCGAGCAGCCGGTCGGTCGTGATGATCCTGTAGCCGAGCTGGCGTCCGTATTCGTAGACGCCGGGAAGCAGCAGGCTCGAGCGTACCCCGATGTGAAACGAGCGGCGCGCGTCAACGATGCCCTCCTCGAACGCCCGGGAAAAAGCGGTGGCGGTGTTGTAGCCGGCGATCGGATAGGCGTCGGTGTGGGCATCGAGGTGCACCACCGCGAGGTCCGGATGGCGGCGATGCAAGGCTCGCATCTCCGGCAGCGAGATCGCCCCGTCGCCGCCCATCGTGACCGCAACCGCGCCATTGCCGAGCGCCGTATCGAGCGCGGCTTCGATGCCCTGATAGGACGCATCGATCTCCCCCGGCGTCACGTGCGCATCCCCGAGATCGACCACCTTCAGATCTGCGAGCGGGTTGATGCCGGTCTCCGCATCATACGCCCGGATCAACAGGGACATCTTGCGGATTGCGGCCGGGCCCTGGCGCGAGCCGATCCGATGCGGGTGCGCGCCGCAGTCGAACGGCAGGCCGAGGATGACGGCTTTGGCGTCGCCCGGCTCGGTGCAATGCGGAACCCCCATGAAGGTGACCGGAGGCGCAAACGGCGAACCGACCATCTAGCCGTTCTCCCGGCGGGGCGCGGTGAGGAAATCGAAACCCGCAAGCGTGTGCATGTAGGCGACGGCGTGCAACTCCTCGAGATCGACGAACTCGTCGGGCGCGCCCATGTTGTGCGGTGTCAGGCCGCAGACGATCGAAGCAACGCCGCGCTGGCGGTAGAGCCGCGCGTCCGAGCCGCCGATCCGGTAGTTGGTAACCGGACGGCGGCCTCGCGCCTCCTCGCCGGCCCGCGTCAGGAGCTTGAAGATCTCGTGGTCCGGATCCGACCACAGCGGCTCGCAGCGCCGATCAATGCCATAGCTGATGCCCTCACGCCCTCGGAGCGCCTTGCCGAGCCGTTGCTCGATCTCGGCGACGGTGATGCCGGCGGGAAGCCGAATGTCGATCGATGCCTTGGCGGACGGCGGCATGATGTTGCGGAGCACGCCGCCGTGGAACAAACCGCAGTTGACGGTGACGCGGCGCAGCGTTTCGCTCTCGCCCTTCCCGGAAATCGCCTCGGAAACGGCCGCTGCCTCGCGGATCGCGCGCTCGACCTTGGCCGGAAGCCGTACCGGAAGCTCGCGGAGCTTGAACACCTCGCCAAGCGCGGCGATGAGCCGCTCGATTGCGTTGACGCCGAGGTGGACGTGCGCGCCGTGCGCGGCTTTTCCGGCGGCCTCGATCTGAAGCCACACCATCCCCTTCTCGCCGAACCGCAGCACGTCCGGCGAGCCGGCATCGCCGGTGATCATCGCATCGCCGGCGGCGTGGGGATAGTTTTCGAGCAGGAACTGCGTGCCCTGCGTTCCCATCGTCTCCTCGTCGCCGGCGAGCGTGATGACTGCTTCTCCCGCCCAGGCATGGCGCAGCTCGGAGAGCAGCAGCATCGCCAGAATCGAGCAGGCAATGCCGCCCTTCATATCCGCGGCGCCTCGGCCGTAGAGGCGGCCATCCCTGATCTCGCCGCCGAGCGGATCGACCGACCATTCCGGCCGGTTCCCGATGGGATAGGTATCGAGATGACCATTGTAGACCAGGCGGCGGCCCGGCCCGTTGCCGCGGACGCGGGCGATCAGGTTGGTGATCGGCGGCACGGACGTCACGACTTCGACTTCGATGCCGTTTCCCGCAAGCAGCCCGGCGGCCAGCTTGGCGATGTCCGAGGTATCTCCGGGCGGGTTCTCGCTGGGAACGCGCACCAGGTCCCGGTTGATGTCGATCAGCCGGTCGCGATTGTCGCGAAGGAGCTCGATCAACGCCTTGCGCGCGTCGGATGCGGCCAAGCCCGGATCTCCACGGTTCGTCACGCGATCTGCATTCGCCGTTCGAGCACTCGGATGAGAAGCGACAACGGCCAGCAGATCAAGAAGTACATCAGCGCGACGAAGCTGAAGATCTCCAACGGCCGGAACGTCGAAGCGCTGAGCTCGGTCGCCCTGCGGGTGATCTCGGCGACCGCGAACACCGAGGCGAGCGAGGAGAGCTTGATCAGATCCACCAGATTGTTGACCAGCGGCGGCAGCACGTTGCGGAACGCCTGCGGCAGGATGATCCGCACGAAGGTGTCGCGCCGGGAGAGGCCGAGCACCTTGGCGGCTTCCGCGTGTCCCTTCGGCACGGTTTGAATACCGGCGCGGTAGATCTCGCCGAGGAAAGCGGTCGAGTGCAGCGTCAGCCCCAGCACGGCGGCCGAGACTGCGTCGATCCGGATGCCGAGCAGGATCGGCAGCACGTAATAGACCCAGAACAGCTGCACCAGAACCGGCGTGTCCCGGAACAGCTCCACATAGGTCGCGGATGCGAACGACACCAGCCGGGATTTCGAAAGCCGTCCGAGCGCCACGAACATCCCGAGCACCATCGAGAACGCCAGCGCGAGGGCCGAGATGAGCAGCGTCAGGTAGAGTCCCTCCAGGAGAAACGGCAGATTGTTGTAAACGGCGTCGAACCGGAAGGTGTAGGTCACGGCGCGACCTCCCTGCAGTGTTTGCCGAGGCGTGGCGCGGCAGCCGGTGTCGGCTGCCGCGCCGGTGAAGTCGGTCGTCCCGGGGAGTACGAGGCAGCGCCCGTCAATTCAGGTTCACGACGGGCTCGAGGCCGTTCTTCCTGGCCGCATCCAGCAGGCGGCCGTCGCGCTTGATCGTCTTGACGAACAGATTGATGTAGTTGAGCCAGACCTGATCGCCGGGCGCGACCACGTAGGCGTACGGGGTCACGGCGAGCGGTTCGGACGGGTTGATGATCTTCGCCCAATCCTGGGTCGCCTCGAGTTTCTTCGCGACCGGATAATCGGTCATCAGCACGTCCGCGCGGGCGGCCGCGACCTCGCCTTCACGGGTCGCCGGCGGCTGCACGGAGAGCACCTTGGCTTTTTTCAGGTAGGTTTTCATGAAGTTGTCCACGTAGCTGCCGAGCTGCGTGGCGACGACGATGCCGTCCTGGTCGAGGTCACCCCAGGCTTTGATCTTGGGATGGTCCTTCTTGGTGACGCCGTAGATGCTGGTGATGATGTAAGGGTCGCTGAACTCGACGGCGCGGGCGCGGGCCAATGTGGCGCCGACGCCGAACATGCCGATATCGCATTTGTCGGCCTGCAGATCGGCGATGAAGGCCTGGAACGAGCTTTCCACGAACTCGAGCTGCGCCTTGAGCTCGCCCGCGAATTCCCTGGCGATGTCGATGTCGATGCCCTCGAGCTGACCCGTCTTGGGGTTCTTGTAGGAGATGGCGTAGTACTCCGGCCAGATGCACACGCGCAGTTTTTGCGACTTCACGATGCGATCGAGGTGGGATTCCTTCTGCTGCGCGGCCGCCGGGGGCGCGCCGAGCATCACGGCCGTTGCAAGCACGGCGGCCGCTACCTGCAGCCGACCGAGGCCGGCAAGACTTGACCACTGCATGTTCCCCTCCTTCACCCGATGGGATTGAGAATGCGCGACAGGAATCGTTTCGTCCGCTCGTGTCTCGGACTCTTGAATGTTTCGCCCGGCGGTCCTTCCTCGATGATTTGCGCGTCGCTCATGAGCACCACGCGGTCGCAGACCTCGCGAGCGAACGTCATCTCATGGGTCACGACCACCATGGTGGTGCCTTCCTCGGCGAGTTGCCGCATCACGCCCAGCACCTCGTGAACCAGCTCGGGGTCGAGTGCCGACGTGACTTCGTCGAACAACATGACGTGCGGGCTCATGGCGAGCGCGCGGGCGATGGCGACGCGCTGGCGCTGACCGCCGGACAGCCGTGCCGGATACTCGTCGCGCTTGTCGAGCAGGCCGACCTTCCGGAGCAGCGCCTCGGCGACCGCGATGGCCTCGGCGCGGCTCATGCCTCTCACCCGCATCGGAGCCTCGATGACGTTGCCGAGCACGTCGAGGTGCGGCCAAAGATTGAAGTCCTGGAACACCATTCCGATCTCGGGCCGGTTGCGGCGGATTCGTCGCTCGACCGCAGGATCGGCAGGCGCGCAGGCGATCACCTTGCCTTCCATGAGGATGCGGCCGGACGTCGGCGCCTCGAGCAGGGCAAAGCAGCGCAGCAACGTGCTCTTGCCGGAACCGCTCGGCCCGATGACGCAGACCACCTCGCCCTTGGCCACCGTGAGCGACACGTCGCGGAGTGCCTCGAGGCTGCCGAAGCGTTTGCCGAGGCCCTCCGCCCAGATGATCGGCTGATCGAATCCATGCGGGGCCGCCTCGGCACGGACATTAGCGGTGCTCATGGTCACGCGACATCCAGCCAGCTCTGTCCAAGATCGATCCGGGCTCCGAAGCGCGGGTGCGCAATGGAATGGGATCGTGCGGAGAATGGCTTATGATGTCAAATAGACCAACCGGCCAAACAATTGTCGCTTGTGCCATCGAGGGCTCTCGCCGCGACCGCTCTCGTATCGGCATCGCGGGACGGGTCGAGCGCGGCGAAATCCATCGCGGACGATCTGGGAGTTGGCGGGTTTCGCGGTGCTCGACCCGCCTACGATTTCCCGTACACCGGCACGATGGCGCCGCGGGTCACCTGGTTGTCCGGCGAGGCGAGGAACAGGATCGTGGCCGCGACCTCCTCGACCTTGGGCCATTTCGCATGATCGGCTTTGGGCATCGCGGCGCGGTTCGCCGCCGTGTCCATGATCGAAGGCGCGACCGCGTTGACCAGAATGCCCTTGCGGACGACTTCCTCGGCGAGCGCGACGGTGAGCGCCGCGACCGCGGCCTTGCTGGCCGTATAGGCGGTCATGCCGGCGCCGGTGCGCCATTCGATGGCGCGGCTCGCCGCGACGTTGACGATCCGCCCGCCGTTGTTTCCCATTGCCCGCACCGCCGCGCGGCAGCACAGATGCGCGCTGACGAAATTCATCTCGACCTGCCGCAACAGATCCGCCTTACCGGTCGCTTCGATCGGCGCCGCCGCGAAGCCGCCCGCGATGTGGAGCGAGGCCCATAGCCGCGGCGCGCCGGCATAGAGCGTTTCGACCGCGGCCTCGTCCGCAAGGTCCACGGGCGCGGAAAGTTTTACGGCCGCATGATCGCGGTACTTGAAGCGCTGCGCCGCGTCGCGGGTACGGCACGGAACGTGGCAGATCGCGCCCGCCTCGAGCAGTGCGCCCACGACTGCGGTGCCGAGCGCGCCGGCGCCCCCCGTCACCACCACATGCCGATCCCGGTAATCCATGCGACGTGCTCCCGAATGAAAGGATCCGGGCGCCATCATCGCATCGTTTCTATCGATGCGACATGGCGCGTCGGCCGCCCGCCGCCGTGCACAAGCAGTGGATGAAAAGCCGTCAGGTAACGCAATCTGAACATGTATTCCTGCAAAATGGAGTACAGGAAGCCCTTGTCTTTCAGAGGCTTGCAAATTTCGCCCGGGCCGAAAATTCCGGGATATCGGCGCCGCACCAATGCGCTTGAGCGCAAGCGGCAAAGCGCGCCATGCTGCGATTCGCTCGGGTGCCCGCGTGAAAGAATCGGGCGCCGCGGCAGGAGACCAGATGGCCGATTTCGACCTTGCCGTCATCGGCGGCGGCATCAACGGCGCGGGCATCGCCCGCGATGCCGCCGGGCGCGGCATCCGCGTGCTGCTGGTCGAGCAGAGCGATCTCGCCTCGGCGACTTCGTCTGCCTCGACCAAGCTGATCCACGGCGGCTTGCGCTATCTCGAGCAGGGCGCGCTGCGGCTCGTGCACGAGGCGCTCGCGGAACGCGAGGTGCTGCTGCGCAATGCCCCGCACCTGATCCGGCCGCTGCGCTTCGTGCTGCCGCATCACGACGCGCTGCGCCCGGCCTGGCAGCTGCGGGCGGGGCTGTTCCTCTACGACCGCCTCGGCGGGCGCGAGATCCTGCCCGGCACCGAGGTCCTCGACCTCACCCACGGCGACGTCGCCGTGCCGCTGAAACGCCGGTACAAGGTCGGCTTCGAATATTCCGACTGCCGGGTCGACGATTCGCGGCTCGTCGTGCTCAACGCGGTCGACGCCGCCGAGCGCGGCGCGCTCATCCGCACCCGCACCCGGCTGGCCCGCGCCGATCGCGACGGCCTGGTCTGGCGGCTCGCGCTCAAATCGCGCGGCCGCCGCGACATCGTGACCGCGCGCGCCCTCGTCAACGCTACGGGCCCCTGGGTCGCGGTCACGGCGCAGCAGATCCTGCGGCGGGAAACCTCGATCCCGGTGCGGCTCGTCAAAGGCAGCCACATCGTCGTGCCGAAACTATTTGCGCACGACCACGCCTACATCTTCCAGAGCCGGGACGGCCGCGTCGTCTTCGCGATTCCCTACGAAGGCGATTTCACCATGATCGGCACCACCGACGAGGATTACGACGGCGATCCCGGTGCGGTTGCGGCAAGCTCCGACGAGATCACCTATTTGTGCCGCACCGCGAACGCGTATTTCCGCGAGACCATCGGGCCCGAGCAAGTGGTCTGGGCTTACGCGGGCGTGCGGCCGCTGCACGGGGACCGCACGCAGGCGGCGAAGGACATCAGCCGCGATTATCTGCTCACGCTCGATGCTCCCTATCGCGAGGCGCCGCTGCTCACTGTGTACGGCGGCAAGATCACGACCTATCGCCGGCTCGCCGAGGCGGCGCTCGAGAAGATCGCGGATTTTTTCGTGACCGGGCCGGTCTGGACCGAGCACACGCCGCTTCCCGGCGGGGATTTTCCATGGGACGGGCTCGAGGCGCTTGTCGCGCGCTCGCGCGGGCTGTGGCCGTTCCTGAGCGAGGCGCATGCCAGACGTCTGGTTGCCGCGCACGGGACGCGGATCGATCGCATCCTCGGCCGGGCGCGCAGCCTCGAGGATCTCGGGCCCTGGTTCGGAACCGAGCTCGCCGGGGCCGAGGTCCGACATTGGATGCGGTGCGAATGGGCGGAGCGTGCGGAAGATGTGCTATGGCGCCGCTCCAAGCTGGGCCTGCGGCTCGGCCCAGCCGAGCGCGAAGCGCTGCAGCGCTTCATGGCGGACGCGGGCGTGGCGAAGACCGCCGCGGAATGATCAGGGCGTTGTTGGGAGGCTATCGCATATGACGACCCGCTCGCTCCGGGTACCGTATAGGGGATGCGCTTGCCGACCCATGTGATCGCCATCGACCAGGGCACGACCTCGACGCGCGCCATCGCGTTCGGCGCATCCTGCCAGCCGGTCGCGGTCGCGCAGCAGGAATTTCGCCAGATTTATCCGGCGCCCGGCCTCGTCGAGCACGATCCGGAGGCGATCTGGACGACGACGGTCGAGACCGTGCGCGCGGTGATGGCGAAGGCCGGCATTGCGGCGAAGGAGGTCGCGGCGATCGGCATCGCCAACCAGCGCGAAACCACGCTGATCTGGGATCGCTCGACCGGCAAGCCGATCCACAACGCGATCGTCTGGCAGGATCGCCGCACTGCCGATCTGTGCGCGAAGCTTGGCGCGGAAAATCACGAGCCGGAGGTCACGAAGAAGACCGGCCTCGTGCTCGATCCGTATTTCTCCGCCACGAAAATCGCGTGGCTGCTCGATCGCGTCGAGGGTGCGCGGAGCGCGGCGCAAGACGGCAAGCTCGCATTCGGCACCGTGGACAGCTTTCTGCTGTGGCGCCTCACCGGCGGCCGGGTGCACGCCACCGACGCGACCAATGCGGCGCGCACGCTTCTCCTCGATATCCGCCGCGGCGAATGGGAGGCCGGCCTGACCAAATTGTTCGGCGTGCCGTTGCCGCTGCTGCCGCAAGTGCGCGACTGCGCCGCGGATTTCGGCATCACCGAGCCTGGCCTGTTCGGCGGTCCGATCCGCATTCTGGGAATGGCCGGCGATCAGCAAGCTGCCACCATCGGCCAGACCTGCTTCGAGCCCGGCATGATCAAGTCGACCTACGGGACCGGCTGCTTCGCGCTGCTCAACACCGGCACTACCGCGGTGAGATCCCGCAGCCGCTTGCTGACCACCATCGCCTATCAGCTCGACGGCGTGCGCACCTACGCGCTCGAAGGCGCGATCTTCGTCGCCGGGGCGGCCGTGCAATGGCTGCGCGATGCTCTCAAGCTCATCGCGAGCGCCGCCGAATCCGGCGAGCTCGCGGCCAAATCCGATCCGGCCGAGCCGATCTATCTCGTGCCGGCGTTTGTCGGGCTCGGCGCGCCGTGGTGGGATCCCGACGCTCGCGGCGCGGTCTTCGGGCTCAGCCGCAACGCGGGCCGCGCGGAATTCGCCCGCGCCGCGCTCGAGGCGGTCGGCTACCAGACCCGCGATTTGCTCGCCGCGATGCGCGCCGATTGGCCCGGCACGGGCAGCACCGTGCTGCGGGTCGACGGCGGCATGATCGCCAACGAATATCTGCTCCAATTCCTCGCCGACATCTTGGCGGCGCCGGTGGACCGGCCGGCGGTTGCGGAGACGACCGCGCTCGGCGCCGCGTATCTCGCGGGCCGCCGCGGCGGCGTCTATCCCGACCTTGCCGCCTTCGCGGCGACCTGGAAGCTCGACCGCCGCTTCGAGCCGGCGATGGACGCGGCGACGCGCGAGCGCAAATGCGCCGGCTGGCGCGATGCCGTGCAGCGCACGTCGACGCGGCGTCCGTCCTGACCCGCCGATCCGGGATCGAAGCCATGGCGGAGCAGGCGGACAGGACGAAGCCGAGGCTCGGGCCCAAGCGCGATTTCGCGCCGTGGGCCGATCCCGCCGCCCGGCCGCTGGTGCGGTTCGAGCAGGTCACCAAGCGTTTCGGCGCAACCAGCGCGATCGACCGGCTCTCGCTCGATATTTTTGCCGGCGAGTTTTTCGCGCTGCTTGGTCCGTCCGGCTGCGGCAAGACCACGCTGCTGCGCCTTCTCGCGGGATTCGAATCAGCCGATGAGGGCCGGATCTTGCTGGACGGCGCCGATCTCGGCGCGACGCCGCCGTACCGGCGGCCGACCAATATGATGTTCCAAAATTATGCGCTGTTTCCGCATCTCACGGTCGCGCAGAACGTCGCCTTCGGCCTCGAGCAGGAAGGCATGCCGAAGCCGCAGATCGCCGCGCGCGTTGCGGAAATGCTGGCGCTGGTCAAGCTCGAGGGCTTCGATCGCCGCAACCCCGATCGGCTTTCCGGCGGCGAACGCCAGCGCGTCGCGCTCGCGCGCTCGCTCGCCAAGCGGCCCAAGGTGCTGTTGCTCGACGAGCCGATGGCGGCGCTCGACAAGAAGCTGCGCGCCGAGACGCAGTTCGAGCTCATCGAGCTGCAGGCGAGGCTTGCAACGACTTTCGTGATCGTCACCCACGACCAGGAGGAGGCGATGACGGTGGCGGACCGCATGGCGGTGATTGAGCGCGGCCACATCGTGCAGGTGGGAACGCCGGCCGAGATCTACGAGCAATCGAATTCGCGCTATGTCGCGGATTTCGTCGGCGACGTGAACCTGCTGGAAGGACGCCTTGCGGCAACCACCCCCGGCGAATCCCTGATCCAGGGCACCGGCGGCGCTGCGCTGCGGATCGCGCAGGCGGTCGATGCCGCGCCGGGCGCATTGGTCTGGGTGGCGCTGCGCCCGGAGAAGGTGCGCATCGGCCTCGATCGGCCGGGCGAAGCCCGCGAGAATGTCCTCGCCGGAACCGTTGCGGACGTCGGCTATCTCGGCAATCTGTCGGTCTATCAGGTGCGGCTGGACGATGGGGCGTTGATGAAAGCGACGCTCAGCAACCACACCCGGATGCTGGAGCGCGCGATCGGCTGGAACGACCGGGTGTGGCTGTCCTGGCCGGCCGATGCCGCGATCGTGCTGACGCGTTAGGCCGATGGCACTGCCGGCGGGAGATGCAGCAAGCGGGACGACGCGTTGGCGTCGGGCCGTGATCATCCCTTACGTGTGGCTGATCGCGTTTTTCCTCGTCCCATTCCTCATCGTCTTCAAGATCAGCCTGTCCGAGACGACGATCGCACAGCCGCCTTACCTGCCGGTGCTGGATTTTTCCGCCGGCTGGGAGGGTTTCAAGCGCTTCGTGGGCGCGCTTTCGTTCGACAATTACCTGGCGCTCGCGTCGGACCGGCTGTATCTCGCCGCATATTTGAAGAGCCTTGAGGTCGCGGCGTTCTCCACCCTGATGCTGCTCGTGCTCGGATATCCGTTCGCCTACGCGATGGCGCGGGCGCCGCGCCGGCTGCAAGCCGCGCTGGTCGTGCTGGTGGTGCTGCCGTTCTGGACCTCGTTCCTCATTCGCGTCTACGCCTGGATCAACATCTTGCAGCGCGACGGGCTCTTCAACCAGGTGCTGACAGCGCTCGGCATCGTCGAGGAGCCGGTCGGCTGGCTCTCGACCAACACCGCGGTCTACATCGGGATCGTCTATTCGTATTTTCCGTTCATGGTGCTGCCGCTCTATGCGGCTTTGGAAAAAATCGAAGTCTCGCTCCACGAGGCCGCCGCCGATCTCGGCGCGCCGCCCGGGAAGGCGTTCTGGCGCATCACCATTCCGCTATCGCGGCCGGGCATCATTGCCGGATCGCTGCTCTGCTTCATTCCGATCATCGGCGAATTCGTCATTCCTGACCTGCTCGGCGGCTCCGCCACCTTGATGATCGGACAGACGCTGTGGACCGAGTTCTTCGCCAATCGCGACTGGCCGATCGCTTCCGCCGTCGCCGTGGTGCTGCTGTGCCTGCTGATCGTGCCGATCCTCATCTATCAGCATCAGCAGGCGCGCGAGATCGAAGGCCGTTGATGCCATGCGCAAGGGGCTCTCGGCATTCAATATCGCCAGCGTGGTGCTCGGCCTCTCTTTTCTCTATCTGCCGATCGCGATCCTGGTGATCTACTCGTTCAATGCTTCGCGGCTGGTCACGGTGTGGGGCGGCTGGTCGCTCGAATGGTACCGCGAGCTCCTCGCCGACGGCGCGATGCTGGAATCGGCCTGGGTGTCGGTACGCGTCGCGCTGATCTCGGCCACGGCAGCCACGATGCTGGGCACGCTCGCGGCGGTGGCGCTCGCGCGGGGCGGCAGGTTCCGCAGCCGCCTGCTGTTCACCGGCCTGCTGTACGCGCCGCTGGTGATGCCGGAAGTGATCACCGGGCTGGCTTTGTTGCTGCTGTTCGTCGCGATCGAGCTCGATCGCGGCTTTTGGACCATCACCATCGCGCACACCAGCGTGACGCTGTGCTTCGTCGCGGTGGTGGTGGAATCGCGCTTGCTGACCTTCGATCGCAGCCTCGAGGAAGCCGCGATGGACCTTGGCGCGTCGCCGCTGCGCAGCTTCCTGCTGGTGACGCTGCCGCTGATCCGGCCCGCGATCGCCACGGGCTTCTTGCTGGCTTTCACGCTCTCGCTGGACGATCTCGTCATCGCCAGCTTCACGACCGGCCCCGGCGCCACGACGCTGCCGATCCGGATCTATTCGGAGGTGCGGCTGGGAGTAAAGCCGCAGATCAACGCGATCTGCACGCTCATGATCGCGACCGTGGCGCTCGGCGTCATCGCCGCCGCGCTGCTCAACCGGCGCCGCGAGTTGCAGCGCGAACCCGTGGATCTTACCGCGAAGCTGTGACGAAGCTTGCCGGCGGGCTCGGGAAACCGATCCCGCCCGTCAGTGGCTCGCGGCGTCGTCGGACCGGGCACCCTCCTGCGGAGCCGAAGCAGGGTCTTGCCCGACTGCCGGCGCGGCTGCGGCGGCCGGTTGCGCCGGCGCCTCCTGTGCGGCCGACGAAGGGGCGGCGGCGGGCTGCGCCGCTGCGGGCTGCACCGCCGGAGCTTTCGGCGCGGGCCGAATCATCCGGTCGATGACCGAGCGCACCGCATCCCGGGTCTTGGGATCGCGCACCGCATCGAGCAGCGGCGCGGCGGCGCCGGAACGGCGGATCAGGATCTCGGCATCGGGTAACAGCAGCGGATCGTCCCAGGGCCCCTGGATCACGAACGGCAACTCGAACGTGGGCGGGCTGTCCGCCACGGCAGCGACCAGGCTGGCGGTCCCCTTGAGGTCGAGATCTCGCGCCGGGATCGACGCCGAGCCCCCAAGCGCGAGTCGCACCGTCGCGCTCTCCAGCCTCACGTCCTCGATGTTTGCGGTCCCTTCAGCAAGCCTCAGATTCACGGTCAAATTATCGAACGGCGTGCGGCCGCTGCGAAACTCGCCGCCCCCCGACAGCGGACGGCGCTCCAAGCGCTTGAGCAGCTGCTCGATGTTGAGCCCGGACAGCGAGCCGTTTTCGGCCACGAGACTGGCCGTGCCGCTCAAGGTTTGGGTCAGCGCGAGCACGCTCTCGCCGGCGGCTTCGACGGCGAACACCAGCGTGCCCTTGCCGTCGATCCGGCGCATGCCGAACAGATCGCCGAGGCAGCTCTCCAGGTCGACATTGGCGAATTGGAGCTGCGATTTGATCTCGGCGCCGGATTGCGATCTCGCGAGCGCCAGGGATCCCTTGAGCACGCCGCCGAATGCCTGCGATTCGCCGATCGCGAGCGTCAGGCGCCCATCGCGCAGATTGGCTCCGATGGCGGTGCGGCCGAGCTTGGCGTTCCCCAGATTGATGCGCGCGGCCGAAAGCCGCAGATCCACGTCGAAATCGGCCAAGCCATCGAGCGCGATCGGCACGCGGCTCCAGTCGCGCCCGCGCGCGCGCAGCACGTGCGCAGCCGAAATGTAGGGCGTGAGGTCGAGCTCGTCGGCCGCGAGCGTACCCTGCACCGTCGGCCGGCCGTCCGTCGCGAACGCGAGCACGCCATCCCCGCTGTTGCCATCGAGCTCGATATTGACCCCCGACAGCGCCACGGTCCCGGCGACCAGGGTGGTGTGGGCCTTGAGCGCGAAGCGGCCAAACCCGCTGCCCGGGAGCGGTTTCTGGCCTGCCCATATCAGCGCATTTCGCAGCGATTGCGTATCCGCGGCGAGCGTGCCCTCCATCTTGAGCGTCGGCCGCCGGCTGATGTGGCCATCGAAGCCGGCCCGGAACGGCTGGCCGCTCACTCGCAGCTTGAGTCCGGCGCGCTCGCCGTCGAGCGCGGCGGAGAGATCGTTGAGATTCAGGCTCAGGTCGATCGGTTCGGCACGCCACACGAAGCGGCCGGTGGCGACGAAGCTCTTGGCGATCGCCGGCCACGCGAGCGACATCTCGACGTTGGAGAGGTTCTCCAAGACGCCGCGTGCATCGTCGCGGATTTCGATCGTGCCGTCGGCGATGCGGATTTCCGAGAAGGACATCGACGGGTCGGCCAGGGTTGCCGCCGGCTTGAGCGCGCCGGTCAGCGCCTCGGCGACGCCGGACCAGTTCGAGCCCGCTTCGGGCGCGAAGCGGATCGAAATTTTGGGCCGCAGCAGCCAAAGATCGGCGGCCTCGATGCGACCGAACAGCAGCGGGAGCAACCGCAGCCGGGCAGTCACGCGCTCCGCGGTAAGCGGCCGTTCGTCACTGCCCTGATGGCCGAGGCTCACCTCGTCGAAGCTGACCGTGCCCCACGGGAACAGGGAAACGGAGGCCTCGCCGCGAATCAGCGGCTCGAAGCCGGTCACCGCCCGGATCTCGGCCTTG
Source organism: Xanthobacteraceae bacterium (assembly GCA_036395835.1). Classification (GTDB taxonomy): domain Bacteria; phylum Pseudomonadota; class Alphaproteobacteria; order Rhizobiales; family Xanthobacteraceae; genus AP-16. Next base: position 24,722 of record DASWCW010000278.1, read on the forward strand.
ATGGCGTTGCGTACGGTCTCGGCGGGAATGAGCAGCGAAATCGCCACGAGCGCCGCCACCCCGGCCGCAACCAGTGCAGCGACGAGGATTCCCACGCGTTTGAAACCGCCAGCCGCGATCACGATGTTCAACCCTTAGAGGATCCGAGCGCCGACGAAGGGCCGGCAGAGCGTCGGCCACTCCTGACGCCGCTCTGTGACCCTTTCGTGGCTTTCACGCGCAGATCGCGGCCGGAGCCGCCCGGATATCAAGGGTCACATGCTCGCCAGCTTGCTCCGGTTACCTCTCCCGGAAAAGGGAGAGCCTGCCCTCGAGCTTGACCCGAGGGTCGACCGGCCCGGATCAAGGCCAGGCTCCGCGGTCGGAGAGCGGTCGCGATCCTCCCCATCCCTCCCCTTTTCAACGGCAGGAAGGTGATTGCGGCTCGCTCAGCCCCAAAGACGACAAGCCCGCATGAGCAGGACTTTCAGGCTCAATTCAGCTTCGGATCGACCTGGAAGCCGGCCTCGGTCCTGGTGCGGATCTCGTCGACGGTGACCTTCGGGGCGATTTCGATGAGGGTCATGCCGCCGCCCTTGTGCTTGTCGATCGTGAAGACCCCGAGATCGGTGATCACCATGTCGACGACCTGCGCGCCGGTGAGCGGCAGCGTGCAACGCTTCAGCAGCTTGGGCTCGTCCTTGGCGGTGTGCTCCATGATGACCACCACCTTCTTGACCCCGGCGACGAGATCCATGGCGCCGCCCATGCCCTTGACCATCTTGCCGGGAATCATCCAGTTGGCGAGATCGCCGTTCTCGGCGACTTGCATGGCGCCGAGGATCGAAAGGTCGATATGACCGCCGCGGATCATGCCGAAGCTGTCGGCGGAGGAGAAATAGCTCGTCGTCGGCAGCTCGGTGATGGTCTGCTTGCCGGCGTTGATGAGATCCGGATCCTCCTCGCCCTCATAGGGGAAGGGACCCATGCCGAGCATGCCGTTCTCGCTCTGCAGCTGCACTCTGATGCCTTTCGGTATGTAGTTGGAAACCAGCGTCGGAATCCCGATACCGAGGTTGACGTAGAAGCCGTCGCGCAGCTCCTTGGCGGCGCGGGCGGCCATCTCTTCGCGGGACCAGGGCATCGTCGTTGTCTCCTGCTCAGGGGCGCGGCCGCGTGGTGCGTTGCTCGATGTGCTTCGGTGCGTTCAGCGCGGGCACGATTCGCTGCACGTAAATCCCCGACGTGATGATGTGGTCCGGATCGATCTTGCCGGGATCGACCAGGATCTCGACCTCGGCGACCGTGACCTTGCCGGCGGTCGCCATCATGGGATTGAAGTTGCGCGCGGTTTTTCGATAGACGAGATTGCCTTCGGTATCGGCCTTCCATGCGTGCACGATCGAGAGATCGGCGACGAGCCCGCGCTCCATCACGTATTTCTCGCCGTCGAACTCGCGCACCTCCTTGCCTTCGGCAATGATCGTCCCCACGCCGGTCTTGGTGAAAAACGCCGGGACGCCGGCACCGCCGGCGCGAATGCGCTCTGCGAGCGTTCCCTGGGGATTGAACTCGAGTTCCAATTGGCCGGCGAGGTATTGCTGCGCGAAGATCTTGTTCTCGCCGACGTAGGAGGAGATCATCTTGCGGATCTGCCGGGTTTCGAGCAACAGGCCGAGCCCGACCCCGTCGATTCCCGCATTGTTGGAGATCACCGTGAGATGCTTCACGCCGGAATCGCGGATGGCATGGATCAAGGTCTCGGGAATGCCGCACAGCCCGAAGCCGCCGGCCATGATCGCCATGCCGTCGTGCAGCAGTCCGGCGAGCGCCGTCCTCGCGTCGGAATAGACCTTATTCATCGAACCCCACCTGGGCGTTTCGGGATGATCGGCGGCGGAAGGCGCCCGCGTGCTGCTCGACCGAGCGGCAGCGGGGCGACGCTACCCGACCGGGTGGTTGCCGATCAAGACCGCGCCTACAGGCGCCGGGCCGCCGCGGGAGAAGCAACCTCGGCGATCTCGGCGACCAGTTTCTTGACCAGCGCTGCCCCGAACGAGGAGAAGTTCTCCGCAACCATGACGAAGGCGTTGGGTCCGCCGACGACGTTGCGGCGATAATATTCGGCGAGTCCTCCGGCCGGATTGGTGTGTTCCGGATTCCAGACCAGCGGCGTCTCGCTGAGGATGACGAGACCGTTGATGGTGACGCCCTTGACGATTGCGTCGTCCCGCGCCGCGCCGGCGTCGCGTCCGCTGTTGTTGGTGCCGTCGCCGGATACGTCGATGGCGCGGCGCTTCGATGTGAATGGCGCGCGTTCCAGTTGCTCCATCGCGAAATCGATCCCGGCGCTGATCGAGGTCCGGTCGGCGAACGAGCGCGGCGCCTCGACGATGCCGTCGCTGAAGTGGCGGGCACTCTCTGGATCCCCGATCAGCGTCCAGTCGATCACGAGCCGCTGCGACGCCACCCCCGACCACTCCAGGAAGCACACTGCGATGCGTCCGGTCGGACCGGAACGGATCGCGTCGAGCACCTGCGGATTGGTGATTGCGGAGGCGTAACCTTCCCGCTGCAGCTGGAATTTCGCAACGTCGATGCTGCGCGACACGTCTGCCGCCAGCACGAGCAGCAGATCGGCGCTCTCCCCTTCCGCCGCGGCGGGAGCCTGCCCGGCCAACAGCAGTGCCAGAAGGGCGAGGCATGTGCGACGGATGCGAGAGATCACGGTACGTCCCCGGCGAGCTTCGTGTGCCGGACCAGCCTAGCGCATCGACTGTGCGGTTCCTATGGCGGAGCGCGAAACCGAGCTTGGCTCCGGCGGCTTGCAGGCACGACCGCACGGCTGCCGTCTACTCCGCCAGCACCCGGGTCGACGGAAAGGTGATCTCGACCAGGGTTCCGGCATTCACCGCGCTCCGGATCGTGAAAGTCGCCCGATTGGCTTCGACCAGCGCCTTGGTGAGCGGCAATCCCAGGCCGGTTCCGCCGGAGCCCCAGCGCGTCGAAGTCGCGAGCTGGCGGAACGGCTCGAGCGCCGTCTCGATCTCCTTCTCGCTCATGCCGATGCCGGTGTCGCGCACGCGCAGCACGGCTTCGCCCCGCTCGGTGAGCGCAGTCGAGACGATCACCTGGCCGCCGGCTCCCGTGAACTTGATCGAGTTCGACAGCAGATTGAGCACGATTTGGCGGATCGAACGCTCGTCGACCACGACCGCCGGCAGGGTGGGCAACAGCGATGTGCGAATGATGATCCGCTCGCGGTTGGCCTGCGGCTGCATGAGGGCAACGCACTGCTGCAGCAAGGCGGTGAGGTCCACGCTGGTAAAGGTGAGGTCGAGCTTGCCCGCCTCGATCTTGGAGAGATCGAGAAGATCGTTGAGCAGCGACACGAGATGGCCGCCCGAGGCGTGAATGTCCTTGAGGTACTGCCGATAGCGCTCGTTGCCGACCGGGCCGAAACGCTCGTCCATCATGACCTCGGAGAAGCCGATGATGGCATTGAGCGGCGTGCGGATCTCGTGGCTGATCTTCGCGAGAAAATCGGATTTCGCCGAGGACGCCCGCTCCGCCTCGCGCTTGGCGTTGAGCAGGTCCTCCTCCGCCCGCTTCCATTGGGTGATGTCGCGGAGCACCGCGCAGAATTTGCCGGTTCCGTCCGCGATCCTGCCCATCGTCATGAACAGCGGGATCAAGCCGCCCTCGCGCACCCGGCCGATCACCTCGCGGCCGTCGTTGAGCACGCTTGCCACGCCGTTGAGCGACAGCCCGTCGAGATAATCGAGCGCGGCGCGCTGGCTCTCGGGCGCGAACAGATCGCTCAACGGCGCGCCGACGAGGTCGCGACTCTCGTAGCCGAACAAGGCTTCCGCGCTGCGGTTGAGCGAGACGATGCGGCCGTCGCGCTCGATCACGACCACGCCGTCCGTCGCGGTGTCCAGGATCGACCGCAGCTCGCACGCGTCCGCCTCGGCGCGGCGGAGCGCCAGCTCCGAGCTCTTGAGCCGGTCGCCGGCCTGGAGCAGCACCAGCATGAATGCCGTCTCGGCGCCCCATGACACGCTGAACAGCCGGCCCTCGACCGCAAGCGGCTCGCCGGTGCGCGTGATGATTGCGAGCGTCTGGCCGGTTTCGCCGGACTGGTCGAGCGCGGCGGCGGGTTCGGCGAACACCCGCTCAAGCCCTCCGGCCGCCGCAAGCGCGCCGAGATCCTCGTATCCGGTCCAATCCAGCAGCACGCGATTGGCATGAATGAGCCGGCTGCCGCGATAAACCAGCACCCCGATCGGGAGACGGTCGAGTTCGATCGATTCGGGTTCGCGCGCCGCCGCGTTGGGTGCGGCCGGCATAGAGCCGGGGGCAAAGGCGCTCGGTACCACGCCGGCATCGTCGGCGAGGAACTCCGCGTGCTCGCCGCGCGCAGGCTTTTCCTCCGGTCTTGCGTCCTCCCCGGAATGCTCCGGGAGCCCCGAATTCAAGGCCTGGCCGATCTCCCGGAACGCAGTTCGCTCGACCGCGCTCAACGCGGGCCGCCGCTCGTTTCCGGCGGCGCCGCGAAACGGCACGACATTCTTGGCGGCCGGCACCAGCGTGAGCTGCGGGCGCGAGTCGGTGGATTGTGCGCCGGAAGGCTCGCGGACATCGACTGCGCTGGATTCGGCGGCGGCATCGGACGGCGCGGCGCTTCGGGCGGCGATCGCGGCCGCCACCCGCGCAACGTCCCGGCATACGCCGAAGCCGCGGTAGCCGCGAAACGTTCGATCCCGATCGAAGACAGGCAGTCCCGAAAGCTCGACCGCGAGCCGCTCCGCGCTGCCCTCCACCGGCCAATCCACCGTGATGCCGCTCCACGTGTCGCGCGAGGCGATCGCACGCTCCACGCGTTGTTCCGGGTCGAGCCCGAGCTCGGCGGCGATCTCGTTCCAGATCCGGCCGATTTGCGCAACGGTTTGCCCGCCCATCGCCTCGGCAAAATCCGTCGAGCCGACGGTAAATCGACCCTCCGGGTCGATCAGCCACACGAAGCGGAGCGGATGGCGCCGCTCGGGCCCAGGAGAAACCGCCACAGTCTCGGCCGCGGCGGGCCCGGCGGGTTCCGCCTGCTCCGGTTTGCGTTCGGCCGCAGGCCCTGCGGCCTCTTCCCCAGCGGGAGGCGCCGGAGCCGGCTGCGCTTGCGCAGGCCCGATCCGGGGCGGAATTTCGTCCACGAGGATCTCGGAGGGCAGGGGCTGCGAGCGATCGGGCTCGACTCCGAAAATTGCGAGCACGACGGAATGGCCGCCGCTGCCGATCCGCTCGAGCTCCGCGGGCCCGATGCGCGTGTTGCCGCTTGCGCGCCCGCAGTTCAGGGCCTCGGCCGCCAGTGCACCAGCCTCCCAAGCCGCGAGCGTAGTGATCTGGCCGAGCCGAGCGGCACCCTCCGGGCTCGCATGAAGGAGCGCGCCATCGGGGGAGAACACCGCGATCGCCGCTTCCGCGTCCGCAAACGCCCTGCGGACGCGTTCCGCAAGCGGCATGTCGGATGCTGCGTGCTCGGCCGCGACCATCAGGATCGCCGCGACTTCGTCTATCGCGAGCCGCGAGCAGGCGCACACCGTCGTGCGCCCGATACCGGCCGAAAGCCCGCGGATCCGTTCGAGTCGCGCGGCGCCGGAATGGGGTAGGCTGGCGGCGAGCCGCGCAACATCGGTGGCCAAAAGATCGCCTGGCGAAATCGCCCGCTGCGTAACGGTTGCGGGGCTCGATGATCCTCGGAAACGGGCGCCCGCCGCATTCGTCCAGACCATGCGCAGGGGCTCGACCGTGCAGAGCCAAGCCGGGACCGGGCTCGTCACGTGAGGCGAGAGCCTGGGGTGGCGGACCAGCGCGAGGACCGGGTTCGTCATTGCGAGTAAAGGATGCGCAACACCGGCTACTCCCGGGCGTTTCGTCTCCGGCGTAAAGGAACCCTTATTAGTGCGGGGGTTCCCTGGCGTCCACGTCGGGTCGCCGTTGCGGCTGCAGGAGGCAGGGATAACGTTAACGCCGCCGCCGCGTGTGGCTTTCTTATAAAGCGATTCGCCTGCGGCACTATGATACGCTGACTGACCGGTGCTAGGCGCCAGCGATCCCCGGGCGCCAAAACCATGTTAAGACGCCGGAAACGGGAGGCGACGATGGCCCAGGAGCGCATGCCGAAATTCGAAATCCCCGCCGAAATGCGGCAGGTGGCGGAGCAGAGCGTCGAACAGGCGAGAAAAGCCTTCGATGGCTTCATTGCGGCCGCCCAGCAAGCGGTCAGCACGTTCGAAGGTCAAGCCGCGGTGGCACAGGCCGGGGCGCGGGACGTGGGCAAGAAGGCCATGACCTTCGCGGAGCAGAACGTAGCGAATTCTTTCGACTTCGCGCACAAGCTGGTCCGCGCCAAGGACGTTCAAGAAATCCTCCGGCTCCATTCCGAGTTCATCCGCGCTCAGATGGAATCGCTTTCCAACCAGGCGAAAGAGCTCGGAGAGGCCGCGAGCAGGGCCGCCAAGGAGACGGGCAAGCCTACGGGTTCGTGATCGCCGATCCGAGCCTTTTGGCTGAAATGACCGCTGTGACTGCTGCACTGCGACAGAGTGTCCCATCGGTGCGGGTGGGCTGATTTTCTTCACAATTGCGGCGACTAGTCCCGCCCGCGTAAGCAATCGCCTGTCGCATCCGACCCCGCGGGTCAGGAAAATTCACCTGCGATTTCCGTGACTTCAGATCGCACGACCGTTGCCGGCGTTTCTTCGGAGCCGCCTCGACGCCTGCATTTTGCAATGCAGTAGTTATGTTGCATCGCACCATATCCAGTGTTATATAGCGGGCGCGTAATTGCCCGGCGCTCGGCGGAGTGGAGCACATTCGCCGCGGGGACGAGACGGGATCCATTCGAGGCATCGGACCGGCGGCGGCGGGTTCGAAGAGCCGGACATGCTGCCGCCCTGTGACGGAGGAGTGCCATGACGGAAGCGACGACCAGTGTGAAATCCAAACCGGTGAAAGCGGCCGCGCCGGTCAGCTCGATCTTCGAGCTGCCGAAGTTCGATTTGCCGAAGTTCGACCTGCCCAAGCTCGAGGTTCCCGCGGCTTTCCGCGAGATCGCCGAGAAGAGCGTGGCGCAGGCCAAGGATGCCTACGAGCGCGTGAAGGCCGCCGCCGAAGAGGCGACCGATGTGCTCGAGGACACCTACACGACTGCCGCCAAGGGCGCTGCCGACTATAACCTCAAGGTGATCGAGGCGGCCCGCGCCAACACCAATGCGGCATTCGATTACGCGCGTGAGCTTCTCGACGTGAAGTCGTTCTCCGAGATCATCGAGCTGTCGACCGCGCATGCGCGCAAGCAGTTCGATGCCGTCTCCGAGCAGACCAAGGAGCTTGCGGCGCTTGCCCAGAAGGTCGCGACCGAGACCGCCGAGCCGCTCAAGAGCGGCGTCACCAAGGCGTTCCGCAAGGTTGCCTAAGTTCGGGCTTCGTTCGCGATCCCGAGTTGTAGCGTTGCGTTGCGTACCAAAGCCCGGGCCCGTCGCCCGGGCTTTATCTTTGCGGCAATGGTTGCTCAGGGGGCTCGAACGAACGGCATTCGCCGCTCGAAATCCTTGCCGCTCGTCCGCGCCCAAGTACCTGTCAAGTACTTGGCCGGACCTTGCCAATACCCGCCTTCTCTCCTAGTTTCCGGCGTCTCGCCGATCGGTGCAGCCCGTGCAGCTGTAGCTCAGTTGGTTTAGAGCGCCTGACTGTGGATCAGGAGGTCGG
>DASWCW010000279.1:0-10287 GCA_036395835.1 Xanthobacteraceae bacterium
CATGCAGCCGCGGCGGCGGCGCCGAAGCCGGCGAGAGCCGCAACGGCCTCGGTGCCCGCCCGCGATCCCCGTTCCTGTCCGCCGCCGCGGATCAACGGATCGGCCAGATGCAGCGCCTCGGTGCGGACGATCAGCGCCCCGGCACCCTTGGGGCCGCCCAGCTTGTGGCTCGATAGGCTGAGAAGATCGGCGCCCAGCGCATCCACCGCACAGGGAATCCGGCCGGCCGCCTGGACCGCATCGACGTGCAGCAATCCGCCCGCCGCGTGGATCATTTCGGCAGCGTTTTGAATCGGCTGGACGATTCCGCTCTCGTTGTTTGCGAGCATGATGGAGACCAGCACGCGGCTTCCTGCGCGAGAAAGCGCGGCGAGCCGCGATTCCAGTGCCGCAAGATCGACCGCGCCCCGGGCCGTGACCGGGATCTCCTCGAGGCCGCCCGGCGGAAAACGGCCGCCGCACCGCACGGACGGATGCTCGATGGCCGAGACCAGCAAAAGATCCCGGGGACGCCGGTCGGTGCCGAGTTCGATGCGCGGGGTCAAGGCCAGCATGTTGGCCTCGGTCGCACCCGAGGTGAAAATCACTCGGCGCGCCTCGGCGCCCACCAGTGCCGCGACCTCTGCGCGCGCGCCTTCAACGAGCGCCCGGGCGGCCCGGCCCTCCGCATGCACGGAAGACGGATTGCCGCGGAGCTCGCAGGCGGCAATCATCGCGGCACGGGCCTGGGGGCGCAGCGGGGCCGTCGCATTCCAGTCGAGATAGACCCTTGCCATGTCGATCCTTGCACCCTTTATCTCATGCGGAGCTTGCTTTTTGCCTTCGGGATCGTGCTAAAAGCGGGCCGCTGGGCCGCCCGTGCCGCCGCCCTTGGCGCGAGCCGATAAAACGCCAGGCGGCCCAAAAACTTAGAAGGCTTGCAGCTCGTAGCGTGCGCGCGTCGCTTGCGTCAAGCGCGCAGGAATACCCATTTTCCGCGATTGTCGAGGTCCCTGCCCATGCCAGAGGTCATCTTCACCGGCCCCGCAGGACGGATCGAGGGCAGGTATCACCCGGCCCGGCAGAGGAATGCGCCGATCGCCATCGTGCTCCATCCGCATCCCCAATTCGGCGGCACGATGAACCACCAGATCGTCTATCAGCTCTATTATGCGTTCGCGCATCGAAATTTTGCCGTGCTGCGGTTCAATTTCCGCGGCGTCGGCCGCAGCCAAGGGGCCTTCGATCACGGGCAGGGCGAATTGTCGGATGCCGCCTCGGCGCTCGACTGGGCGCAATCGCTCAATCCGGAAGCGCGCAGCTGCTGGATTGCCGGCTTCTCGTTCGGCTCCTGGATCGGCATGCAATTGCTGATGCGGCGGCCGGAGATCGAGGGCTTCATCTCCATTTGCCCGCCCGCCAACCTCTACGATTTTTCCTTCCTGGCGCCCTGCCCTTCCTCTGGCCTCATCATCCATGGCGACAAGGATGCGGTGGTCCCGGCCAAGGATGTGACCAGCCTGGTCGAAAAGCTCAAGACTCAGAAGGGCATCATCATCGACCAGAAAATCGTTCCGGGGGCGAACCATTTTTTCGACGGCAAGGTCGAAGCCCTGATGCAGGCGGTCAACCTCTATCTCGACAAGCGGCTCAAGGGCGACCGCAAGACCAGCGCGGCTTGATCCCTCCCCTTTTAGTGGAGGGTCGGCGCGAAGCGCCGGGGTGGGGTTCGCGTGCGAGCAATCCCCAGCCGGCTCGCGTCTGAGACGCTAACCGCCGCATCCCTTTGAGGGGCCTGCGGGTCATCACACCTCCAAAAACATTGTCGGGTACAAAGAGAGGGATCGCGCCTAGTCTCGATGGCAAGAAATGGTCCCGTTGCATGCAGCCGATCGGCCAGACGGAAGAGCGATGAACGACACCCAAGATCTTCAGCAGCTTCTCGCGCAACGAGATCGGCTCACACATCGGTTGAGAGCGCACGATCGAATGATTTCAGCGCTGCGGTTAATCAGTTTGGTCGCCCTGCCTGTTTTCCTTGTCTGGGCGGTTTTTGCGTGGCGGGCTGGAGCCATCGACATTGGGATGACGGCATGGATGGTCCCGCTCGCATTGCTCTTTGCCTTCATCTTGACCCGAGAGTTTCGGTTCCAGGACAAGGTCGTCGGCGTTTTTGAGGTGATCATGCTCCTCACGGGACAATACGTATGGGCTCGGGATGACCCGGAAATGCTTCGGCGGGACCTGGTCGATTGCGAGACCAAAATCGCAGAATTACAACGCCAAAATGATCCTGGGCGCCGGGGGTAAGGTGCTGGCTAGCTGTTTCTAGGCGCTCCGCCCGGCTCGCGCCTGCGACGCTCGCCACCCTCCCATTCAGGAGAGGGATTACGGCGTAACCACCACGCCCCCAATCATCGGCTGCGCCACCCCCGTCGTGGTCGGGAACGTGATCGGCAGGCCGCGCAAGGTCCGCACCGCCAGATAGGCGAAGGCCTGCGCTTCGAGCGCGTCGGCGGACCAACCCACAGCATCGGCGGTGATCACGGTCGCGGGCGCGAGCCGCGCCGCGAGCATCCGCATCAGAGTCGCGTTGCGGGCGCCGCCCCCGGCCACGATCCAGGTGCGCGGCGGCCGCGGCAGCAAATCGACGGCTCGCGCGACCGCGACCGCCGTCACCGCGGTCAGGGTAGCGGCGCCGTCCGCAACCGAGTGGCCGGAGAGATCGAGCCGGAAGGCGTTGCGATCGAGCGATTTGGGGAACGGCAGGCTGAAGAACGGGTGCGTGAGCACCCCTGCGATGGACGTTTCATCCACCCGCCCGCGCGCCGCCTCGGCCCCGCCTTCGTCGTGGGCTTTTCCGGTACGCGCCAGCATGAAATCGTCGATCAAGGCGTTGCCGGGCCCGGTATCGAAGGCGATCATCGCCTGCGAGCCGTCGAGATAGGTCAGATTGGCAACGCCGCCGACGTTGAGCACTGCCGTCGGACCCGCCCTGTCGAGTTTCTCCACCAGCGCGCGATGGAACACCGGCACGAGCGGCGCGCCCTGCCCGCCCGCCGCGACATCGGCCGCGCGGAAATCGAACGCGACCGCAATCCCCAGCCGCCGCGCCAGCGCCTGGCCGTCGCCGAGCTGCACGGTGAGACCGGCATCGGGGCGATGCAGCACGGTCTGGCCGTGGAATCCCACGACCGCGATGTCTTTGCCGAGCCCGTGGTCGCGAAGGAAGCTTTCGGTCGCCTGCGCATGCGCTTCGGTCACCAGCGCCTCGGCTTCGCCAAGCGCGCCCGGACGCGCGTTGCGGTCGGCAAGACCCGCGGCATCGGCGAGCGCCCGGCGCAACAGCTCGCGTTCCGGCGGCGTGTAAGGCCGGCAGGCGCTTGGCCCGAAGCCCGCGACCCGCTCGCCGTCGGTCTCGATCAGCGCGACGTCCACGCCGTCGAGCGAGGTTCCGCTCATCAGGCCGACGGCACGGACGGGGTCCATGCGGCGTTCCTTTGGTTGAATCCGACGGGAGACCTGTTACACCACCGGCCCGCCCGGGTGGAATTGCCGCGCCGGGTTTTTCCGCGACGGGCACGCCCATGAGCGCCTTTAAATCCGAATTCCTGCGCGTGCTCGCGGCGCGGGGCTTCATCCACCAGGTCTCGGAGCCCGAGGCGCTCGACCGGCTGGCGCAATCCTCGGCGATCACCGGTTATATCGGGTTCGATTGCACCGCGCCTTCGCTTCATGTCGGCAATCTCGTGTCGATCATGATGCTGTACTGGATGCAGCAGACCGGGCACCAGCCGATCGCGTTGATGGGCGGCGGCACCACCCGGGTCGGAGATCCCTCCGGCAAGGACGAGAGCCGCAGATTGCTCGACGAGCAGATGATCGCCCGCAATCTCGCCGGCATCCGCGCGGTGTTCGACAAGTTCCTGAAGTTCGGCAGCGGGCCGGGCCATGCCCTCATGGCCAACAATGCCGACTGGCTCAACACGCTCAATTACATCGATTTCCTGCGCGCGGTCGGCCGGCATTTCTCGGTCAACCGCATGCTGAGCTTCGAATCGGTCAAGCTGCGGCTCGACCGGCACCAGGAGCTGTCCTTCCTGGAGTTCAATTACATGATCCTCCAGGCCTATGACTTCGTCGAGCTCTACCGCCGGAACGGCTGCGTGCTGCAGATGGGCGGCTCCGACCAATGGGGCAACATCGTCAACGGCATCGAGCTCGGCCGGCGCATGCTCAATGTCCAGCTGTTCGCGCTGACTTCGCCGCTCATCACCACGAGCTCGGGCGCCAAGATGGGCAAGACCGCCGCCGGCGCGGTCTGGCTCAACCCGGACATGGTGAGCCCGTACGAGTACTGGCAGTTCTGGCGCAACACCGAGGACGCCGATGTCGTGCGGTTTCTCAAGCTCTTCACGGTCCTCCCGCTCGACGAGATCGAGCGGCTCGGCTCGCTCGAGGGCCAGGAGATCAACGAGGCCAAGAAGGTGCTGGCGACGGAAGCGACCGCGCTCGTGCACGGGCGCGCCGCGGCCGAGGCCGCCGCCATAACGGCCCGGACCACGTTCGAGGAAGGCGGGCTTGCCACCAATCTGCCGAGCGTCGAGATCCCGGCCGAGGAATTGGCGGCGGGCATTCCGGTTCCGGCCGCCTTCGTGCGGGCGGGCCTGGTGCCGTCGACGAGCGAAGCACGCCGCCAGATCAGAGAGGGCGGGCTGCGGGTTAACGACGTTGCCATCAAAGACGAGCGCGCGATGCTCACGAGCCGCGATCTCACCGCCGAGGGCGTGATCAAGCTTTCGCTCGGCAGGAAGCGCCACGTGCTGCTGAAGCCGGTGTGAGTGGCGGCCCTGCCTTACCGCGTCGGGAACTCCGAGGGAACGGCGGTTTCGGCCGGCTGGCCGCGGAACTCGAACAGCTTGCGCAGAAAACCCGGCGCGACCGCGGAGATCGGGTTTACCCGCAGGGTGGGCGCGTGCGGCGGGCCCACCACCTCGTAGGTTACGCCCAGAAGCCCTTCGTTCTGGCCGCCCAGCAACGGACCCACGAACGGCAGCCGGCCGAACATGTTGTTGAGCGCATAGGCGGGAATGAAGGTGCCGCGGACGCTGACGGCGTCGCGCCCATAGTCGAGCTGCCCTTCCATCGTCGCCCCGATGGTCGGGCCCCAGACCACGCCGTCGCGCAACGTGAGCCTACCGGGGGAGCGCGTGAATTCGACGCGAAACCGCGAGAAGGAAACCCCATGAGTGACGGGGCCGCGCATGCTCGCATCCGTCATCGGTTCGGCGGCGGCCATGCGCTCGAGCGCCGGCTCGCCGCGAACGACGAAATCCCGCACGTTCAACACGCCATCGCGCGGCTGTTGATCGGCGGTGGGCGGGTCCATCGCGATCCACATCTGCCCGCCGCCGATCCGCGGATAGGTATCGGTGAAACGGAATAGCGCGCCGGCGTCGTTGGTTTCGAAATAAACTACGTTGCGGCCGTTGGCATAGCCGCGCAGATCGCCGCTCAGCGTCGCATCCTGGCCGAGCCTGGCATTGAGCCCGAAGCTGCGGATCTGGCCGGCGCGCCTCGAGAGCTTCAAATCGAGGCCGCGCAGCGCTTCCCCGTTGAAGCCGGCCATCGCGCCGACTTTCACGTCGAGATCGAGATCGTGACTGGCGCTTTTCGGCTGTTCGCCGCCCGGCCCCGACATGGCGCCCTTGACGAGCCCGCGCCCATCGTAGACGTCGCCGCGCATCACCACCTTGAGCACGCCGTCAGGCGTGCGCTCGGCTCTGAGCGAAGCCTTATCGCCGTCCGAGAGCGCATAAACCGGGAAACTTGCCAACGTGATCTCGCCGTCGCTGTCGATCTCGACCATCCCCTTCACCGAGGTTCCCGGTGCGTCGATGACGAGATCCTCGAGCCGCGTCGCACGCGGCTTCTCGGCGAGCACGAAGCTCGCGCGGGCCGACCTGCCGTGAGGCTTGGTCCAGCCCGGCAAAAGCTCGGTGATCTTTGCCTGGGTGAGATCCGCTTCGATGTTCAGGCGGCTGTCGCGGTCGGTCGAGCCGATCTTGCCGCTGAGCTTGACTGGGATCGGTCCCGAGATCGCACCGTTGGCTTCAAATCCGAGCCGGCTGCGCGCGGCGTCGTCGAGCGTGGCCTGGGCCCGTACGTCCGCCGTGCCGCCCCCGATCCGGTAATCGACGCTCGCCGGAGTGCCGCCGATCCGCATATCGCCTTTGACCTGAATGGCCTGGGAATTGGCGCTCAGATGCAGGGCGGCGGCCTCCACCTTCTGGTTCCGGATCAGCCGCTCGGCGGAGAAATTGGAGAAATCGGCCTCCACCCCGTACTGGACCGCAGGCCTGGAAATGTCCTTGGTGATCGGAAGCGCGACCGTCACGTTGGCGACCAGGGAGCCGCGGCTCGTTGCCGGATCGAGCTGCAGGTCACAGGCTTCGCGCAAGGGATCCAGTCCCACGAGCTCGGCCGCGGCATCCACCGGCCCATCGACGTGGAAGCGCAGGCGGCCGGGCGGCGCCTTGGGAAAGGTGTCCGGCACCTCGAACAAAACGCCGGCGACATTGAGCTTGCGCCCGGAAGAGAGCTCCGCGACGCCACGGCCGATGCTCACTTTTGCGTTCCGGCCGATGATGTTGAGCGCGAGATCGGCGTCGCGGATGACCGGAAGGGTCTCGACCGGCCGCAATGCCACCCCGGTCGAGACGAGCTCGACCGACAGCCCGTCATCCGGGACCGGCGGCCCGGAAGCTTTGAGCGTGGGTAAGGGCGCGTTAACGGCAATCACGAAGCGTTCGACCGTCCCGCTCTGAATATGGTCGATCGCCCAGGCGCGCACCTTGGAGGCGACGAACACCGGCCAGATCCGCTTGAGCGCCGAGGCCGACATCCGCGTGCCTGCCATGCCGGCGGTCAAGCGCGGCTCGGCTCCGGAATAATCGAGCGCACCTGAGAACGCCACGCTCGCGGCCATGCCGCTGAGATCGCCCTGGTCGAGTTCCAGGCGCCGCCGCGCCACATCGAGCCGGCCGCGCAACAGGACGCGATCGAGCACGAGCGGCGCTTCGCGCGAGCGGTCGGCCGAAGCCAGCATGACCAGGCCGCGGGTGATCGCAAAGCCCCAGCTTTCGCCGGTCTGGCGCGGCGCGTTGAGCAGACCAAAGAGAGTCATGCGGTTGGCGCCTGCAAGCAGCTCGATCGGAACACTGAGTTGGCGCTTGGCGGGATCCCAGCGCAGCTCGATCCGTCCTTCATCGACCAGAATGCGATCGTCCGGATCATCCGGGTTCCCGACGTAGCCGGCTCCGAGCAGAATGCGGCCGTCCATCGACTGCGGTACGCCATCCGCGCCAATCTCGGCGCGGAGAATCGCGGAGATGGGCATGTCTGCCTCGGCCGCGGTATCTCCCCCCAACCTCAGTGCGAGGAGAAGATCCTTCGGCGAGAGGTCGCGCAGAACCGCCTCGATCGCGCGGCGGCCCTGCCCGCGCGGCGTCACGGTGGCGGTCATCGACCATAGACCGTCGGTACCGCGCGAGTTGATGGCGAATGCTACGCCCCCCTCCTTGGGTCGCGTGATGCCCAGATTGATGTCGGCAAAGGACCAGCGCTTGCCGGTCCGCATGTCGTCCACGACGAGGCTGCCGTTCTTCAACCCGATCTCGGTCAAGTCGCGGCCATCGGGCCCGAGCGCATCGAGACCATCGAGCCAGCCGAGCAGCGTCGTCCAAAAATCGGGGGAAACTTGTGCCGCGGCCGCACCGGTCCCGGCGAGCGCCGGCGCTTTCGGGGGCGCGCCGGGGGCGGCCGATTTCGGTTTTGCCGGCGCGGCGGGAGGCGCCGCGGCGGCCATCGGAAGATTGTCGCCCGCGGCGGCGAGGAGCGGCGTCTTGGCGATGGGGCGCTTGTCCGCACCGGCGAAAATCGTGAGCTGGCCGTCGCGCTCGACCCGCACCGCCATGGCGGCGCCGATCAGGCTCAGGCGCTGGGCTTGCAAATGCCCGGTCAGCAACCCGAGGCTCGAGATACCGACCTCCGCCTTGGGTGCGGACGCCACCACCGTCCCGTCGGGATCGCGCACGATGATGTCGCGCAACCGCAACGCGGCGCGGCCGTCCTCCGTGCGCTCGAGCTGCGTGCCGCCGACCTCGATGCGGTGCCCTCCGCCGAGCCGCTCCTCGACCGCCGCGGTGAGCCAGGGCGTGACGATGTCGACCGAAAGCGGGCCGCTGCCGAGCCGCCACCACAACGCCCCGGCGGCAAGACCGGCGAGGCCCGTCACCACCCCGGCGCCGATCGCAAAGGCGCGCAGGCGCCGCCGGCGGCCGGCAGACGCGCGGGCGCCTCGGCCCGGCTGGCCTTTGATGCGGCTACGGCGGGCGTCTCGTGCTGCCATCGCTCGCCAATGCAGGTCGAGCCTCGCCCACGCATGGTGGAGCGCCGCAAGCCCGGCCTTGAGATGCGCGTTTGCCATGGCCCCGATCGGGCGTCCCCTCGCTCGCCGCAGCCGCCAGCCCATGCGGGCCGCAATGTTCTTCTCGGGGCCAGGATCGCCGCTTTTGGTTACGGCTTCGTCCCCCGATGCGGCCCTTGTATATTGTGCTACCAGATTGACCCCGTGAAAACGACGAAAGGAAGGCATGGCCGCACAGCGGGCAGCGCCTCGACTGCGACTTCGATCGGCAGAAAACCTGTGTTGCGGTCGAGCCGTCCCGCCGTTCGAGCGGCGAGGCATTGCCCGCGTTTTCTGCGAATTTGCGGAAAATTAACTACGCCGGGATGAAATCGCGTCGTTGGCGTCGATCCGCGGATCGGCGTGGGAGCGCCGATGTCCCGGTCCTCGCATCCCGCTTACGGGAATTACTACGACCATCTGCACCCCGACCGCGCGCGGCCGGCGCGCTTCGTCGCGCGCGGCTCATACACCTTCGGTCACGGTGGACGCCAGATTCGATTCGGGCCCGTCGCGTTCTGGAGCATCGTCGGGGGTCTCGTGATCATGGCGGGCTGGTCGCTCGTCACCGCGACTTATTTCGCCTTTCGCGAGGATGTGCTGGCGCGGCTGATCGCCCGCCAGACGCACATGCAATACGCCTATGAGGATCGCATCGCGGACCTGAGAACGCAGGTCGACCGGCTCGCCGGCCGCCAGCTGCTCGACCAGGAGCAGTTCGAGCAGAAGCTCGACCGCCTGGTCCGCCGCCAGTCGGTGCTCGAATCCCGGGCCGCAACGCTGTCCTCGCTGCCCGATCCGGCCGCGACCGGATCGACCAAGCCGCAGCGCCCGGGCTTTCCCGCGGAGCGGTTCTCCGCGGCGGCGCCCAAGCCGGCCCCGATCAGCGATACGTTGATCCTGCTGCCGCCCGTCGAGCGCGAGGCCCAGCTCGAATCGCTGCCCTCGCCCGCCGCGGCAAGCGGCCTTGGCGCCAAGGCGAAAGCCGCAGGCATCGAGGCGACGCTGGCGCGACTGGAGATTTCGTTGAACCGCCTAGAAACCCGCCAGAGCGCCACGCTCAACGCGCTCGAGGAAAGTTACGATGCCAAGGCCCGGCGCATGCGCGGCGTGCTGACCGACCTCGGAATCGAGGCCGGCGGCGCGCCGAAAGCTCCGGCCTTGGGCGGGCCGTTCGTGCCGGCGAGGCTCGCCGAGGCGAGCGCGTTCGAGCGCCAGCTCTATCGCGTGCATCTCGTCCGAACCCACGTCGATGCGCTCGCGCGCACGCTCGTTGCCGTGCCGGTCCGCAAGCCGATCCCCGGCGAGGTCGACATGAGCTCCGGATTCGGGGTCCGCGTCGACCCGTTCCTGCACGGCGCGGCCATGCACACGGGCATCGATCTGCGCGGGGAGGAAGGCGAGCCGGTGCGCGCCACCGCGGCCGGCACCGTCAGCCACGCCGGGTGGAGCGGAGGCTACGGCAAGATGGTCGAGATCGATCACGGCAACGGACTGGCGACCCGCTACGCGCATCTTTCCGCCATCGAGGTCCGCGTCGGCGACAAGGTGCGGATCGGGCAGACCGTCGGCAAACTCGGCTCGACCGGACGCTCCACCGGCCCGCATCTGCATTACGAGACGAGAGTCGAGGGCGAAGCGGTCGACCCGCAGAAATTCCTGCGCGCCGGATTGCGCCTCGGCGGCGGGCTGTAGGGGATACAGCGTTTGTGCTGGCCGGTGGCACCTAAACTTCCGTAGCCCGGATGGAGCGACCGCAGAGCGGTCGCGAAATCCGGGAGGCTGTTCCCGGATTGCGCGGCACTGCGCGCCGCTCCATTCGGGCTACAGGAGCATCCGCC